>CAYYOK010000125.1:0-9597 GCA_964473205.1 uncultured bacterium | reverse complement strand
CTCGATGTACGCGACGATCGGCCGGTCGGAGACCTGCACGACGCCGCCCTGCATGACCACCGGGTCACCGGCGGGCACTCTGATGTGCTTGTACTGCATGGTTCCCTCGCTTTCGGTACCGGCGGCGCCCGGCCAGACGGGCGAGTGAGCGCCGTCGACCGGCACCAAGTGCCGTCTGGGCCGAGAGTAACACGTGCCCTGCGGCCTCCGGCCGGTCGTTGGTAGCATCAAACGTGCCAAGTGAAGCCTCCGACGAGAGCACCTCTCCGCGCTTCGACCTGAGCCTCGAGGAGGCGATCGCGCTCTGCGCGGCAGCGGCGCGGCCGACCGGCGTGGAGCGCGTTCCGCTCATCGCAGCTCACGGACGAGTGCTGGCCGAGGATCTCGCTAGTCTTCGAGACCGGCCCGAGGGCGACGACTCGTCTCTCGACGGGTACGCGCTCAGGCGCGCAGACGTCACGCGCGCGTCCGAGAGCGCTCCAGCGGTGCTGGAGCTGATCGGCGAGGCGCAGGCAGGCAGGCCTTTCATGGGCTCTGTCGCGGCCGGGCAGGCCGTCCGTATCGCCACCGGAGGTCTGATGCCGGATGGTGGCGACGCTGTCGTCGGCGTCGAACACGCTGACGACGACGGCGTAAGCGTCAGGGTGACCGCGGCGGCCGCCTCTGACGGCGTCAGACCGCGTGGTCAGGACCTTCGAGCCTCGGAGATATACCTGCGCCCCGGGCGCAGGCTCGACGCCGCAAGCCTGGCGCTGGCAGCGGCGATGGGACACGCCCAGCCTCTGGTCGCGAGGAAGCCGCGCATCCTCGTCGTGGCGACCGGCGACGAGTTGCGGCCTCCCGGCTCAGCGCTGAACCGCGGACAGCTCTACGAGTCGAACTCCCACGGCCTGGCTGCCCTGCTGACGGCCGGCGGCGCGGACGTGCACCTGTTGTCGCAGGTGGCGGACGACGCCGCTGAGCTGGCCGGCGCCGTGCATGCCGCGCTGGACGCTGGCGGCGCGGACCTGATCGTCTCGTCAGGCGGCGTGTCGCGCGGCCCGCGCGACACGGTGAGGGATCTGTTGCTGGGCGGCGGCGAACTGGTGTTCTGGCGCGTGCTGGTGCGTCCCGCCGGTCCGACGATGCTGGCGCGCTACCAGGGAGTCCCGTGGTTGGGCCTGCCAGGCAACCCTGTCTCGAGCCTCGTAGGCTGCCTGCTGTTCGTCTTCCCCATCCTGCAGACCGCGACGGGCGACCGCGCACCGTTCCCGTTCTACTCGCGAGCGCGCGCGGTGGTCGCATCCCGCTTCGCGGCGGGCCACAAGCAGATGCTGCAACGCGCACGCCTGGTCAGGGACGGCGCGACGCTGAGAGTCCTGAGGTTCGAGAACCAGTCGTCTGGCGTGCTGCGCTCGCTCGTCGAGTCCGACGCCCTGGTCGTGGTGCCGGAAGGCGCGGTGCTCGATCCCGAGCGCGGCGACGTCGCTGAGGTCATCGAGCTGGCGCGGTTCCTGTGATCGAGTCGGGTCCGCGTCTGGCCGAGGCGTTCTACCGGCGCACCGCCGACGCCGTGGCACCTGAGCTGCTCGGCAAGGTACTCGTCGCCCGAGTGGGCTCGTCGGATCCGTCGCGCCTGGTGGCGGGACGCATAGTCGAGACGGAGGCCTACTTGGGCGAGGCCGACTTGGCATGCCACGCCTCCAAGGGGCTGACGAAGCGCACCAAGACCCTGTACGGGCCGCCAGGAACCGCGTACGTCTACCTGATCTACGGCATGTACGACATGCTCAACGTCGTCGTCGCAGACGAGGGCGAACCGCAGGCCGTGCTGGTGAGGGCCGTGGAGCTGTCACATCCGGTGGCTGACCTTCGCGCTGCCAGAGGTCCCGGCAAGCTGTGTCGGACGTTCGGGATCACGCGCGCCCTCGACGCCTCGAGCCTCGTCGACGGTCCGTTGGGTATCTACGACGGACCCGCACCTGCGCGCA
Organism: uncultured bacterium; assembly: GCA_964473205.1. Classification (GTDB taxonomy): domain Bacteria; phylum Deinococcota; class Deinococci; order Deinococcales; family Trueperaceae; genus CAYMRL01. The sequence goes on along the minus strand of CAYYOK010000125.1, from coordinate 7,627 downwards.
TCGCGGTGAGCGAGCGCGTCGGCGTCGCCTATGCCGGAGAGTGGGCGCAAGCTCCGCTGCGCTACTTCGACCCCGACAGCGGAGCCGTCTCCGGGCCGCGCAGCCGTCTGGAGGCAGGCTCTAGGGCGAGAACTCGTCCTTCGGTCTGAGCGTCACGTCGCGCACCCCTTCGACGAACGGCTCGGCGTGAACGGTCATGTCGATGTCGCCGAGCCGCGCCTCTACGGCCTGCTCCAACTCGACCATCAGCTCGTGAGCCGCGGCCACCGTCATGCTCGGAGCGACGAAGACGTCGACCTCAGCGAAGCGCGCCCTGCCAGAGCGCCTAGTGCGCAGGCGGTGGTAGCCGAGGATGGCTGGGCGCGAGTCGAGCACGGAGAGGATCTGAGCCTCTTCGCTCTCTGGCAGGCGCTCGTCGAGCAGTCGCGACACCGAGCGCCGCATCACGCTTACTCCGACCGCGACGATGTTGACCGCCACCACCAACGCCACGATCGGGTCTAGGAACTGCCAGCCCGTCGCTCCGACGAGCAACACCCCGACGATGACGCCGGCCGAGGTCACCACGTCGGTGAGCAGGTGACGAGCGTTGGCTCTGAGAGCGTCGGAGTTCTGCTCGCGCGCGACGCGGCTGAGCACCAGCGCCAGGCCGCCGTTCAGGACGGCCGCCACGGCCGCCACCGCGAGCCCGACGCCGACGTTGTCGAGCGCCACCGGCGTCAGGAGCCGCTGGACAGCCAACCAGCCGATGCTTGCGGCCGCCAACAAGATCAGCGCCGCCTCGAGCACGCTCGACAGGTACTCGGCCTTGGTGTGACCGTACGGATGGCGGTAGTCGGGCGGAGCCGCCGAGATGTTGAGCGCCCAGATCAGCACGACGGCCGCGACCAGGTTGACGAGCGATTCGGCCGCGTCGGACAGGAGGCCGATCGAGCCGGTGAGAGCGTAGGCGCCGAACTTGAGCGCCAGGATTGCGATGGCGCCCACCAGGCTGAGCAGGGCCGCCGAGTGGCGCGCACGCCTCCCGTTGCCGTCCCCCGCGCTCACGCCTCGCGCCTCCGTCCGCCGCGCCTAGGAGTCGTAGGCGTCGTCGGGATCTTCTTCCGAGTCGTCCGAGCCGCCGACATCGTCGTCCAGCTCGCCCGCGCCGAGCGCCTCGAGCTCCTCGGGGCTCAGCTCGCCGGCAGCCATCTTGGCGAGCAGCTCGTCGAGCTCCTCGCCCTCGAAGTCGGTGACCGTCTCCTCGATGATCGCCAGCGCCCGCTCGCCCTGCGCCTCGGGCACCAGCACGTAGGTGGTGGTGAGGTTGGTCGAGCCGAGGTGAGAGAAAGCCTCGGAGGCGAGGTCGAGACCGCTGACCATCGCGATCAGCCCGGCCTCCTCGAGTATCGCGGCGACCATCTCGGCCAGCGGCGGAGCCGGCGCGACGTCGACGATCGTCCAGGCGTCACCGTTGATGATCTTCGTCTCACCCTTCATGGGCGCCTCCTGTCCAGTCGTGTCCGCCGGCTCGTGGCGCGACTCGCTCACGCCGGGCCGAGCAGCTCGAGGCTCAGCGCGCGGTAGGCTTCGCGCGCGACCGCCAGGCTCTCGACCGGCACGCACTCGCGGGTCGTGTGGGCCAGCTCCTCGGCCCCCGGACCGAAGCCCAGCACCGCCGCCCCGCGCGAGGCGAGGTGCGGCGCGTCGGTGCAGAACCACCAGTAGCCGACTTCGAGCTCGCGGCCGTGCCGCGCCAGCAGCGGCGTCAGCGCGCGCCGCGCCGCGGCGACGGCCTCGTGGCCCTCGTCCAGCAGGTACGGCAGCCCGGCCCGCTTGGCGGTGTAGCTGACCTCGCCGCTGACGCTGGTCAAGGTCTGCTCCGGGATCTTGACGGTTATGCGCTCGTCGTGGCGGATCGCCTCCAGGCGCGCCACGACGTGGTCGAGCTCGTCGCCCGGCACGTTGCGGTAGTCGACGTAGAGCTTGGCGCTGCCGGGCACCACGTTGGTCCCGCCCTGCGGGAACGTCTCCAGCCGGGTCGGCGTGGCGCTCGAGCCCTTGAGGGTTCCGCCGGTCGGCAGCGGCATCGCGCCGAGGGCGGCGATGTAGCGCGCCGCATGCACCAGCGCGTTCTCGCCCAGCTCCGCCTTGGCCGCATGAGCGATGGCGCCAGGGAACGTGACCTCGACCCCGGCGGCGCCGCGGTGGCCGAGCTTGAGCCTCAGGCTGCTCGGCTCCCCGAGCACGACGACATCGACCTCGCTGTTCTCGGCCAGGTAGCGCGCGCCGAGACCGCCCACCTCCTCGAGCACGACGCCCGCGACGCTCAGCGTCCCGCTGAAGCCGGAGTTGGCCGCGTCGCGGGCCGCCACGACCATGCAGGCAAGGGAGCTCTTCATGTCGGAGGCGCCGCGGCCCCACAGCATGCCGCCCTCGACCGCGCCGCTGAGCGGCGGGTACGGCCACAGCGACTCGTCGCCGAGAGGCACCGTGTCGAGGTGGCCGTTGAGCATCACGTGCGGGCCGGCGCCGCGCACGAAGCGCCCGACGGCGTTGCCGGCGGGGTCGACGAACACCTCGTCGAAGCCGAGCTCGCGCATGGCGTCGATGAGCACCCCGGTCGCGGGGCCCTCGGCGCCAGACGGGCTGTGCGCCCGGATCAGGTCGGCGGCGAGCCGGACCTCGTGAGGCTGTTCCATGCAGCAATCATACGAGTATCGACCTGCTGGCCGGTCGCCAGGGCAAGGCCCAAGGACGAGTTCCTGACTGCCGAGCCGCCCGGCGGCCGCTATCCTCTGCCCGTGGACAGCGAAGGCAACGCCGGCGGGCACGTCGTCGGCCGCTACGCGCGCCCTGCGGCGGTCGAGCCCGAGGCCTGGCTCTGCGCGGCCTGCGGCCACGCCAACGCCGGGCGAGCCGTGTGCGAGGCCTGCGGCATCAGCCGCCGCTACCTCGACGACCCTCCCCTCGACCTGCCTCTGACGCCGCGCCTGACGGCGTTGCCCAGCTTCTGGCTGGCCGTGATGTGGTCGTTGGCGGCGCTGGCGGGGATGCTGGCTGCGGCGCTTCCGGGGCTGCGGGAGACGCTGGGGATCGGCACGGCGTTCCTGGTGTTCGAGGTGCCTGCCGCGACCTTGGCCGCCGGGTCCTGCTTCCTGAGCGCGCTGTGGGAGCGCTGGTTCAACCAGGTCGAGCTGACCGCCCCCAACCACGTGCGCAGCGGCGAGGAGTTCGAGGTCGGGCTGAAGCTCGTGCCCTACCGCAGCCTGGACGACGTGTCGCTGACCTTCAAGCTGGTCGACAGGTTCTACCAGCGGACCAAGGACGGCGTCGACACCGCCTCCAGGCAGCTCGAGTCGAGCCGGCCGCTGCTGCGCGGCACGCTCGGGGGCCGGCGGTCGCACGCCTACGCGGCCACGTTCGTCGCGCCGTTCCCGGTCACGCCGCATACCGACGTGAGAGCCGAGCTCGCCGCCGACCTGCTCGGAGCCGCCGGGGTGCTGCTGCCGGCGCTGCGGCATCACGCCCAGAACCTGCGCGAGCACGGCGGTTACTACGTCGAGGCGAGGGTCAGGGTAGGTCTGCTGACCAGGCGGCTGCAGAAGCGCGTGCTCTGCTACCTGATCGGCGACAGCGTGCACGTCGGATGAGCGCGCGCATGCCTAGCTCAGGGCACGTGTCCGACTCAAAGGAGGTCCGGATCCCAGCGGTAACGCCGCAGGTCGACGCGATCGTCGACGACCTCGACCCCTTCGCTTCTGAGCAGCGCCACCTGGAGCTCGCCGGCACCGACCTTGTAGGTGGAGATCCCGCCCGAGGCGTTGATGACGCGCTGCCACGGCACCTCGCCGTCCTCGGGCCTGAGCCCGTGCAGCACGGCGCCGACCTGGCGCGCCGCGCGCGGCGCGCCGGCGAACAGCGCCACCGTTCCGTAGGTCGTCACCTTGCCTACGGGCACCGACCTCACGATGTCGAGCACCCGCTCCCTGAAGCCGCTCACGTGCCGATGGTAGCGCCAGGCGGGCGCCTGCGTGCAGCCCTGCTGTCACTGGTAGTAGCCCTGCTGGCCGGCGCAGGGTTGGCGCAGCCGGCCTCAGGCGACCACGGCGCCTTGGCCGCGGGCCTGCTCGAGCAGAGCAACTCCGCCAGGCAGCGCAACGGCCTCCCTCCCCTGTCTCAGGACCCGACCCTCGCCGCCGCCGCGGCTGCTCACGCCCGCGAGATGGCCGAGCTGGGCTACTTCGACCACACCTCGCCCGTCGCCGCCAACGCCACGCTCAGCCGCCGCGTCGCCAACGCCGGCTCGCCGCTGGTGGAGGTGGGCGAGAACCTGGCGCGCTTAGCTGGCGTGTCGGCCGAGCTGGTACCGGCACGCGTCGTGCAGGGCTGGCTCGACTCCCCCAGCCACAGGCGCAACCTCCTCAACGCTGGCTTCAACCGGGTCGGCTTCGGGCTGCACGAAGACCCGCTGCTGGGGCTGATCGTCGTGCAGGTGCTCGGTTGGGAGCCGTTCGCTCTGGCGTCGAGTCAGGTCTCGCTGGCGACCCGCACCAGCACCGACATGGTGCTGCGCTTCGACTCGCGCTCCCCGCTCGAGGTCGTTCTGTCGTTCGGAGGCGGTAACGGCACGCCGATCCCGCTGCCGGCTGGCATCAGCGACGTCGTGCTAGTGCCGATCTCGCAGGACACCGAGCTGGCGGTAGGCGTGAGGGAGGGGCGCGCGTTCCTGCTCGACGAGGGGGCCACGCTGCACGCGGCCGCCATCCTGGCCTCGGCTACCGCGGCCGACAGCGCGCGAGCCCGCGGGACCTACACGCTGGCGCCGGGTGCGCCGCGGCGCCACACGCGGCTGGTCGGCGCCTTCGCCGTGCACCAGGCCACCGAGCTGGTGCGCGTCGACCTCAGCTACGCGGGCGCTCCCCACGGGGCCGTGCTGGTCCTGTTCGGCGAGCGCGCCTGGACCGAGGCTGAGGTCGCGCCCGGGCGCTTCGAGCTGGAGCTCGACGCCGCGGCGGTCGACCGCGCGAGGCAGAGCGGCGCGGCCGAGGTGCTGGTGGGCATCGACGCCGGAGGCGGCAGTGTCAGGGTGTTCCACCGCTTCGATCTGAGCGGCGTCAGGTAGTCGAGACCGGGCGGTTCGGCGCCGCAGCCTCAGGCGCACGGGCTATGCTCCTAAGTCGTGTCACTGCAGCAGGCGGCCTCGCTCTTGTCGTTCACGTTCCTCGCCGGGATCTTGATGGTGTTCCTGAGCCCGCTGGGACCTTTGCGCCGCCGCTTCCCTCGCCTGCTGGTCTACGGCTTCTCACTGGCCGCACTGAGCATCGTGTTGGTGCTGGTAGCGGCGCTGACGTTGGGCTGGGCTGTCTCCGAATGAGGCGTCCTCTGGCCTTTGGCGGGCTCCGCGTCGGTTGCTACAATGCCGGGCCAGCGCGGTCGGCCGCGAGCCCGGCGAGCGCTGGCTAGGAGACCCGCTTGCGCGCCCACGTCATCACGTTCGGCTGCCAGATGAACGAGTACGACACGCACACCATCAACTCCGAGTTGGTGGCGGGCGGTCACCTGCTCGTCGATCATCAGTCGCAGGCCGACCTCGTGCTGCTGAACACCTGCGCGGTGCGCGGCAAGCCGGTGGAGAAGGTCGTGTCGCTGCTCGGCGACCTGCGCAAGCAGCGCCAGGCCGGCCGCGACGTGAAGGTCGGGCTGATGGGCTGCCTGGCGCAGCTCGACGAGGGCAAGGAGCTGGCCGAGAAGTTCGCCGTCGACCTGCTGATCGGGCCCGGCGCGATCACCTCGGTGCTGGCAGCCATAGACGAGATGGAGAGCGGCGGCGCGGCGCGGGTCGAACGCCGCGACTTCGAGTTCGAGCTTCACGACCACCAGCCTCCCCCACCCGGCGGCCTCAGCGGCTTCCTGACGATCATGCGCGGCTGCAACCACCACTGCACCTACTGCGTGGTGCCGACGACGCGCGGACCAGAGGTCTCCCGGCGCCCGGAGGCGATCCTGGCCGAGGCCGAGGCCATGGTGGCGGCCGGCAACTGCGAGATCACGCTGCTCGGCCAGAACGTCAACTCCTACGGCCTCGACAAGCCGGGCCTGCCGAGCTTCCCCGAGCTGCTGCGGCTCATCGCGCGCACCGGCGTCGAGCGCGTCAAGTTCACGACCAGCCACCCGATGAACTTTTCGAGCGAGCTGATCGACGTGATCGCCGAAGAGCCCGCTGTGTGCAACTACATCCACCTGCCCGTCCAGTCGGGCTCCGACGGCGTGCTCAGGCGCATGGCGCGCGAGTACCGGCGCGAGCGCTACTTGGGCATCGTCAAGGAGATCCGCGAGAAGGTTCGCGACGTCGTGATCTCGACGGACGTGATCGTCGGGTTCCCCGGCGAGACGGAGGACGACTTCCGGCAGACTCTCGAGCTGTACGAGGAGGCCGCCTTCGAGCAGGCCTACATGTTCATCTACTCGGCGCGGCCTGGCACGCCTTCGTACAAGCACTTCGACGACCTGCCGCGGGAGCTGAAGACCGAGCGCCTCGGCAGGCTCATCGAGCTGCAGAAGCGCCAGTCGCTGGCAGCGAACCAACGCCTCGTCGGCCGCGAGCTTCGGGTCCTCGTGAGCGAGGTGGGCCGCGACGAGGCTTACGTCGTCGGGCATTCGGATCAGAACCACACCGTGCTGGTGCCGAGCGAGCAGGTGGCCGGGCTCGGTCTCGCCCGGGTGACGGTCGAGCGCGCCACGCCCCACGCTCTCTACGGCGGCGTGAGCGGGGCGCAGGTCGACGCTTTGAGCTACCTGCCGCTGGCCATGGCCAGGTGACGAGCCGAGGTACTGGCGAGGCTCCCGTGACCCGCGACTGGGCCGTCAGCGTGTTCGTCGTGTGGAACGGCCAGGTCCTGCTTCATCACCACAGGAAGCTCGGGCTCTGGCTGCCTCCCGGCGGGCATGTGGAGGTCGGCGAGCTGCCCGATGAAGCAGCCGTCCGCGAGGTTCTCGAGGAGGCGGGCGTGGCAGTGGAGCTCGTCGGCGAGAGAGCCGTCGACGCGCCCGGTCCGCGGCAACTGATCAGGCCGCGGGGAGTGCAGCTCGAATCGATCGGACCGGGCCACGAGCACATCGATCTCGTCTATCTCGCCCGACCGCTGCCCGGATACGGCGGCGACCTCGCCGGCGGTGAGGGCGGGTTCGGGTGGTACTCGCGCGCGCAGGCCGGACGCTTGGGGCTCACCGCTGAGATGAGCGCCTGGGTCGACCTAGCGCTGAGCGAGGTCGGCTGAGCGAGGTCGGCTGCGCAAGGTCGGCTCGGCTGAGTGAGGTCGACTGAGCGAGGTCGGTCGAACGGTATCGATTGAGCCGGCCGCCTCAGGGCGTCGAAGCCGTCTGCCCCGGCCTGGAAGGCGGCGTTCCGAGCGGGTATACTGCGCCGCGCGGCGAGTTCCCTTGGGGACGGCCGACCGTCGGGGCGTAGCGCAGTCTGGTAGCGCACCTGCTTTGGGAGCAGGGGGTCGCAAGTTCGAATCTTGTCGCCCCGACCAGCGCCGAACCGACGACGAGGCCGGCCGAGGCTCTCGTCGGCGGTGGCGAGCAGACGCGGGAGTAGCTCAGTTGGTAGAGCGACAGCCTTCCAAGCTGTATGTCGCGGGTT
>CAYYOK010000124.1:0-9654 GCA_964473205.1 uncultured bacterium | reverse complement strand
CTGCGCGTGCTGCTGGCGGCGCACCGCGTCGCGGTGCAGGCGCTCGAGGCGGCGGCGTTCGTACTCCTCGAAACGTTCCCGCCGACGTTCTATGGATTCGGTCGCGGCCGCGCTTGGAGGGTTCACGGCCGCGACCTCGGGAAGCTCGCTCGCGGCGCTGTGGCGAGCGGGCGTTGGGGGCGTCGGGGGTTCGACGTGGTGACCGGGAATCTCGGTCACCACCGGTGCAGCAGGTGCGGGTGGGGCGGGCGGCTGAGACGCCGCCGAGTCGAGTGCGAAGTCGGCCGCGTCGATGTCGCGCAGCACGGCGATGAGCCGTTCGCCATCCTCGGGCGAGATGCGACCCTCGGCGACCATCTCTTGGATGCGTTCGATGTCGTCCACGATCCGGATGCCTATGCCCGCTGATGCCCGAGTCGTCCAGGACGGGGCAGGTCAGCGGTGTGGCCCAGGCCACCGGCGGCGCTTACGTGCTCGCGGTCCAACCTGGCGGCCCAGTTGCGGAGCAGGGTGGCGGCGCGCTTCGCTACGGTCCCGCTTCGGGACGGCGTCGCCCTTATGCGGCTTGCCTCGGCGTGAAGGAAGGCGACTCGGTCGGCCGCAGCTCGTTCTATCTGTAGATGGTTCATGTCCGACCTCCTGAGCAGATAGTAATCACAACCTCACTATCTGTCAAGTCTGAGTTTTCATTCTGTCAGGTTCTCGTTCACGGATCGCCGGTCTTCCTGAGCGAGTAGGCGCCCTCGGCGAAGTCCACGACGGAGTAGCCGGCCGCGAGGGCGGGCAGCATCGCGCCCCGAATGGCGTGGCGCCACGCCTTCGCCCCCTCGACGTCATCGTTGAGCAGACGCGCGGCGTCCGCAGGGGCGGCGATCCGCAGCTCGGCCTCCGGCGAGGCGGATGCGAGGATCGCCTCGAGCTCGTCCGGAGCGAGTAACCGCTCGGCAGAGACGTCTGCCTCGGACAGCAGCCAGACCACGGGACCACCAGACGGGTGACGCCGACAGAATGCGACAGGGGCGCCGCCAGACGCGATCGCCGCCACCCCCGGATCGGACAGCTGCCAGAGGGCGAGAAGGCGGTCCGTCTCCTGGTTGCCCCCCAACGGGCCGGTCATGGGGCCGTAGAAGTCGACGAGGTACTCGTTGCTGATGGCGGCGAGGTGGAACAGGTTGAGGCGAGCGTTCTTAGCCTGTAGCGGGTCGAACGTCCAGCAGACCCACTCGATGCCGCGCGCGAGACACCAGTCGCGTTGGAACCATTTGAGAGCCTTACCGACGCCGGTACCACGACCGGCGTGTCGCACCGCCAACATGTGCGAATGCATCCCAGGACCCCGCATGCCGCGCCCTGTCGGCGCGGCGAGGAAACCGTACACGAAGCCGATCATCTCGCCGTCCGCGAAAGCTCCTGCCACGAGCCCGCCGGCGTGCTCGACTGCGCGCAGTTGGGCTCCGGGGACGATCTCGATGGGTTCCATGCCCCAGACCTGGCGCTGGATCTCCTCGACCTCACCGAGCTCTGCGTAGGATTCGAGGCAGCGAAGCTCTATGCCTCGGCTGCGCGCCTCGGCCACGACGGCGCAGTCTCGTTGGTTCGCACGCGTTTCGTTGTGCACCCACAGAGTGTAGCGGCTCGGTCAGCGCGAGCGCCTCGGCGAGACGCCGCTGAGGCTCAGGTTCGGCTCGTCCACCTGCCAGCCCGTCGCCGCCTCGATCGCGTCCTTCAGGTAGCGTCCCAGCGGCTTGCCGTCGATGACGGGGGCGGGCACGTCGAGGATCTCTCCGGTCTCGCGGCAGACGACGTGGAAGTGCGGAACGAGGTTGCTGTCGTAGAGCGACTGCCCGCTCGCTCCCTGGAACTCGCTGACCAACCCGGCCTCGGCCAGCGCCGAGAGGTTGAGGTAGACGGTGGAGAGGCTCAGGTCCTCACCGCGCTGCTTGAGGGCGTGGTAAAGCCCTTCGGCCGTGACGTGGCGGTCCTCCTCTTGCAGGAAGCCGACGATCAGCTCGCGAGGCCGGCTGTAACGCAGTCCGTATGCCTTCAGCACCGCGCGCGGGTCACGAGTGTCGTGACCCCGCTGCGGCGCTGGGGCGCCTGCATCGGCGCCCTTGGGCGTGACAGCGTCTCGGACCCGGCCGGCCATGGGCGGATGGTACCATGCTCGGAAACGTTCCGAGTTTTCGGGTTAGTCGAGGGGTCCTACGTGTGTGCCGGTCTTCGGCGCCTCGAAGCGTTAGGTCAGGTCGGCCACGGCGTCGCGTTCCTCTGCTAGCTCTCGCTCGGTGGCCTTCATCCGCTCCGCGATGAAGGGGTCGATGGCGAGCCCCTCCACGACGTCGACCCGCCCCCCTGCGATCGTCACGGGGAACGAGTAGACGAGGCCCTCCGCGACGCCGTAGTGGCCGCGGCTAGGGATCGCCATGCTCACCCAGTCGCCGTCCGCCGTGCCCGCCACCCAGTCGCGCATGTGATCGATGGCGGCGTTGGCGGCCGACGCTGCGCTGGAGGCGCCGCGAGCGTCGATGATCGCAGCCCCGCGCTTCTGGACCGTCGGTATGAAAGCGTCACCGACCCAGGCCTGGTCGACGAGTGACGCGGCGGCCTTCCCGGCGACGGTCGCGTGACTGAGGTCCGGCACCTGCGTGCTCGAGTGGTTGCCCCAGATGGTCATGCGTCGCACGTCGGCTACGCGCGCTCCGGTCTTCTCGGCCAGTTGGGAGACCGCGCGGTTGTGATCCAAGCGCGTCATCGCGCTGAACTGCGTCGGGCTCAGATCGGGAGCGTTGCGCATCGCGATGAGGCAGTTCGTGTTGGCCGGGTTGCCTACGACCAGGACCTTGACCTCGCGTGCCGCGTGATCGTTGAGCGCCTTGCCCTGGACGGTGAAGATCGCGCCGTTGGCCTTGAGGAGGTCGCCTCGCTCCATGCCGGGCCCGCGGGGGCGCGAGCCGACGAGCATGGCGTAATCGGCGCCCTTGAAGGCGACGGCAGGGTCGTCGGTGGCGACGACGCCAGCCAGCAACGGGAACGCGCAGTCGTTGAGCTCCATGATCACGCCCTCCAGCGCCTTCAGCGCTGGGGTGATCTCGAGCAGCTGCAGGATCACGGGCTGGTCTTTGCCGAGCATGTCGCCGGCGGCGATTCGGAACAGCAGGGCATAGCCGATCTGGCCGGCGGCGCCGGTAACGGCGATGCGAACAGGTGCCTTCATGGTCTCTCCTAGCGAGCTGCGTTGCTCTTCCGTCTCTGTCCCGCGCCCGAAGCCGGGACTCGCCGCCCGGCTCTCGTGCTGGGGAGGGACGGCATCGGCATGCTATCACCGTCGCTGGCGTGGATCGGACGGAGACCTGGCGCGAGGTGGCCGGTCGAGACGCCAAAGCTAGGCACTCGGCGGCGGCGTGCCGGGTGGATGTTTCACGTGAAACATCCGGTGGAGCGCTAGACGTGCCTCCCGCTCACGCGCTGCTCGTCAGGCCTGATAACCCAGGAGCTCCAGCAGTCGGTTGAGCTCGTCCTCGTCGTGATAGTGAAGCTCGATCCGGCCGCGCTTGCCGCCGGTGATCCGCACGCGCGTTCCGGCGTGGCGGCTCAGGTCCTCCTCGAGCCGGGCGTAATGGCCAGCCGTCCGCTTGACCCCGACCCTCGGCTTGCCGGCCGGTCGCTTGAGCTGCTCGGCCTCGCGCACCGACAGCCCTCGCGCAACTATCTGCTCGAACGCCCAGGCCTGGTCTTCATCGGGCTGAGCGAGGATCGCTCGCGCGTGACCGGCGGTCAGCTTGCCATCCTCGATGGCGGCCTGCACCTCGGCCGGCAGCGTCAGCAACCTCAAGGAGTTCGCTACGGCGCTACGACTGCGCGCGACGGCTTTGGCTACCTGCTCCTGGTTCATGCCGAAGTCCATCAGCTGCTTCAGCGCACGCGCCGTCTCCATGGCGTTGAGGTCCTCGCGCTGAAGGTTCTCTACGATCGCGATCTCGAGGGTCTCGCGGTCGCTGAGCTCCTTCACCACCGCCGGCACGCTGGTAAGACCGGCACGCTGGGCGGCGCGGAAGCGGCGCTCACCGGCGACGATCTCGTAACCGTCGCTCACGGGCCTGACCACGATCGGTTGGATGACGCCCTTGTCGGCGACCGAGGCCGTTAGATCGGCGATCGCCTCCTCGTCCAACCTTCGCCGCGGTTGCCAGGGCGACGGCCTGAGCTGCTTGACGGCGATCTGCTGAACGCCCTTCTCGACCGGTGGGAGCAGGGCGTCTAGGCCCCGCCCCAACCCTCTAGGCTTCGCTGACACGCTGCAGCACCTCCTCATTAAGGGCTTGATACGCGAGCGCGCCCTGCGACGTGGGCGCGTAGTCGAGGATCGACATGCCGTGCGACGGCGCCTCGGCCAGGCGCACGGTCCGCGGGATCACGGTCTTGAAGACCTGGTCACCGAAGTGCCGCCTGACGTTCTGTTCGACCTCGTTCGACAACCGCGTACGGTTGTCGAACATGGTCAGCAGGATCCCGAGGATCTGGATGTCGCGGTTCAGCGAGCCCTGCACGCGCTCTACGGTCTCCATCATGCTGGCGATGCCCTCCAGTGCGTAGTACTCGCATTGCAGCGGCACCACTAGATGATCTGCGGCGGCGAGCGCGTTGAGGGTCAGCGCCCCCATGGAAGGCGGCGCATCTACGATTATGAAGTCGTAGTTCGGCCGCACGCCGATCAGCGCTCGGCTCAGGAGCGTGAGGCTCTCACGGCTGGCGTCGAGCTCCACCGCCGCGCCCGCCAGGTCGCTGGACGATGCGAGAACCTTGAGGTTCGGGATTTGGGTGGCAGTGGCAGACTGCCGCGCTGACGCACGGCCAGACAACACGTCGTAGATCGTCCGCTGCGGTTCGGTGACTCCGACGCCGCTGGTAGCGTTGGCCTGCGGATCCAGGTCTACCAGCAGGATGTTCCTGCGCTCGGCAAGGGCCGCGGCCAGGTTGATGGCGGTGGTGGTCTTGCCGACCCCGCCCTTCTGGTTGATCACGCCGATGATCGGCAAGCGGGTCCTCCGGCCAGGCGCAGTGTGACGAGGCTACCACGCTGTTCCAGCGCCTCCGCGGCTAGGACGGCAACTGCCGCGTCGCTCCCGGCTAAAGCCCTGTTCGCGGACGTCGAGCCCGCTCCGGGCAGCAGCTCGGGCGCGGCAGTCCCTGTTACGGGCGAAGAGCTCGCGATGTACGACCTCAGCTCCGCCAGATCCGCTTCCCAGCCGGGCCCCCGCCGGCTGATCAACAAGCACGGATCGGCTTGTAGATGGCGGGTCAAGCGCGCGACCTCGGTCAACCCGGCCACGGCTTGTGCTGTCACCGCGTCGGCGCAGACTCCGGACAGACGCCTGACATCGCTGTTGACGACGGTCGCGTTGGGTATCGAGAGGCGGCCGGTCACGAGTTGGAGGAACGCTGCGCGACGACGGCGGCGCTCGACCAGGTACACCCTCGCGTCTGGAAGCGAGAGCGCCACCACTATGCCAGGGAGACCGGCGCCGGACCCGACGTCGACGACGGTGGGTGCCGAGGCGGTCGCATGCGTCGCAATCGCAGCAGCGTAAGCTCTCGCGTCCTCTACGAGGCGCCCCAGCTGATCAAGGCCCTGCGAGGACAAGAGGTCGAGCGTGCTGTGATAGCGCTTGAGCAGCTCGAGATAGCCGGCGATGAGCCCGTCTACGGCGCTCATCCCAAGGACAAGGACGATGTTTCACGTGAAACATTCTCGGACGCAGCGGCAGCGGCTTCGCGCGCCCCGCCTCCTTCGGCGCGGTTCGCGCCTCCGGAGCCGCCGAGCCCGCCGAGGTCGCGGTCGTCCGTTCCGTGACGGCTGCCGCCCGCCCTGCCCGCACCAGACTTCAGATGCACCAACAGCGCGACGACGTCGCTGTCTCGTACACCACGCAGGCGCTGAGCGGCTCCGAGCGAAGCGGGTGCGGCCCGCCTGAGCGCCTCACGACCCTCGTTCGACAGGCTGGCGACGGCATCCAGGTCGATCCCCCGCAGGCTCATCGACTCGTAAGCCGCGCGGTCTCGCCGCTGCTTCTCGGCCCTGTCGACGTACGAGGCGTAGCGCACCAACGTCTCTACCTTGGAACGTTCGGTCGGGGTCAGCGGCTCGATCGCCTCCCCGACCAACGCGGTCACGGCGGTGTAGTCGATGCCGGGGCGGCACAGGAGCTTCGTGCCGGGCACCCCTTCGTGCTTCGCCGCGGCCAAACGTCGCACCTCGCGGCGCACCCGCTCGTCGCTCGCCTGCGAGGACGCCAACGTGGCGGCGTCGACCAGACCCCAAGCGTGACCGAGCTCCATCAGTCTCTCGTTCGCGTTGTCCTGGCGGTGCAGCAGCCGGAACTCGTTGCGCGACGTCAGCATCCGGTAGGGCTCCTCGATGCCGCCCCTGACCAGGTCGTCGAGCATCACGCCGATGTAGCCCTGGTCTCGCCCGACCGTCACCAGCTCGCGGCCGGCCGCGTGGCGCGCGGCGTTGATGCCGGCGATCAGCCCCTGTCCTGCCGCCTCCTCGTAGCCGCTGGTGCCGTTGATCTGGCCGGCCGAGAACAGGCCCGGCAGCCGTCGCGACATCAGGGTGACATCGAGCTGCCCGGGATCGAGCGCGTCGTACTCGACCGCGTAGGCGTAGCGATGGATCACGGCTCTCTCGAAGCCCGGCAGCGTCCTGATCATGTCGTCCTGGAGGATCGGAGGCATCGAGCTCGAGAACCCCTGCAGGTAGAGCTCGCTGCTGTCGATGCCGTCGGGCTCGACGAACAGCAGGTGGTGGTCCTTGTCGGCGAAGCGCACCACCTTGTCCTCGATCGAGGGGCAATAGCGCGGGCCGCGGCCGTCGATGTCGCCGCTGTACATCGCCGACGACTCGAGGTTCGCCTGTATCAGCGCATGCGTCTCGGGCGTAGTGCGCGTGAGCCACGTGGAGGTGCTCGACATCCGCGGCCCCGGTGTGCCGCTGAAGGTGCCGTGGGGGTCGTCGGAGGGCACCTCCTGCAGCACTTTGAGGTCGACCGAATCGGCGCGGATGCGCGGCGGTGTGCCTGTCTTGAGCCTGAGCAGGTCGTGGCCGGTAGCTCGCAAGCTGGCCGAGAGATGGCGGGCGGGCGGCTCGCCCTGGCGCCCCGCCGGCCGCTGCTGACGGCCGTACCAGACGACGCCGGCGAGGAAGGTGCCCGTGCACAGGACGACGCTGGGTGCGAGCAGGCGCCTTCCGTCGGTGGTGGTGACGCCGGCGACGGCACCGTAATCTCCGACGATCAGCTCGGCCGCCTCGGCCCTCACGACGCTCAATCCCGGGGTCGCCTCGACGAGACGCCTGGCGGCGGCGGCGTAGCCGTCGCGGTCGTTCTGCACGCGCAGCGATTGGACCGCCGCACCCTTGCTGGCGTTCAAGGTGCGCGTGTGGATGGCGGTCGCGTCGGCCAGGGCACCCATGACCCCGCCCAGGGCGTGCAGCTCGTAGACGATCTGGGACTTGCCTGGTCCGCCGATCGCCGGGTTGCACGGCATCAGGCCGATCTTGTCGGGGTTCGGCAGCACCAGAGCCACGCTGGCGCCGAGCTTGGCCGCGGCGACGCTCGCCTCGATGCCGGCGTGGCCGCCACCGATGACCACGACGTCGAAGCGGGCCTCATCGGCGCCCGTGCCCCCCTTCGCGGCTCTTGCCACTCCCTTGCCGGTTCCCACCGCGTCTGCTGCCTTCCTCCGTGAATCGGGCCAGGCTGCCGAGGTTCCCCCTGCGAGCCCGGTCGCGAACCAGCAGTATAGCGGCAGGCCGCGGGCCGGTCGCGTAACCAACGGCGCCGTAGCATGGAGCCTGGTATCGGGGGCGCCGCCACGCAGACGGCTCGTGCCCGGACCCCGCGTATGGAAGGCATGGGTCGAAGGGGACCGAGGGCCACACATCGTGAGCGGCCCTCACAATACGGCGGGCGGGCCGCCCGCCGCTTGGGCCGGTGAAGCATCTGCTAGACTGCTCTTCCGGCGCCAGGGCCGAACCCGTTCGCCCGCGCGTTATTGCGTGTGGGACGGTGTTTCTGCGCCCTTCGCCCGGGGCTGGGGCAGCGGCCTTGCCGCCTTCTTCGGTCAGCTTCGAGAGGACCCGGTGCGATGTCTGCGCCTTACCAAGGTATCTGGGAGCAGGTGCTCGACGCGGTCAGGGAGCACGTGCCCGAAGTCGAGTTCAAGACCTGGTTCTTGAGCATTAAGCCGCTCGGCATCGAGGACGGTGCGCTGCTCCTCGGCGCGCCCTCGAGCTTCGCCCGCGACTGGCTCAAGGACAACTATCAGGAGGCGATCGTCCGGGCGATGGGCGATCTCGGGGCGGCCGCGCCGCGGATCGCGTTCAAGGTGGTGCCCGCGACGGCCAGCCAACAGCCCGGTGTCTTCTCCGAGATGCCGCCGCCCGACGACGAAGCGCTGCGAAGCCAGCGTTCCGGGCGGACGAAGCGCGAGCCGGCGGCGGAGCGGGGCGGTGAACGCAAGCCGCGTCAGTCGCCTGCGAGCGCGACGCCGTCCTCGGCGGCGGACGAGCGCGGTTACCTCGCGCCGCTGAACCCGAAGTACGTCTTCGAGAACTTCGTCGTCGGCGCCAGCAACAACCTCGCCCACGCCGCGGCCCAGGCCATCGTCGAGACCCCCGGCAAGGAGTACAACCCGCTGTTCATCTACGGCGACTCCGGCCTCGGCAAGACGCACCTGATGCACGCGGTCGGCCACGCGGTCGCGGCCCGGCATCGCGGCCTCAGCGTCGAGTACGTCACGACCGAGGTCTTCACCAACGAGCTCGTCGACGCCATCCGCGAGAAGCGCATGACCTACTTCCGCGACCGCTACCGCAGCGTCGACCTGCTGCTCGTCGACGACATCCAGTTCATCGCCGGCAAGGAGCGGACGCAGGAGGAGTTCTTCCACACGTTCAACGCGCTCTACGAGTCCGGCAAGCAGCTGATCATCTCGTCCGACCGGCCGCCCAAGGACATCCCGACCCTCGAGAACCGGCTGCGCAGCCGCTTCGAGTGGGGCCTCATCACCGACATCCAGACGCCGGAGCTCGAGACCCGCATGGCGATCCTGAGCAAGAACGCCGAGTATCGCGGCGTCAAGGTGCCGCACGACGTCATCGACTACATCGCGCGCAACGTCACCTCCAACATCCGCGAGCTCGAGGGGGCGTTGATGCGCGCGATCGTCTACGCCTCGCTCAACCAGTTCCCTCTCAACCGGCACAACGCGGCCAAGGCGCTGTCGGACGTGTTCGCTCCCGCCGAGAAGGCCCTGACCATGGCCGAGATCGTCAAGGTCACCGCCGAGCGCTTCCAGGTCGCGATCGACGATGTGCGCGGCAAGGGTCGGCGTCAGGAGATCGTGGTGCCGCGCCAGGTGGCGATGTACCTGATACGGCAGCTCACCAGCCACTCGTTCCCTGAGATCGGTCAGTACTTCTCCGGCCGGGACCACTCGACCGTCATCTACGCCGTCGACCGCGTCGGCCAGGCGTTGGAGACGGACGAGCGGTTCGCGCGCGTCGTGCAGGGCCTCAAAGAGTCGCTCATCTAGCTCGTGTTCTCTTCGGGACCTAAGCGCAGCCTCAGACGCGCATGTTGCTTAGGCAACTGT
>CAYYOK010000123.1:0-9789 GCA_964473205.1 uncultured bacterium | reverse complement strand
CGTGGTCGGCGGCGGCGGCGTCGCGGATCTGCTCGAGCTTGCCGAGGATGTCGGCCGGCAGGCCCTCGAGCTTGCGCGCGCGCTCCCTGGCCTCGTCCATGCGCCCCAACAGGACTGCCCTGATGAACAGCTCGGTGTCGGTGTCGTAGCGCTCGAAGCCCTCGCGCTCGAGGAGCTGGCGCGCGAGCCATTCGGGGTTGCCGCCCAGCACGATGTCGGTACCGCGGCCGGCCATGTTGGTCGAGATGGTGACCGCGCTGCTGCGGCCGGCCTGCGCCACGATCTCGGCCTCGCGGCCGTGGAACTTGGCGTTCAGCACCTCGTGCGCCACGCCCCTGCGCTTGAGCATCTTCGACAGTCGCTCGGACGCCTCGATCGTGACGGTGCCGACCAGGATGGGGCGGCCGCTGGCGTGAACTAGGGCGATCTCGTCGACCGCGGCGCCGTACTTGCCCTCCTCGGTGCGGAACACCACGTCCTCGCCGTCGTCGCGGATCACCTGCTTGTTGGTGGGGATGACGAGGACGTCCGAGGCGTAGATCTCCTGGAACTCCTTCTCCTCGGTCTTCGCCGTGCCGGTCATGCCGGCGATCTTGTCGTAGAGCTTGAAGAAGTTCTGGTAGGTGATGGTGGCGAGCGTCTGGTTCTCGCGCTCGATCTTCACGCCCTCCTTGGCCTCGATGGCCTGGTGCAGGCCCTCGCCGAAGCGCCTGCCGGGCATGAGGCGGCCGGTGAACTCGTCGACGATGACGATCTGGCCGTTCTCGTCCTTCACGTACTGCTGATCGAGGTGGTAGTGCTCGCGGGCGCGCAGGGCCTGCCTGAGCATGTGCCCGTTCTCCATGTTGTCGGGGCTGAAGATGTTCTCGATCCCCAGCAGCTTCTCGGCCTTGGCGATGCCGTCCTCCGTCAGGTGGATGTCCTTGGCCTTGGCGTCGGCGGAGTAGTCGCCGGTGGCGGGCTTGTCGCCCTCCTTCGGCTCACCGCGCGTGAGCTGCTGGGCGATCTTCGCCATCGTGTAGTACTTGTCGGTGGCCAGCTCGGCGGGGCCGGAGATGATCAGCGGCGTGCGCGCCTCGTCGATGAGGATCGAGTCGACCTCGTCCACGATCGCGTAGTGCAGCGGCGTGTCCTCGCGCAGCACCAGCTGGTCGGGGCGGAAGGCCATGTTGTCGCGCAGGTAGTCGAAGCCGAGCTCGGAGTTGGTGATGTAGGTGATGTCCGAGCGGTAGGCGGCGCGGCGTGCGGGTCCGTCCATGTCGTGCTGGATGACCGCCACGTTCAGGCCGAGGCCGCGGTAGACGGGTCCCATCCACTCGGCGCCGGTGCGGGCGAGGTAGTCGTTGGTGGTGACTAGGTGCGTGCCCTTGCCGGTCAACGCGTTCAGCACCAATGCCAGAGTTGCGACTAGCGTCTTGCCCTCGCCGGTCTTCATCTCGGCGATGTGGCCCCTGTGCAGGGCGGCGCCGCCGATGAGCTGCACGTCGTAGTGGCGCAGGCCGAGGAAGCGCCTGGCCGACTCGCGGGTCAGCGCGAAAGTCTCCGCCATGAGAGCGTCGAGGCTCTCGCCGCCATCTAGATGGCGGCGCCTGAGGTCCTGATAGGCAGCGGCGAGGTCTGGCAGGCTCTGCATCTGCGGCTCGAGGTCGTTGACGCGGCTGACCACCTCGGCCTGCAGCTTCTTGACCTCGCGCTCGTTGTTGTCGAAGAGCTTCTGGACGAATCCGAACATTGTTATCTGGGAACCTTTCGGCGTCAGCCTATCACTCTCGATTGTGAGGCGGCGTAGGCGGCTTTCATCGACTGCTACGGCACTCTCACCAGGGTCAGCGAGTTGGAGCCGTACCTCTTGACGCGGACGGCCGGGCCGGCGCCGCCTTCCTGCGGGACCGGCACCTCGAAGCCGGTGGGATGCTGCAGCACGTACAGCCCCCCTGGCGCGGCGGCACCGGAAGCCAGGACCGCCCGGAACACCTCGCGCAAGTCGAGCGGGTACGGCGGCGCAGCGAACACGACAGTGTACGCCCCCGCCTGCGAGGCGGCGTGGTCGAGCGCGTCTCCCTCGACCACCTCGACGTCGAGATCCAGGCGCGCGGCGTTACGCCGGATCACGGCGGCAGCGGCTCTGGAGAGCTCGACGCAGGTCGCGCGCCAACCGCGACTGGCCGCCTCCAGCCCGATGGCTCCCGAGCCGCTGTAGAGGTCGAGGAAGGTGCGGCTAGGGCCGTCTTCGGGGCCGTCCTCGGAGCCGTCCCCGGACGCTGTCGAGGACACGGTCGAGGACGCGGTCGAGGATACGGTAGAGGACGCCTGCTCGAACGCCAGGATGTCGAACAGCGCCTCGCGCAGGCGCGCGGGGCTGGGACGCGTGCCGCTGGCCGGGGTCTCGAGCGCCCTGCCGCGCGCGCTGCCCCCCAGGATGCGAGGATTCGACACCGCCTGAGCATACCTACGGCCGCGGTCCGCCGCGGTTCTACGAGCGCGCTGTGGCCAGGACGCCCGCGCGCCCGAACAGCCCGGCGGCGCCGCGGGCTAGAGTGAGCATCCGTGGTTCGCAACCTTGCGCCAGACGAGGTCGTGTGGTTCATCGGCAAGGCGCTCGGCTACCTGGGGCACTCCGATCCCAAGGCGATGTCCCTGCGTCTCGGGCCCCTCCTGGCCGACAGCCGTCGGGACGGCGACTCCTGCTACGTGATGACCCACGTCGAGCGCGCGCCCAGCGCCGGCGTCTTCCTCAAGCCGCCGGACGTCAACGCCGACTCGCTCGGCCTGCGCTTCGCCAGCCCCTGGCACGACGGCGAGCCGGACGACCTGCGCGCCCTGTTCGAGCACCTCCTGGAGCGCTTCGAGCACGACCACGCCTACCTGGACCTGCACTCCCTGAGCGAGGCCCGCAGGGCCGAGCTGACCGAGCTGCTCGCGCCGCTGGGCTTCGCGCGCGACGAGCTTCACCACCTGCGCTTCGAGCTGTCCGAGGTACCGCCCATCGGCGTCCCGCTGGTCCTCGACGCCTGGAGCCAGGATCACGACGGCGAGTTCAGGAGCTTCTACGCGGCGGCGGAGGCGCGGCACGTCACCGACAGCGCCTGGTCGTACCTGAAGCGCGCCTCGGGGCCGTTCCACCCCGACCTGTGGTTCCTCGGGCGCGAGACCCTGGATCAGGACTGCGTCGGTTACGCGTTCTTCGGCACCACCGAGCAGCGCATCGACGCGCGCTTCAACCTCGACGCTGTCGGCGTCAGGCGCGACCTGCGCGAGGACAGCGGCATGCTCAGGCGGCTGGTCATCTCAGCTTTGCTCGAGCTCTCCGGCATCAGCCCGATGGGCGTCGTCGACGCCTCGATAAGCGGCTCCGACCCGAAGCTGGCCGGGATACTGCGCTCGCTCGGGTTCAGGGAGCTGGCGCGGGTGCTGCTCCTGGCCAAGCTGCCTCTGTGAGCCAGGGTCGGGTTATGCGCCAGTGCCGGCCGGTGCGCTAGAGACGGCCTGTGGTCGGCCGCGGCAGGTACTTCTCCCAGATCGGATCGATGTCGGGCACGACCCCGTAGGCGCTCGAGAACATGAAGCGCGGAGCGTAAGGCTTGCGCTTCAGGAGCATGCTCGCCTCCTCCGGGGTCCGGTCGCGCTTGCGGGCGTTGCACGACTTGCAGCACGCGACGACGTTCTCCCAGTTGGTCGGCCCGCCGCGGCTGCGCGGCAGCACGTGATCCAAGGTCAGGTCGTTGGCGTGCCTGAGGCAGTACTGGCAGCGGTGCTCGTCGCGGCGGAAGACGTTCTTGCGGTTGAACGCGACGCGCTGCCTGAAGGTGCCGCGCACGAAGCGCTTGAGCCTGATGACGCTGGGAACGGGGAAGACGCTGCTCGGAGAGCGCAGGACGCGGTCCGAGTCCTCGACGCGCTCCGCCACCTCGTGCATCAGCAGGGTGACGGCGCGCTTCACCGAGCAGACGTGAAGCGGCTGGTAGGAGGCGTTGAGGATCAGGACCCGCGCGGCGTTGACGTTGAGCAGCGGCTGGCCGGCAGCAGTCGGCGGCGCCTCGCTCCGCGGCTCGGCGTCCGCTTCGAGCGCTTCGTCTAGATCGAGCCAGCTGTCTCGCGCCTGGTCGGCTGTCCTGACCTCCCCCGTGGGATGCGCGAATGATAACCCCGGGCGGCTAGGAGCGGCGGTCGTCCAGGGCCAGGTCCACCAGGCGGCGCACGAGGTCGGGGTACGGCAGGCCGCCCGCCTCCCACAGCTTCGGGTACATCGAGTGCGCGGTGAAGCCCGGCATGGTGTTGATCTCGTTGAGCAGGAGCCGGCCGTCGGGTAGGTAGAACATGTCGACGCGCGCCAGGCCGGCGCCGTCTATCGCCGCGTACGCGGCGCGCGCCAGCTCGACGCAGCGCTGGGCGACCTCGCTGCCGACCGGCGCCGGGATCACCAGCTCGGCCATGCCGTCCTGGTACTTGGTGGCGTAGTCGTAGAACTCTCCGCGGTGGGTGATCTCGCCGACCGGGCTGAACGCCGGGTCGTCGTTGCCGAGCACGGCGATCTCCAGCTCGCGAGCGCCCGTCGCGGCGCTCTCGACGACGGCGCGGCGGTCGAACTCGAGCGCGAGCGCGAGCGCGTCGTCGAACGCAGCCAGGTCGTCCACGCGGCTGATCCCTATGCTCGAGCCGAGGTTGGCGGGCTTGACGAACAGCGGGAAGCCCAGGGCCGCGGCCTTCGTCCTCACCTCGTCCGGTGCCCGCCGCCACTGCGAGCGGGTCACGCCGAAGTACTCGACCTGCGGCAGGCCGCCGCCGGCGAACACGGCCTTCATCGTCAGCTTGTCCATGCCGACCGCGCTGGAGAGCACGCCGGCGCCGACGTAGCGCAAGCCGAGCACGTCGAGCAGGCCCTGCAGCCGGCCGTCCTCGCCGAACGGGCCGTGCAGGAGCGGGAACACGACGTCGAACTCGCGGCCCTTGGCGCCGATGGCGGGGCCGAGGGCGGCCTCGGTCGCCGCGGCCGCCGTGAGCGCGGCGGTGCCGCCCGCGCCGCCGAGGGCGGTCGCGGCGCCGATGCTGATGGCATCCGTCCTGCTGGTGTCGCCCGCGTTCGCCACCCCGTCGAGCAGCGCGCGCGAGACGCCCGGCTCGAGAAGGGCGCCCTCGCGCGAGATGACCAGCGGCGTGACCTCCAGCCCCAGGTCGTCCCTGCCGCTGAGCGCGCCGAGGACCGAGCGGGCCGAGGCGAGCGAGACCTCATGCTCGTCAGACTTGCCGCCGCACAGCAGCAGCACGCGGCGAGGGTGTAACGTGTGTAAGTTACACATCTTGACGAGCGTACTCCCAAGCGAGTGGGAGGTCAAGCGCTGTCGCGGCTCGCCGGCTCGCTCTCGACCTCGCTCAGCCACTCGGGCTGGCGCTTCTCGAGGAACGCCGCGACGCCTTCGGCCAGCTCGGCCGACGAGCGCCGCTCGGCGTTGGCCGCGGCCGCCACGTCCAGGGCCTCGGCCAAGGAGAGCCCCGACAGGCGCGCCAGCAGGCGCTTCGTCGCGGCCAGCGAGCCGGGGGCGTTGCGGGCCAGGCCGGCAGCCACCTCGGTGGCGCGGGCCAGCGCCCCGCCGTCGGGGACGACCTCGTTGATCAGGCCGAGCTCCAGCGCGCGCCTGGCATCGACGATGCCCGCGCCGAGGAGCAGCTCGCGCACGGCCTTGTCGCCGGCCTGGCGCACCAGCAGCGCGGCCACCAGCGCCGCGATGAAGCCTATGCGCGCCTCGGTGTAGCCGAAGCGCGCGCTCTCGGAGGCGACGGCGAGGTCGCAGGCGTTGACGATCCCTGCGCCGCCCGCGACCGCGGGGCCGTTGACCGCCGCCACGACCGGTTTGCCGAGGTCGATGATCTGCCGGTACAGGGCGGCCAACGCCCGCGAGTCCTCGAGCGCCTCCTCCCGCGACTGGCCGGCGCTGGCCTTCAGCTCGTCCAAGTCGAGGCCCGCGCAGAACGCCGACCCCCGGCCGGTGATCACGACCGCCCTGACCCCGGGGTCGTCGGCCGCGTCGCGCAAGGCCTCGGCCAGCTCGGCGCGCAGCGCACGCGACAGCGCGTTCCTGACCGCGGGCCGGTCGAGCGTCAACACCAGCACCGGACCCTGCATCTCCCTCGCGAGCGTCGCCATGGCGCATTCTAGGTCGGCGGCAAGCGAAGTAGTCGACCGCGCCAGGGACGCAGGCTCGGCTAGGCTCGGCCTGCGGGGCCGCGCGGCCCCACGGAAGCGAGGAGAGCGCGTGCCGAAGAGGACCGCCTTAGCCATCCTGCTGGCGCTGTGCGCCCTGATCGCGGCGTGCGCGCCGGGCGCCAGGGTCATCGCACCGCCGACCTTCACCATCGACGCGAGCAGCTCCGGCTTCGTCCGCATCGACCCGCCCGGCGTGGGCGACGGCACCGCCACCTTCCGCCTCGCGATGCAGGCTCACAACCCCAACCCGGTAGCCCTCAAGCTCGCCAGCCTCGACGGAGGGCTGTTCGTTCAGGACGTCAGAGCCGCCACGGTCAGCTTCCGCGGCGGGCTCGAGCTCAGGGCCAACGGCTCCTCGCCCGTCACCATCGATGTCAGGGTGCCTCTGGGCGCGGCCCCTTCGCTGCTCGACAGCATCGGCCGGCTCATCGCAGGTCAGAGCGTCCGCTACCGCGTCGATGCGTCGGTCGGCGTCGAGCTGCTCGGAACGGTGCAGAGCTTTCCCGCCTTCACGCTGGCTCAGGGCGAGCTGACGCGGCCGCTGCTGCTCAGCGCCCCGACGGTGACGCTGGCAGGCGGGAGCGTGCGCTTCGACTCGGTGACCAGCGTCGCGATCGGCCTCGACCTCGCCCTCGCCAACCAGGGGATCGTCGGGTACCGGCTCTCCTCGCCTGAGCTGCGGCTGAGGGTCGCCGGCGTCGACGCTGCCACGGTCGGCCTCGGCGCCGTCGAGGTGCCTGCTGCCGGCGCGGCCACGGCCAGCCTCGTGTTCAGGTTCAACCCGCTGGCGTTGGGACCGGCGCTCGCCACCCAGGTCCAGGCCGCCTCGGCGGGCAGCTCCGGGCTCGGCTTCGAGCTCGTCGGCAGCTTCAGCCTCGAGGCTCCCGGCCTGGCGAGCCTGGCGCTGCAGAGCGCGACCCTGTTGTCGGACGTGCTGAGGTAAGCCCGGCCCTGCGCCAAGCGCTCAGCGCTCGGGGTCGAAGCGGGGCAGGCGGCGCTCGAGCCAGGCCGGCAGCCACCAGTTCCAGCGGCCCGCCATCGTCATCACCGCGGGCACCAGGGTCAGCCTCACCAGCGTCGCGTCGAGCAGGACCGCCACGGCGAGCCCCAGCCCAAGCGTGCGGATCAGCTCGACGTGGCTGAAGAGCAGCAGGCTGAAGACCGTGATCATCACCGCCGCCGCGCTGGTTATCACGCCGCCCGTGGCCGACATGGCCGTCGCGACGGCGTCCTTGTCGCTCAGGCCGCTCTCGTGAGCCTCGCGAATGCGCGCGACCATGAACACCTCGTAGTCCATGCTCAGGCCGAATACGATCGCGAAGATGAACAGCGGCGCCGACGTGTCGACGTAGCCGAGCACACCGCCGCCGCCCACCAGCCAGGAGAGCGCGCCGAACTGGAAGACGAGCGTGATCACCCCGAACGCGGCGCCCACGGTCAAGACGTTGAGCACCAGCGCCTTGAACGGGATCAGCAGCGACCTGAAGGCGACGCCGAGCAGCACGAAGGTAGCGAGAGCGACCAGGGCCAGCGCCAGCGGGAAGTGGCTGTAGAGCGCCTCGGTCCACTCGGTGCCGGCCACGTAGACGCCGCCGAGCTCAGCGCCGATCCCCAGCTCGGCCAGCGCGTCGCGGATGCCGCGGCTCATGGCCCCGGCGGCGGTCGGCGTGACGGCTCCAGCGGGGTAGACGCGCACCAGCACGTAGCGCCCGCTCTCGCTGACCGTAGCTCGTGCCAGCGGCGCCACCTCGCTGGCGAGGGCCAGCTCGCGCGACGCGTAGTACTGGTAGAGCAGCAGGCGCGGCACGCCCGACAGCGACAGGGGCGAGGTCACCTCGCCGACCCCTTCCAGCTCCAGGACCGCGCGCTCGAGCAGCGAGACCTGCCGCACGCTGGCCGGATGGTAGAAGCCTGTCGCGCCCAGGTCGACGAGGACGTCGAACGGGTTCATCAGCCCCTCGAGCCCGAGCACCGACAGCGCCTCCAAGGTGCGGCGGGACTCGGTCGCGGGCGCGAGGCCGCGCGCACCCGGGTCCGCCACCTCCATGCGAACGGCCGGCAGCGCGAGCGCGAACAGCCCCACCAAGCCCACCGCCGTCCACAGCCGCGGCCGGCGCATGATCGCGAGCGCGCGCTCGCGCCAGTAGGCGCGGCTGCGCAGGCCCGGCTCGCGCCGCGTCACCCTCAGCCAGTTGACGCGGTGGCCCAGCAGGGCGAGGGTCGCCGGCACGGCGGTGATCGCAACCAGGACGGCGACGAGGAGCACGAGCATCGTGCCGACGCCGATCGAGCGGATGAACGCCACGGGTGGGACGAGCAGCGCGGCTAGGGCCACCAGCACCGTGAGGCCGCTGAAGGCCACGGCCTTGCCGGCCGTGGCGGCGGTGCGAGCCGCAGCCTGGCGGGGGTCGAACGTCTTGCGCAGCTCCTCGCGGAAGCGGTTGACGATCAGCAAGGCGTAATCGATCCCGGTCGCGAGCCCGAGCATCGTGACGATCGTCTGCGTGAACACCGCGAACTCGAGCACGTGACCCAGCCAGAAGAGCGCCGCCGAGGACACGACGATGCTCGTCACCGCCGACAGCAGCGGCAACGCAGAGGCGACCACGGCACCGAAGGCAATCAGCAGGATCAGCAGCGAGATCGGCAGCCCGAAGAGCTCGGCGCGCCTGGCGTCGCGCTCGCTGACCGACTCGAGCTCCATGACCGTGGCGGCGCCGCCGGACAGGTCGACCTGCAGGCGCGCGTTCCGGTTCAGAGCTGCCCTGACGGACGCGACGACCGCCTTGGCCTCGGCCAGGTCAGACGTCGCCAGGCCGATCACCAGAGCCGAGAAGCCCGCCTCCTCGCTGACCAGGTCGAGGCCGGCGGCCGAGCGGTGGTCGCGGACGAAGTCGACGCCTTCGAGCGCCTCGATCGCTTGGATAGCGGCGTCGACGGCGGCGGTGAAGCCGTCGCTGCCGACACGGCCAGGGAAGTTGGCGCCGCGGGCCGGGCGCGCGATCGCGATCAGCAGCTCGGACTCGTGGCTCTCGAACTCCCTCGCCACCAGATCGCGCACGCGCTGAGACACCCCGCCGGCCGGCGCCTGCGGCTGTCCGGTCAGCACCTCGCCGACCCTGAGCGCGAACGGCGCGGCGGCAAGCGTCGCGATCAGCCAGCCGAGCAGGATCCAGCGCGGGTAGCGCTCGACCAGCTTCGCCAACGCCGCGAACACGCTAGCTAGGGTCCAGCCCTCGGGCGCTCGGGCAGCGAGAGCGCCGCGGTCCGGTGAGCGTTCACGTCAGCGTCCCGGCCTCAGGCGCTCAGGAAGCTGTCGATGTCCGACCTGGCATCGGGCGTGGAGGTGACGGTCTCGCCCGCGATGCGGCCGTCGCGCAGGAACACGACCCTGTCGGCGTACAGCGCCGCGGCCGGGTCGTGAGTGACCATCACGATCGTCCAGCCGGCCTGATCGACGCCGTCGCGCAGGAGCTTCAGCACCTCGTTGCCGGTGCGGGTGTCGAGGTTGCCGGTCGGCTCGTCGCACAGCAGCAGCGCGGGCGAGTTGATCAGCGCCCGCGCCAGGGCGACGCGCTGGCGCTGCC
>CAYYOK010000122.1:0-9807 GCA_964473205.1 uncultured bacterium | reverse complement strand
CGCTCGACGACCTCGCCGAGGGCCTCGGACTGCAGGCCGTCTGGCGCGCGTGGACCGCGCGGCTCACCGCGCCCGGGGACGAAGCGGACAGCGTCGCCTGGGCGCGCTGGCTGCTCGACGCGCAGCTACCGCTGACCCTGGGCGAGGAGCCGCCCGCCGAGCTGCGGAGCCGCGCCGCCAGGTTGGCTCAGGAGGCGGCGCGCCTCGGCGCCACGGGCCACTCGTTCCAGTCCTGGTGGGCGGCTCTGCTGCGCGACACCAGGAGCCGCAGGAGCGAGCCCGGCGGCGTCGCGCTGCTCGAAGCCGACCAGGCGTCCGGCCGCCGCTTCGCCAAGCTCTACGTCGTCGGGGCCACCGAGGACGCCTACCGGGCTCGCGAGGGCGAGGACTACTTCGTGCCGGAGGAGGCGCGTCTGACGCTCGAGCGGAGCTTCGCGGAGCTGGGGCTGCCGCACCGCTTCCAGGGCCGCGACAGGCTCGTGTTCGACGAGCTGCTCCACGGCAGCGACGCCGTGGTCGTCACCGCCGCCACCGCCGATCAGGCGGGGGAGCTGACGCCCTCGGCCGCGCTTATGTACCCGGCGGGCGCGCCGGCGCCTGCCGCGCCGCCCGACCTCCCGGCGGCCAGCCGCAGCGAGCTGGTCGACGACGCAGGCTTCCTACCGAAGGCCGGCACCGTGAGCCTGCCCCAGCCGCCGAGCGTCAGCCGCCTGAAGCGCTACGCCGTCTGCGGCTTCCGCTTCTGGGCGGAGAGCGCCCTTCTGACCGGGTCCGAGGGCGGCTTCCCCGAGCCCGATACGGCTGGCTCCTCGGCGCCCGCCTGGGCCGGCCCCGAGTGGTCGTTCGAGCTGCGCGAGGCGCTGGTCTCGCGCCATCAGCACACGCAGGAGGAGATCGGCGCGCTGGCGGCCGCCTACCCGGAGGCTGCGACCTGGCTCGAGCAGCATGCCGAGCTGCTCCTGAAGCTCAGGTTCGGCTCGGCCTTCACGGACCGCGTCACGAGCGTCACGGCCACTGTCGATGCCGGCGGCCGCCGCGAGCTGGGCGCGCGAGACAAGACCGCCGTCCAGCTCTACCGCTTCGTGCCGCCGCGCCAGGTCTCCTACGAGTGGCGGGAGGCCCTCACCGAGCTGAACGGCAGCTGGAACGAGCTGTGGGCGACCATCAGGATCCTGGACCACCCTCAGCAAGCGCCAGCTCTCGTCGAGCTCTTCCTGTGGCCGCTGCTGGGTGAGCCGTACCGCGTGACGGACTCTCGCAACCGGCACACGGCCAGGCAGTTGAGGGAGCTGCGGGAGCAGCTCGCCGAGGCGGCGGCTCCCTATCAGCGCGGA
The DNA here is from genome assembly GCA_964473205.1 of uncultured bacterium. Taxonomy (GTDB): domain Bacteria; phylum Deinococcota; class Deinococci; order Deinococcales; family Trueperaceae; genus CAYMRL01. The sequence continues at coordinate 8,473 of CAYYOK010000122.1, read as the reverse complement.
GAGATCGAACCCCGCCCCGGCTACCAGTGCGACGACTGCCCGGCCTTCGACATCTGCCGACTGGGAGTGCGGGCGTGAGGGCGAGGGTCGCCAGCGCCGGCACCGGCAAGACGACGAGCCTCGTCGCGCGCTACCTCGAGCTGATCGATGGCGGCGTGCCGCTGAGGCGCATCGCGGGCGTGACGTTCACGCGCGCCGCCGCCAACGAGCTGCGGCAGCGCGTCGCGCAGGGCGTGCGCGAGGCCCTCGCCACGGGCTCCTACCTGGGCGGCCTGTTCACCGTCAGCGGCCGCGTCCCAGGCTCGCTCGAACGTGCCGAACGCGAGCTCTCCGGCGCGCTGCTGACGACCATCCACGGCTTCATGGGCGCCTGCTTGCGGCTCAACGCTCCGCGCCTCGGGCTCGACCCGGCGTTCTCGGTGCTGAGCCCCGGCGAGGCGACGGCGCTCTTCGAGGAGGAGCTGCGCTCCCTGGCTCTGCTCGCCAGAGACCCTAACCACGAGCTGCATGCCAGCTTCGCCGTTGCCGAGGCGGCGGACCCGTCGCTGCATCGGACCCTGTTCAACTCGCGGTCGTTGGCCGAGGAGCTCGTGTTCGGCCGCGGCGAGCTCGACCGTGCCGTCGCGGCCGTCTTCGACGGCGCCTACCGGCGCTACCGGGCCCGCTTGGGAGGTCAGACCCTCGACCCGGGCGAGATCGAGCGCCGCGCCATCCGCACGCTCGACCTGCCCGCCGCGCGCGAGCGCCTGGCCAGGCGCTTCCCGGTGGTGCTCGTCGACGAGTTCCAGGACGTCAACCCGCTCCAGGGCCGCTTCTTCGAGCGGCTCGCCGAGGCCGGCACCAGGCTCGAGGTCGTCGGGGACCCCAACCAGTCGATCTACCTGTGCCGCGGGGCCGACGTCGGCGTGTTCCGCCGCGCGCTGGCCAGCGCCGCCGAGGGCGGCGAGCTGCTCGAGCCGCTGACCGAGACCCGCCGCCACGCCCGCTCGGTGGTCCGTTTCCTCAACCGGCTGACCCAGCGCCTGGCGGCCGCCGGCAACGGCTTCTCGCCCGCCGAGGCGCCGGACGTTTGGCCGGCCGGCCCTCAGGCGGAGGTGGAGGGAGGGGTCGAGCTGCTGCTCGTCGAAGGGGACGGACGCCTGGCCGACCTCCGCGAGGTCGAGGCCGAGCTGCTCGCCGAGAGGCTGCTGCGACATCACCTCTCGGACGGCACGCCGTTCGAGTCGATGGCGATCGTGGCCCGCACGCATCGCTCGCTGGTGCAGGCGCAGGAGGCGCTGACCCGGCTGGGCGTGCCGAGCCTGATGCTCAAGGGGCGCGGCTTCTACTGGCGCAGCGAGGTGCGCGACGTCTACCACGCGCTCTCGGTCGGCCTCGAGCCGGAGGGGCCGAGCCTGGCCGCGTTCCTGCGTGGCCCGTTCGCGGCGCTGGCTCCCGACGCGATCGAAGTCATCGTCACCGCCGCCGAGCCGCGGGTCGCGTTGGCCGAACGCCAGCCCGAGGTGGCGGCCCGCGTCGCCGAGCTCGGCCGCAGCGCGCGCCTGCCGCCCGTCGAGGCCATCCGCCAGGTCAGCGGCGCGCCGCTCATCGGCGGCAAGCGCTTCGTCGACTTCCTCGGCCGGCGCGAGCGCGACAACCTCGACGCGCTGCTGCTCGACGTCGCCAGGCGCCCGCCGGCCGACATCGAGGCGCTGCTCAACGAGCTCGACGAGCTGGCCCTCGCCAACGAGCACGCCGTCGTGCCGGAGGGCGGCGCGGGCGTGAGGCTGATGACCGTTCACGCCTCCAAGGGCCTCGAGTTCGAGGTGGTGGCGGTCTTCAACGCCGGCGGCGCCCTGGGCGAGAGGCCGCAGCCGGTGCTCGTCGACCCGCAGACCGGCGCGGTGACGCTGCAGGTCTCGACGGCGGACCAACGCGCTCAGGACGAGCGGCGAGCCCTCGAGGAGCAGGAGTCGTACCGCCTGCTGTACGTGGCGGCCAGCCGCGCGCGCGATCGGCTCCTGATCACCCTGAGCGTCGCCGGCGGCAGGCGCTACGGCTGGGCGCCGGCGCTGCTCGGTCTGGGGCTGGAGGAGGAGCCGTTGGCTGGTGTCGTCGTCACGCGCGGCGGCTCCGCTGCGACGCGGCGCGCCGCTCTCGTGCCCGGCGCTCCTGCGTCCGGCACGGTAGCCCCGCTGTCTCCGCCGGCCCCAGCGCCTCGCGCGGCGGCGCCGTGGATCGACGAGCGCGTGCCGGCCAAGCGCTTCACGCCGCTCATGAGCCCGTCGCGGCTGGTGGACTTGCTGAAGCGCGAGGGCGCGGTGGATGCGTCGGTGAGCGACATGCCAGAGACGTCCTCTACCTGGGAGGCCGCTCTCGCCGCAGACCAGGACGGCGAGGAGCCGCTGACAGTCGCCGAGACCGATCCCGGTGCCGAGGGCGAGCTGGCGCTCGCGCTTGCCGATGATGTCGCCACTGTCGCCACTGCCGCCACTGTCGCCACTGTCGCCCCTGCCGGCGCGGGGCAGGCACCAGTGGCAGGGGAGTCCGTGCCCGGCCGCGGGCGGGCGCTCGGCACGCTGGTGCACTACGCGATCAGCCGCGACTGGCTCGACATCGACGAGCGCCGCCGCGAGCTCCTCGGCTCGCAGGAGGCCGTCTGGCCGTTCAGCGACGAGCAGCGCGCCGAGATCCTCGACGAGGTGACCGAGCTGATGGGTCTCTACCGCGCGCTGCTGGGAGCCGAGCTGCCCGCGCTGGAGAGCCGCTCGGTCGACAGGGCCGAGGTGCCGCTGGCGGTCGCTGGCGCAGGCACGGTCTGGGAGGGCATCATCGACAGGCTCTATCAGGTCGATGGCCGCTGGGTCGTGGAGGACTACAAGACCGACAGGCGCGTGGCTCCCGAGCGCTACTTCGTCCAGCTCGGCCTCTACCTGCAGGCCGTGAAGCGCGTGCTCGGCGAGAGGCCGCTCGGACGTCTGGTCTACCTGCGCTCTGGCACGATCGTGGAGCCAGATCCCGCTGAGCTCGATGGCGCGTTGGCGGCGGCCGGGGTGTTGTGACGGCGCGTCCGCCTCAGCCGCCGGTGCTCGTCTGTGCTACACCACCGACGACCCGGTAGAGCACCGCGTTCCGGCTCTTACCGACCGCCTCGAGCAGCTCCAAGAGCCTGAGGCAGTAGGCGGCCTGCTGCGCCAGGCGCCGCGACACCTGCGCCGCGATGGCGAGCTCGGCGGTGGTGAAGACCTCGGGCAGGCCGGGCGGTAGCAAGGCGAGCAGGTCGTAGGGACGGCACAGCAGCGTCCGCGAGTTGACGGCCAACAGCTCGCGTCCGACCGTCACCCAACCGCGCCTGCGCCAGGCCTTGCCCGGCTGCAGGCTGCGGAGCTCGACCTGGTCGGTGAGCAGCAGCTCGAGCTCGAGGTTGGCGTGCCCGAGCAGCTCGGGGAACGCGACGAGCTCGGCGAACAGGCTCATCGGCGAGCCGCGCTTCGGGGACAGCCGCCGGTTGCCGGCGGCGCCGTCTTGGAGCTTCACCAGGTAGCGGCGCTCGGCTATCGGCACGACCAGCCGGACCCGGTGCGAGGGCAGCAGGGCACCGAGCTTCGCCTTCAACTTGCCGAGGCTGCGCGTCTGGACCTCGATCAGCAGGTCGTCGGCTACGACGTCGACGAAGTAGCCGTCGACCTCGACCTCGAACCGGCTCCCTGGCGGGGCGACGGTGGTCTTGAGCGCGGCGTGCAGCGCGGTCTCGTTGAGAGAGCCTATGCCGTTCGCGGTCCCTGCCGTCGGCTCGCTCATCGTTCGTCGCTGCTCCGCGGCCCCGTCCGGGCGCTCGTCTCCGTGCGCGTCTGTTGCCCAAAGCGCATAGGCAACTGCCTAGCGCGACCAGCTCGCGCCGCGCCGTTGCGCCATGCTCGACGCATGAGCGAGGGATCTGTGATCAGGGCAAGCGTAGCGGACCTAGACGGGGAGATCGTAGGGACCGACTCGGCCGGCATCCACTGGGAGGGGGAGATGCTGCCCGGTCGGCTGACGTCTTTCATCGCCCGCTGCTCGGAAGGGGCCGAGCTCGAGGTGAGGACTCCTGTCGAGCTGTTCCACGCGCTGGCGCGCCGCTGGTGGGTGTGGCCGCAGTCGGGCAGCATCCGGGTGAGGTTGCTGCTGGAACGCCACTTGCCGGGCTGAGCGGTCGTTGGCGGGCGGGTCGCCACCGCCTTACCGCAGCGCTTGGTAGAGCGCGTGGCCGGCTCGCGCCAGGACTTGCTCGCCGGCGTTGTCCGGACCGTAGTGCAGGTCGAAGCAGCCGGAGGACATCACTGCGATGACCACGGCTCGTCCGTTGCCGGTCTCGAGCGGTTCGATAACGCCGGCGTCGTTCCTCACCCCGCGGATGGAGCCGGTCTTCGACGAGATGCGGATGGGCCCCTCGCCCGCGGCCCCGGCGTAGCGGTCGTAGGCCAGCTTCCTGCCGAGGAAGCTGTACTGCTGGCGCCCGTAGATCCCGCGCGCGATCTCGCCGAGCTCGTCCGGCAGCAGCTCGCCGCGCCACAGCCGAGCGAAGTAGCTGGCGAGGTCGGCAGGTGTCGTCTGGGAGAGCCGCGGACCGGTCGGTGGCGGGGGCTTGTTCATCATCAGCTTCCCCAGGGCGAGGGTGCCGGTGAACCCGTTCCGCCGTATCGAGGCGTTGAGACCCTCGACGCCTAGCAGCTCGATGAGCAGGTTGGTGGCCGTGTTGTCGCTCACGACGATCATCAGCGTGGCCAGGTCGAGCACCGTGTAACGCCGCCCCGGGCTGAGCGAGTCGAGCACGCCGGTGCCGCCGACCTGGTCGGCCGCCGTCAGCTCTACCTCCTGGTCGAGCGCGAGCCGGCCGGCCGCCACGGCTTCGAACGCGGCCTGCAGAACGTAGACCTTGATGGTGCTGGCGGCGGGGAACTGGGTGTCGCCGCGGTACGAGAAGACCTCGTCGGGGCCGCCGTCGAGCGGCAGCGCCACGGCGCCGAGCAGCGGGACCTCGGCGGTTACTGCGTCGACTGCCTTGGCCTTGCCGCGCCGCGGGGAACCTGGCGGCGCGCCGCCCAGGCGTCTCTCGAGCATCCTCAGCTTGCGACGCAGGGCTTGCCACTCACTCGACGCCGGCTCGCGCGCGCTCATGCTTCGGGAGTCTACCGTTGCCTAGGGGACCTAGGCACCACTCCAACGATGAGGAGAGTGGATATTGTGCTAGCCGCCGCCTTGCCCTACACTTCGGGTGTCAGGAGCGGAGACCGGGATCTCGTGGTGGATACCACGCGCGCGCAGCGTGTCGTTTGCCCCTGACAAGATTCACTCGCGCCCGGATCCTCAGCGGCGGGCCAGTAGGGAAGGTCATGGCGACAGGCAAGGTCAAGTGGTTCAGCAGTGAGAAGGGTTACGGCTTCATCGCACAAGAAGAGGGCGGTGAGGACGTCTTCGTCCACTTCTCCGCCATCCAGTCCGATGGGTTCCGCACGCTCAACGAGGAGGACGAGGTCACCTTCGACGTCGAGCAGGGCGCCAAGGGCCCGCAGGCTCGCAACGTCGTGGTGACGCGCTCGGCCGGTCCGCGCCCAGGTTCGCAGGACCGCGGTTTCGATCGCGGCGGCGGGGATCGCGGCGGCTTCGACCGCGGTTTCGATCGCGGCGGTGGTGATCGCGGCGGGAACGACCGTGGCGGCAACGACAGGGGCCGTGGCGGTTTCGACCGCGGTGGCCGCGGTGGCGGTCGCCGCGACAGGTACTGAGCACGGCCGGAACGACCTAAGCAGCTCGACTCCAAAGAGTAGTGCCCGCTCCTAGAGCGGGCACTCTCGTTGCGCTAGGCGGTCGAACCGTACCGCCTTAGCAGGCTAGGAGGCTCAGGTGGTCGCGGAGTTCTTCGCGGTGCTCGTACCCGACTTCCGCGAGAACGGGCCGTGCGGGGCGCCTAGCCAGGGCAGGACCCAGTAGTCCAGGCCGTAGAAGCCGGCGATGCGCCAGGCCAGCACCATCCAGGTGGCGAGCATGAACATGATCGGGTTCGAGGAGAGCGTGCCGGCGAGCATGAACGCCACGTTCATCAGGCCGCCGAGGAACGCCACCAGGCCGGTGAGGAAGCCGGCGATGAGCGCGACGCCGACGAGGACCTCGCCCCAAGCCACCAGGTACGACATCACCGGGGCGATCGGGAGGAAGATGTTCTCGACGATCCAGGCGTACCAGCCCGTCACGGTGGGGGAGTCGCCGGTCGACAGCCCGATCGCGCGGTTCAGGAACCCGGTGACGGCGGTGCCGGCGTCGGCGCCGACCCAGCGAGGGTCGCTGACCTTGTGCCAGCCGGCATCGAGCCACAGCCAGCCGAGGTAGACCCTCACTACCGTCCAGAACGGAGCCATGTACTTGGAGGCGAACAGGAACTGACTGATCTTCGGTTCAGGGTAGTAGGTCGTGCGTGCCATGCTCATGCCCCTTTCAGACACAAGTATCGTGGGCTGATGCGAGAGCCAACAGGGACGAATCACCCGAGACGTATGTCCCCCATCACCACGTACTGCCCGCCTCTACCGTACACGTTGGAGGCTGAGGAGTGACGATCCTGACTGGCACGCTGGTCATGCGCGAGGGCTTGCGGCGCGGCTCGCTGAGGTTCGGCAGCCACATCGAGCGGCTCGAGTGGGACCGCGACGATACCGGCCGGCACGGCGCCCTACCCGGTGGCCCCTACCTGCTGCCGGGCTACATCGACGTGCACGTGCACGGCGGCGGCGGCGCGGACACCATGGACGGAGCCGTCGGCGTCAGGGCGCTGGCGCGCTTCCACCTGCGCCACGGCACCACGGCGCTGCTGCCCACGACGATCACGAACCCCGTCGACGACGTCCTCGCCGCGCTCGCTGGCGTGGCGGAGGTCCAGGCCGAGCAGAGCGGCAGCCGGGCCGGCGAGCCTGCCGCGGCGGTGCTGGGCGCGCACCTCGAGGGCCCGTTCATCAACCCGCGCCGGTTGGGCGCGCAGCCGGCTTGGACGGTGCTTCCCGACAGCGACCTGATAGCGAGGCTCGCAGCGGCCGCCGACATCAGGCTCGTGACCCTCGCCCCCGAGATCGAAGGGGCTGTCGCAGCCGCCCGCCAGTTCGCGGCTGGCGGCACACGCGTCAGCATCGGGCACACGGAAGCCACGTTCGCGCACGTGCGCTCGGTGGCCGAGCGGGTGCGAGACGCCGGCGGCTCGCTCGGCTTCACGCATCTCTACAACGCGATGTCCCAACTGACCGGACGCGAACCGGGAGCGGTGGGAGCCGCGCTGTCCGACCCTGAGGCGTACGCCGAGATCATCTACGACGGCTACCACGTGCACGAGGCGAGCTTCGTGGCCGCAGCGGCGGCCAAACCGGGCAGGCTGTTGCTGATCACCGACGCCATGCGGGCGGCCGGCCTGCCGGACGGCGAGAGCGAGCTCGGCGGGCAGCCCGTGTTCGTCGCCGCCGGGGCGGCGCGCCTGGGCGACGGCACGCTCGCCGGAAGCGTGCTCACCATGGACCAGGCCGTGCGCAACGCAGTGGCTTCCGGTGTCGACCTCGTCGCCGCCAGCGCGATGGCCTCGGCCGTGCCGGCCGCGTACCTGGGCGACGACGAGCGCGGCGCGCTCGAGGTCGGCCGCCGCGCGGACATCGTCGTGCTCGACGACGACCTACGTGTCGTGGAGGTCTACCTAGGCGGCGAGAGGGCGGTTTAAGGCCAACACACGGCCAGACCCGACGACCAGACCGAGCTCGTGGCGGCCCGGCCCGCTCCCGGCTAGCCGTCGAGAGCCTTGCCGACCTCGCTCTGCACGACGGCCGGATCGGCCCTGCCCGCCAACGCCCGCATCACCTGACCGACGAAGAAGCCTCGCAGCGAAGCCTTGCCGGCGCGGTAGGAAGCCAGCTCCTCGGGGTGCGAGGCCAGCACCTGCCGGACGGCCGCGGCCACGGTGCCGGCATCGGACACGCGCTCTAGCCCGCGGGCGGCGACGAGGGCGCGCGGCGAGGCGCCGGTCGCGGCGACCTCGGCCAGCAGCTCCTTGGCTACGCGAGCCGTCAGCGTGCCGCTCGCCACCAGACCGATCAGCTCTGCCACGGCGGCAGGGGTCAGGTGCACGGCGGCGTTCTCCGACTTGAGCTCGCGCGCCACCTCGTTCACGATCCAGCTCGCTGCGGTGCGGGGCGCCGCGCCTGCGGCCACGCTGTCGTCGTAGAGACGGCCCAGCTCGGCGCGGGTGGCGAGCTGCACGGCGTCGTCCTCGGCGATGCCGAGGCGGCCCAACGCGTTCGCGCGGGCGCGCTCGGCGTCGGTCAGGGTGGCGCCGGTGCCGGGGCGGGCGCGCTCGGCGTCCGTCCGACGGGCGTCGGCGCCGGGGTGCGGCGGGGTAACGGCGGCGCTCGCCGCTGCCGGCGCGGCCTTCGTGGGCGCTTCGGACGATGCCGCGGCGCCAGGCTGCGGACCGCCGGCCGACTTG
>CAYYOK010000121.1:0-9841 GCA_964473205.1 uncultured bacterium | reverse complement strand
CACGGCAGGGCTCGCTGGCGGCGACCCGCTCGACATCGCCGCAGGTGGGACCAGGATGCGCTCGCCAGGCTGCGCACCCCCCGGAGCGCCCGGATCGGCGACTCCTGCCACCGCACCGTCCTCGGTCCGTCTCCCTTCGCTCACGTCGCTGTACCCGTCGCCTACCACGCGCGCCTTGTCGGCCAAGCCAGCGTCCTGCAAGGCACTGAGCGCCTCCTCCAGCTCGACCTGGTCACCGTACACAGCTACCAGCTTGCCCATCTCGCACCTCCTTGGAACCGCATCGAGAGCCGCGGGACGCCGATGCGCCCTTCGCAGGCGAGTGGGGCGTCCGAAACCGTGTGGCCAGTCTGGGAGCGCGCGAGATGGGGAGGGTGAGCGGCGGCCGAGAATCCCGGCCGGCAGGTCCGCGGCCCGCGTCCGGCCCGCACCCTGCCGCCTACACGAGCTTCGACTCCGTCTGCTAAGATTGTTCGGCGCCGGCGCGGTGGATGTAGCTCAGCCGGTTAGAGCACCGGATTGTGGTTCCGGGTGTCGTGGGTTCAAATCCCATCATCCACCCCAACGCGTCTGGACTAGCCGGAGGGAGCTTCGAGCCCCCTCCGGCCTGTCCGGCAACCGCAGGCGCCGCCCTGAGGCCAGAGGCGTCTGCCGAGCGAGGATGGCGGAATTGGTAGACGCGCTAGACTTAGGATCTAGTGGCCTAGCCGTGCGGGTTCAAGTCCCGCTCCTCGCACCAAACGGTCGCGGCAAGCCTCGTGCTTGCCGCTTCCTTCTGTCGGCCGCTTAGGAGAGTCATGGAAGCTGAGATCGTCGAGAAGCAGGGCGTCGCGCTGACGCTGAAGGTCACCGTACCAGCACAGGACGTGGACGCAGCGTTCGAGTCGGTTCTGACGCGCCTGTCGCGCACCATCAGGGTACCGGGCTTCCGGCCGGGCCGCGCGCCGCGTGGCGTCGTCGAGCGGCGCATCGGCGAGGAGGCGCTCAAGGAAGAGGTCCGCGAGCAGCTCGTCGACGTCAGCTATCCCGAAGCCGTTCGCAAGCTCGAGCTCTCCCCCATCGATGCTCACTTCCACGCCGACCTGCCCGAGAAGGGCGCCGCCTTCGAGTTCACCGTTCACGCCGAGTCCTACCCGGAGGTCGCGCTGCCCGACATCGGCGCCATCGAGGTCGCCGCCGCGCCGCGCGCTTACGAGGACGCGATGCTCGAGCAAGCCGTCGCCCAGCTGCAGCGCGAGAACGCCGTGCTGGTCCCCGTCGACCGCCCCGTCGAGCGCGACGACTGGGTGCTGCTCGAGACCGTCACGCAGGAGGACTTCGACGCGCAAGGGGCCACCTCGGCCACGGGCGACTCCGAAGGCTCGGCCGGTTCGCAGGACGCCTCCAACGGCTTCCCGGTGGACCTGGAGTCCGCCGGCGACGAGCTGCGCGACCAGCTCGCCGGCAGCGCGCTCGGCTCCATCGCCAAGGTCGAGCTCTCCGACGAGACCGTGCCCGACGAGGACGGCAACCCCAGCAAGCGCGCTCTCTACCTCAAGGTCCACGACGTCAAGGGCAAGGAGCGGCCGCAGGCCGGCGACGAGTTCGCCGCCCAGCTCGGGGTCGCGAACTGGCAGGAGGTCGAGGAGCGGCTCAAGGCCAGCATCGAGGCCGATCTGGCGCGCGAAGGCTACGACGCCCGCCGCAACGAGCTGATCGAGAAGCTGGTCGCCGGCGCCGAGCTCGACCTCCCGAACAGCCTGGTGCGCCGCCGCCAGCAGTCGTTGCTCGAGGACCTGGCCGCCGACCTCAAACGCCAGGGGCAGACCTTCGAGTCTTACCTCAGGCGCCTGGAGGCGAGGGGCAAGCGCGAGGAGTTCGAGGCCGAGCTCAAGGAGGCGGCCGAGCGCGGCGTCAAGCGCGACCTGGTGCTCGAGAAGCTGCTGGAGACGCGCGGCGCCGAGGTCGACGACGCCGAGTTCAACGACGCCGTCAAGAGCGTCGCCCGGCAGCGCCGCCAGGACGTCGGCACCTTCATGTCCGACATGGGCGAGGACTGGCTGCGCAACTACCGCTTCCTGCTGGCGCGCGACAAGGCGGTGCGCGAGCTGGTCGTCGAGCTCACCGGCGACGAGTACGCCAAGCGCATCGGCGTCAGCGAGGCGGCCGGCGAGGCCGCCGACAGCGCGGACGCCGCCGAGGCGGAGGCCGAGCACGATCACCATCACGACCACGGGCACGATCACGATCACCACGGGCACGATCATGACCACGACCACGAGCACGGCCACGACCATTAGTTAGCTCGCGCCTGACCGTGACCGCGCCGGACGCCGCCGACGCGGTCACGCGCGTTGAGGAAGCGTTCACTGGCGCTGCGCTGGGCGGTGCTACTCTGAGCCCAATGCCGCTGATCCCATACGTGATCGAACAGACGGGCCGCGGGGAGCGCTCGTACGACGTCTACAGCCGCCTCCTGAAGGAGCGCATCATCTTCCTCGGCTCGGCCATCGACTCCGAGACCGCCAACGTCATCACCGCTCAGCTGCTGCTGCTCGACTCGCAGTCGAGCGAGCAGCCGATCAACCTGTTCATCAACTGCCCCGGCGGCGAGGTCTACGCCGGCCTCGCCATCTACGACGTCATGCAGTACATCTCGGCCCCGGTGCACACCAACTGCGTCGGCATCGCGATGAGCATGGGCTCGGTGATCCTGATGGCGGGCGCGAGCGGCCACCGCGTCGCGCTCCCGCACAGCCGTATCATGATCCACTCGGGCTCGGCCGGCTTCCCGCGCGCCAGCCTGCCCGACCTCGAGGTACAGGCCAGGGAGTTCATCGACATCCGCGACATGATGGAGGAGCTCTACCAGCGCCACACCGGCCACTCGCGCGAGAAGCTGCGCCGCGACATGGAGCGCGACCTGTTCATGTCGCCGCAGCAGGCGCGCGACTACGGCCTGATCGACAACGTCGTCGAGCCGCGCGGCACGCGCCGGTTCTCGGACGGTAGTTAGACATGAGCCAGGGGCAGAAGCACTGCAGCTTCTGCGGTAGGCCGCAGGCCGAGGTCCAACTGCTGGTCAGCGCCAACCACGGCGGGGCGCACATCTGCGACGACTGCGCCAGCCGCGTCAACCAGATGGTGCGCGGCGCCAGCCTGCGGCAACCGGCCGGCTTCCTGCCGACCCTGCCTCGCCACATCAAGAGCGACCTGGACGACTACGTCGTCGAGCAGGACGAGGCCAAGCGCACCCTCGCCGTAGCGGTCTACAACCATTACCGCCGCCTGGCGCACCCCGAGGCCGAGATCCAGAAGTCGAACGTGCTGCTGATCGGGCCGTCCGGCACCGGCAAGACGCTTCTCGCCGAGACCTTGGCCAGGAGCCTGCGCGTGCCGTTCGCAATCGCCGACGCCACGACGCTGACCGAGGCCGGCTACGTGGGCGAGGACGTCGAGAACATCGTGCTGCGGCTCCTGCAGGTGGCCGACTACGACGTGGCCGCCGCCGAGCGCGGCATCATCTACATCGACGAGATCGACAAGATCGGCCGCAAGTCAGAGGGCCCCTCGATAACGAGGGACGTCTCGGGCGAGGGCGTGCAGCAGGCGCTGCTGAAGATAATCGAAGGCACCGTCACGCACGTACCGCCGCAGGGCGGCCGCAAGCATCCGCACCAGGAGCTCATCGACGTCGACACCAGCAACGTCCTGTTCATCTGCGGCGGCGCCTTCGAGGGGATGGACGACATCCTCCGGCGCCGTCTGGACGTGAGCCGCGTCGGCTTCCAGTACTCGGGCCAAGGCGAGTCGGGGCACGATCCGCTCGCGTCGGCCGAGATCCTCCCGGAAGACCTGATGGCGTTCGGGCTGATCCCCGAGCTGATCGGACGCCTGCCGGTGGTCATCCGCCTGCAAGAGCTCAGCGTCGAGGCGCTCATCGACGTGCTGACCAAGCCGCGCAACGCGCTGGTGAAGCAGTACTCGCAGCTCTTCGCCCTGGACGGCGTCACGCTCGAGTTCACCCCTGACGCCCTGCGCGAGATCGCCCGGCGCGCCCACGAGCGCAAGACCGGCGCCCGCGCCATCCGCTCGGTGATGGAGCGCGTGCTGCTGCCGCTGATGTACGAGGCGCCAGGCAGCGGCGTCGAGCGGATCACCATCGGCGTTCAAGACCTCGACGACACCGAGAGCCTGCTGGCGGCTGCGCTGCGCAAGAAGAGCGCCTAAACGGCTCTAGCTCAGGGCCACTGCGGCGCGCCGGCAGCGGTCGACGACCTTGGCTATGCGGGCCGCGGCCTCGTCTACCTCGGCCGCGGTGGTGAAGCGTCCGAAGCTGAAGCGCACGCTGCTGCGCGCCTGAGCCTCACTGAGCCCCATCGCCACCAGGACGTGGCTAGGCTCGGGGCTGCCGGCTGCGCAGGCCGAGCCGGAGCTGGCGTAGATGCCGGCGTCGTCGAGGGCCATCAACAGGCTCTCCCCTTCGACCCCGTCGAAGCGCAGGTTCGAGTGCCTGGGGCTGCGTTCGGCGTCGCCCGCGTTGATGCTGACGCCCGGCAGCGCGAGGAGCGCGGCCTCGAAACGCCGCTGTAAGGCGCTCAGGCGCTGGTGCTCGCCGGCCAGTCCCGCCGCTGCCAGGCGCGCGGCCTCACCGAACCCGACGATCGCGTGAACAGCCTGCGTCCCCGGCCTCACGCCGCGCTCCTGAGCCCCTCCGGCGAGGAGCGGCTCCGGCATGGCTCCGGGCGCAGCGATCAGCGCGCCGACACCCTTGGGTCCGTTGACCTTGTGGGCGGAGATCGTCACGAGGTCGGCGCCGGTCGCGACCAGGCCGACGTCGAGGATGCCGTAACCCTGCACGGCGTCGGTCATGAACAGCGCCCCGTGCTCCTTGGCGAGCGCGGCGAAGGGCGCCGTGTCGGTCACCACTCCCGTCTCGTTGTTGACGAGCATCAGCGAGACCAGCGCAGTACCGCCCGATGCGGCCTGGCGGCTCAGAGCTCCGCGGAGCTGCTCGAGGGTCAGCCGGCCGTCCGCGTCCGGCTGCAGGAGCTCGACCTCGCGACCGCGCTTCGCGAGCAGCCGGGCTGCGGACAGCACCGCCGGGTGCTCGGTCAGGCTGGTTATGAGGCCGCCAGGCCTCGCCTCCAGGGTGCCGAGGACGGCGAGGTTGTCGGCCTCGGTCGCGCCGGAGGTGAACACCACCTGCCGCGGCTCCACGCCGAGGCTGGCAGCGACCTGCTCCCTGGCGCGCTCGACGCCGCGCCGCGCGGCCCGCCCGGCGCCGTGCAGGCTCGAGGCGTTGCCGTACACGCCCGTCAGGTAGGGGGTCATCGCCGCCAGGACGGCGTCGTCGAGCCGCGTGGTGGCGGCGTTGTCTAGGTAGATCGCGTTCGGTCCGGTTTCGTCCGTGGCCGCGGCCGGGTCAGCGTGGGTCGTCACCGAGACCAGCCCAACCGGCCGCCATCGGCAGCGCGTTGGGGCGCGGCGGGAAGAGCGCCCTGCGCTCCTGGACCAAGTCGTTCAGCGACACCGAGCCGAGCACGCCGCGCACGGCGCTGTCGACCTTGCGCCACAGGCTCTCCGTCGAGCAGCGGCCGACGCGATCGCAGTCGTGGTCTTCCTCGAGGCAAGCCACGGGCGCCAGGCCGCCTTCCAGCAGCTGGACGACCTCCAAGGCGTCGATCTCGTCGGCCGACCGCGCCAGCTTGTAGCCGCCGTGGGCCCCCCTGACGGACTCGACGATGCCGGCGCGCCTGAGCACGCCGAACAGCTGCTCTAGGTACTGCTGGCTCAGCTGCTGACGCTCAGCCACGGTCTTGAGGCTGACGGGTCCGGCCCCGTCGAGGGCTACCTCGACCAGCGCCCTCAAGCCGTACTGAGCTTTGGTTGAGATCCACATCGGAAGCCCACTTCCGCTAGGCGCGGCGCCGAGTAGGAGAAGCGAGGACCGCTTCTCGGAACCGTTCCGACTAGCTAGCGCCGAGTATATCCGTGGGCGCCTGAGCCGGTCAACGCGTCGCGGAGAGGTACTGAAGCGGGTCTACGGCGCGGCCGTCGAAGCGCAGCTCGAAGTGCAGGTGCGGGCCGGTCGAGGCTCCGGTGCTGCCGACCGCTCCGATGACGTCTCCCTGGCGCACGGCGTCGCCCGCCGCGACGGAGACGCGGCTTAAGTGCGCGTAGCGCGTCTCGCTGCCGTCACCGTGATCGAGCACGACGACGTTGCCGTAGGTGCCCCACCAGCCCGAGCGCGCCACGAGGCCGTCGCGGGCCGCGGCCACGGGCGTGCCCGTGTTGGCCACGATGTCGACCCCGGCGTGGAAGCGGTTCCCGTTGACGGCGATGTTGCGCCACCCGAACGGCGAGCTGAGCCGGCCGTCGAGCGGCGTTACGAAGCCGTCGGCGGCCAGGTCGAGGGCACCGAGCCCGGCCAGCGCCGCAGGCAGAGCCCGAAGCTGCGCGGCGACCAGGAGCTCACGATCCGTAGCCGCCGCGCGCTGTTGCGTCTCGAGGGTTGCCAGGGCCGCCACTCCGGGCGGTCCAGCAGGCTGGGTCGCCGACTGCGCCAAAGCCGCGCCGGCCAGTGCCGTCAACAGGAGTCCAGCGAGGCTGCCTCGCGACCTCATCTCTTAAAGGTTGCGCTCAACCCTGGCCGAGGGTGGAGAGGAACTCCGCATTCGTCTTGGTGCGGCCCAGGCGCGACAGGAGCATCTCCATCGCCTCGGCCGGATCCATGTCGGAGATGACCTTGCGCAGCAGCCACATCTTGGCGAGCACCTCTTCCGGCAACAGCAGGTCCTCGCGCCGGGTGCCCGACTTGAGGATGTCGATGGCCGGGAAGATCCTGCGCTCCTCGAGATGACGGCTCAGGTGCAGCTCCATGTTGCCGGTGCCCTTGAACTCCTCGAAGATCACGTCGTCCATGCGCGAGCCGGTCTCGACGAGAGCGGTGGCGAGGATCGACAGCGAGCCGCCGCCGCGGATGTTGCGCGCGGCGCCGAGGAAGCGCTTGGGCCAGTGCAGCGCGTTCGAGTCCAAACCGCCAGACAGCGTGCGGCCCGTGGGCGGCGTGACGAGGTTGTTGGCGCGCGCCAGGCGCGTGATCGAGTCGAGGAGGATCATCACGTGGCCGGAGTCCTCGACGATGCGGCGCGCGCGCTCGTGAACGAACTCGGCGACGCGGATGTGGTTGGAGGGGGGCTCGTCGAAGGTGCTGGCGATGACCTCGACGCCCTGCACCGACTCGCGGAAGTCGGTGACTTCCTCCGGCCGCTCGTCGACCAGCAGCACGATGACCTTGATGTCGGGCTCGTTCTGCGAGACCGCGGTGGCGATCTTCTTGAGCAGCGTCGTCTTACCGGCCTTCGGCGGCGCGACGATCAGACCGCGCTGGCCGCGCCCGATCGGGGCGAGGAGGTCGATGACGCGCGCGGAGAGCTCCGCCTGCGAGGTCTCGAGCCTGACGCGATGCTCGGGGAAGGTCGGGACCAGCTCCTCGAAGCGCGGCCGCTTGGAGGCGACGAACGGGTCGACGTTGTTGACCGCCTCGACGCGGATCAGCGTGCCGTAGCGCTCGTTGTCGCGCGGGCGGCGCGCCTTGCCGAGGATGTAGTCGCCGGTGCGAAGTCTGAACTGCTTGATGAGGCCGGCCGAGACGATCACGCTGCGGGTGTTGTTCTGCAGCAGCGACTCCTGCAGGAAGCCGTAACCGTCCGACGAGATCTCGAGGTAGCCGCGCACCAGCCGCAGGCCCTCGGCCTCGGTGGAGCGTTCGAGGATGACGGTGACGAGCTCGTCCTTGCTCATCTGCCGGTACTCCTCGAGGCCGACCTCCTTGGCTAGGAGGTGCAGCTCGGGGAGGATCTTGCTCTGCAGCTCGCGGAAGTTGAGGGCCGCCTTGCGGGCACCTCTGGAGCGGCGGTTGCGACCGCGGCCGCGCTGGCCGCGCTCGTCGCCGTCACCGTCGGTGTCGTCGTCCAGGTCTTCGTCGTCGGCGTCGTCGACGCGCTGCGAGCCGCCGCTGAGGCCGGCGCGGCCGCCGTCGCGATTGCCGTCGCGATTGCTGTCACGACCGCCATCGCGGCCGCCGTCACGTCCACCGTCGCGCCCGCCGTCACGTCCGTTGTCACGACCGCGGCCACCGCGCCGGTCTCCGCCAGCGCGATCGCCGCGCGCCTGCGAGCCGTTGTCGCGCTCGCGGCCGGCGGTACCGGCGTCGTCGGATTCGTCGCTCGCCTCGATCGTGGCCGTGTCGTCACGGCCGGCGGCGCTGCCGGCGCCCCTGCCCGAACGCGTCGGCCGATCGGCAGCCGCGGCTGGAGCCGCTGGCTCGTCATGGACGGTCTCGGCTGTGTCGGCCGCTCCCTCGCCCTGAGGCTCTGACGCCGCTGGCGCATCCGGCAGTGGGTTCTTGCGCGGCCTGCCGCGACGGCGCGGGGCGGTCGCAGGATCGGCAGGTCCAGCGTCGGCCGCCGAGGCTGCCGAGGCCACCGCGGCGCTCGACGGCTGCGGGGCCGCCTCGGCGGTGGCCGGCGTGCGCACGCGCGACGCCCTCGTGCCGGCTCTCTTCTCGCCGGCGGAGGCGCCCTCGCCCTCCGGCTCGGGGTTCTTCTTGGGTCTAGGTGTCATCGGCTCTCCGTTTCGAGCTGCTCACGGTCCCGCTGACGCACGCTCTGCGCGCGTGCTCGTTTGTGGGTGAGGCTAGGGATCACGTGCTCAACAGGCTGCCCGCAGGGCTCACGCCGGAGCGCGGCTGCCTCGTTTCTGACGCTCGGCAGCAGGTAGTCAGGGTGGTTCCGCCTAACGCGCGCTTACCGGGTTGCTCAGGAACTGCAGCGGCGTATTGACGTCCCCATGGCCTGCTGCTAGCTTTGAGTATATGCGTCAGCGCCGCAGCTTGTAAAGCGGCGCAAGCACGCATGGGCTGTGACGGGAACAGTCAGGCGGTCTGAGCGCCGACAGCGAGCCGGGGACGGTGGAAGCCCGGTAGGTGGCCGACCGAACCTGCATCCTCCCCGAGCCGCTCCCCGAACGGCGGGTGCGCCTGCGACGCGTCGCCCTCCTAGTAGACGGAGCCGGGTGGCGCCCGACACCGCGCCCGGACCCTCCCCTGGGGCGGTCCATGAGGCTGCCTAGACCGGCAGCGAAGTTGGGTGGTACCGCGCTCACAGGCGCCCCAACGGCAACGCGTCAGGGGCGCTTGCCTCGTTTGGCGCACAGGAGCGAGGTGCCGAGTATGTACCGCGAAGTACCGCCGAAGGTCGACTTCCCCGAGCTGGAGAGGCGCGTCATCGACGGGTGGCGCGAGAGGGACGTCTTCCGCCGCTCCGTGGAGCGGACGCCGGAGAAGGGCGAGTGGGTCTTCTACGAGGGTCCCCCCACGGCGAACGGCCTGCCAGGGCTGCACCACGTGATCGCGCGCGCCTTCAAGGACCTCTTCCCGCGCTTCAAGACGATGCAGGGCTACCGCGTCAGGCGCAAGGGCGGCTGGGACACTCACGGCCTGCCAGTCGAGATCGCCGTCGAGAAGCGTCTGGGCTTCACGAACAAGCAGCAGATCGAGGAGTTCGGCATCGAGGAGTTCAACCGCCTGTGCCGCGAGGACGTGTTCCGCAACATCCAGGAGTGGAACGCGATGACCGAGCGCATCGGGTTCTGGCTCGACCTAGACGACGCCTACGTCACCTACCACGACTCGTACATCGAGTCGTGCTGGTGGATCATGAAGTCGCTCTTTGAGCGCGGCTTGCTCGTCGAGGACTACAAGACGACCTGGCACAGCCCGTCGAGCAACACGACGCTGGCGTCTCACGAGGTCTCGCTCGGCTACCAGGAGGACGTCGAGGACCCCTCGGTCTACCCG
>CAYYOK010000120.1:0-9844 GCA_964473205.1 uncultured bacterium | reverse complement strand
TTGCCATTAACGCGGTACTCGGGCCTGTCGGTCCGCGAGTAACGCACCTCTACCTCCGGCAGCGAGCGCGCGAAGGTGTCTAGCTCGGCGACGGACGCCATGGTCAGCACCATAGAACGTGAGAGCCCGGCAAGGCTCGGTAGAGTTGGGTAGCGGTGCGAAGGAGTCGTGAGAAGCGCGTCGCAGAGGAAGGTGTGAGCCTATGTCGGACCTCTCAACCGTCGAGATCCAGTACTGCGTGCCCTGTGGCCACCTGGAGCGCGCTGTCGACGTTCAGAAATCGATCCTCGGCCATTTCGGTCAGAAGATCGACGGCGTCAAGCTCAAGACCGGAGACAAAGGCATCTTCAAGATCCGCGTCGACGGCGTCGAGATCTACAGCAAGCCCGACCCGTTCGACCTCGATGCCGTGATCGGGAGCATCGCCGAGAGGGTCTAGGCGCTACTCCCACGCCGGTCTTCGGCCGTGCCTTCGCGGCCGGCTTGACAGCCCGTGCCCAAGCCCCCATAGTCGCCTTGTCTTCGGGCAGCGCGCCGTGGGGGCGCCGTTCTTTGGGGAGCTTCGCGGGGCGGTAACGGTCGTTCGGCGCGCGCCAGAGCCAGCGGGGACAGCATCGCTCGCGACTTCCTGCGCGTCCACCCGAGAGCGGGCCAGGAGTGGGGAGATGGCGCGACGCGAGAAGCAGCCCGAGGTTCCGGACCGGCCCATCAGCGTGCTCATCGAGTTCCGGCAGCTGCCCGGCAGCTCGGGTGCCTTCATGGCGAGCGTGGCGTCGCAGCTCGACGTGCCCGGCTGCGCCATCGATCACCGCTTCGAGCCGGTGCCGATGGGTGGGGGCCTGACCCTCGCCACCGGTGCCGGCACGTTCATAATCCGTGCCGAGGTCAGCGACATGAGCGTCGTCGAGGCGCTGCGCGCCAGGCCGGACGTCGTCGGCGTGTGGATCGACACGCCCGTCGCGCCGTTCGCGCGCGCGGCCAAGGGGGCTGCTTCGCGCGTCGGACGCGCTCGGACCGCCGCGGCGCGCAGGGGATCGTCGACCGCGCGGTCGGATGCGCGGGCCTCGCGCACGGCCGGCGGCTGCGGCGTCGAGCCTTGCGACTGCGATCCGGCCGAGCCGAAGGGCAACCTCGCCGACGTCGCCAACTACCTGGGAGCCACCGACCTGTGGGTAAGGGGTTACTACGGCGAGGGCGTAGTCGTCGGCATCGTCGATGGCGGCATCACCGCCCAGGGGCGGCAGGTGAAGTCGGGCGAGACGCAGCGGCGCATCGGGCGCGTGATCGGCGGCTGGCCGGAGGTCGACTGGGGTACCGAGGCGGCGCGTTGGGACGAGCACGGCAACATGTGCGCCACCGACGTGTTGGGCATCGCGCCGCGCGCCCAGCTCTACGACCTGCGCATCGGCGGCGTCGGCGGCACGGATGGCACGCTCAGCCGCGCGCTTCAGGCGTTCCAGTGGGCGATCAACCGGCATCGCGTCGACGGCACCCCGCAGGTGCTCTCGAACTCGTGGGGCGTCTACCAGGAGGCGTGGGACCTCAACTACGCCAGCAACCCCAACCACCCGTTCACGCGCAAGGTCGGTGAGGCGGTCGAGGAGGGCATCGTGGTGCTGTTCGCCGCGGGCAACTGCGGGGCCGGCTGCCCATCTGCCAGTTGCGGGGGCGACGCGGGGCCTGGGCGCAGCATCTGGGGCGCCAACGGCCATCCGAGCGTCATCACCGTGGCCGCCGTCAACAGGGACGAGGAGTACGTCGGCTACTCGAGCCAGGGTCCGGCTGCGCTGGACCCGAACAAGCCCGACGTGTGCGGCGTCACCCACTTCGACGGCTACCACCGCTCCGACACCGGCACCTCGGCGGCGTGCCCGACGGTCGCCGGGGTGGTGGCGCTGCTGCTGCAGGGGGCGCCGGCCGCCTCGCCGGCCCAGGTGAAGCTGAGCCTGATGGTCACGGCGAGGGACGTCGGACCGCCCGGATGGGACCCGCATACGGGCGCCGGGATCGTGAAGGCCGTACCGGCCTTCGAGCACTGCGTCGGCTCGGTGTGGGCGAGCGAGGGCGTGGCGGCGGGAGCGGCGCGCGGGGGAGCGGGCTACTCGGCGCGTAGGCTCGCCGACGCCGCTTCTGGCTCGGCGCTCGAGGAGCTGACCGCGGCGCTCGAGACGTTGAGGCGCGACCTGGCGCGGCAGCAACGGAGGCTCGAGGAGCTCGACTTCCGCTACCAGACGATCGGCGCACCAGCGGGAAGGGAGACGCGATGAGCGAGGTCAGCGGCAGCGGGTTCGTCAGGGCGGGCGTGGTGGCCGTCGGCGTGCTGGTGTTGGTGGCCGTAGCCGGGTTCGTGGCGGCGGCGATCGGAGGCAGCGTCAGGCTGGTCGATGACGGGCAGATAGCCGGGGTCGTGCGCAAGCTGCAGCTGATGGCCGTGATCGCGCTGCTCATCGAGCGCGCCGTCGAGGTCTACCTGGTCGTGACGCGGCAGAACGGCCCGGCGGCGTACGCGGCCGGCGCTGCGAGCGCGACCTCACGCCCAGCCGACCGCGTGGCGCTCAGCGCCGGCATGACCCTCGCTTTCGTGTTCGCGCTGTGTGGGCTGCGGGTCGTCGGGCCGGCCGTGGTGGTCGAGCCGGGCCTGGCGCGGTGGCTCGTCGATGCGGCCGACGTGGTGATCTCCGCCGGGTTGATGGCCGGCGGAGCGGCGGTCATCCACGAGGTGATCGAGTGGATCCGCGAGCTGATCGGGCTCGGCCGGCTCAACAACGCCGCCAACATCGAGGAGGCGCGGCAGCGGCTCGCGTTCGCCGAGGAGCGCGGGGCCGCCAGGAGAGCTGGCGGTCAGGGCCAGTAGCGTCGCGGCTCGGATCGCGCCTTGGTTCGGCGGCCCGGTCGCCGACGGGCGGCGTGTCGGCCGGCCGCCGACCGGCGGCCAGCGGTACGATGTGAGGTGTCAGTAGCTACGGCTCGGGGTTTGACCAGGCGCTTCGGCGAGAAGATCGCCGTCGACGCTCTCGACCTGTCCGTGCGCCGCGGCGAGGTGCTAGCCCTGCTCGGCCACAACGGCGCGGGCAAGACCACCACGGTCAGGCTGTTCAACGGCGTGCTGGCGCCGAGCTCCGGCGAGGTCAGCGTGTTCGGCATGTCGCCGCTGGAGCGCGGCCCCGAGGTGCGCGCCAGGACCGGGGTGCTGACCGAATCGCAGTCGCTCGAGGAGCGCCTGAGCGCGCGCGACAACCTCCGCTACTACGCCGCTCTCTACGCCTACCCTGAGGAGCGGGTCGAGGGCCGCATCGAGGAGGTCCTGACTGAGCTCGGCCTCGAGGGCGCCGCCGACCAGCGGGTGGCGACGTTCAGTCGCGGCATGAAGCAGCGGCTCGCCTTGGCGAGGGCGCTGCTCCACGAGCCCGAGCTGCTGTTCCTCGACGAGCCCACGGCAGGGCTGGACCCGATCGCCGCGCGGCAGGTGACATCGATGATCGGCCGCCAGAGGAGTGAGGCCGGCCGCAGCGTGGTCATGTGCACGCACAACCTCGCCGAGGCTCAGCAGGTCGCCGACCGCGTGGCCGTGCTGCGGGAGGGGAGGCTGGTCGCGCTCGGCTCGCCGGCCGAGCTCGTCGCCGGGCTGGGCGAGAGAGCCGTGCTGCGGCTGCGCGTCGGCGAGGCGGGCAGGGCCGCTGCCGAGGGTGTCTTGGCGCGGCTCGAGGAGCGGGCTGCGGAGCGGGGCGAGGACGGGTCGCTGCTGGTACATGGCGTGCCGCACGACGAGGTTCCGCGCCTGGTGAGGGAGCTCGTCGCCGCCGAGGTCGCGGTGCACGCGGTCGAGCCGCTCCAGCCGACCTTGCAGGACGTGTACTTCTCCATCTACGGCTCCGAGGTGGGCGAGGAAGCTGAGGTCGAGGCGTGACGGCTTCTTCCAGACGCAGGCAGATAGCGGCGGTCGTCCGCAAGGACCTGCGGGTCGCGCTGGCCAGCAAGGCC
This sequence comes from uncultured bacterium, assembly GCA_964473205.1. Taxonomy (GTDB): domain Bacteria; phylum Deinococcota; class Deinococci; order Deinococcales; family Trueperaceae; genus CAYMRL01. The sequence goes on along the minus strand of CAYYOK010000120.1, from coordinate 5,863 downwards.
GTGACGCTGCCGCTGCTGATCGTGCCGATCATCTTCATCGTCATCCTGCCGGTCGGGGTGGCGCTGTTCGCGCCGCTGGCCGCGCGCGAGGGCGCCGACGTGATGCGCGAGTTCGAGGGCTTCTCGCCCACCCTGCTGGCTTCCGTCGCGGGCCTGACCGACCCGCAGAAGGTCGTGGTGATCTTCCTCGAGTACATGATGGCGCCGCTCTTCCTGATCCTTCCCGTGATGTTCGCGGGCGTGCTGGCGGCGGACAGCTTCGCCGGCGAGAAGGAGCGCAAGACGATCGAGGCCTTGGTCTACAGCCCGATCGCCGACCGCGACCTCGTCCTAGCCAAGATGCTCTCCGCCTGGCTGCCGGCGGTGGTGGTCGGTGCCGGCGCGTTCGTCGTCTACTGCCTGACCGCCAACCTGGCGGCGTGGCCGGTGATGGGCAGTGTGTTCCTGCCGACATGGATGTGGCTGGTGCTCGTCGTGTGGGTGATGCCGGCCGCGGCGGCCGTCTCGCTCGGCGCCACGGTCATGGTGTCTGCGCGAGCCAACACCTTCCAGGACGCCTATCAGGTCGGGGCGATGGTGGTCGTGCCGCTGATAGCCGTCGTGGTGGCGCAGGCGACGGGCGTCATCTACCTCAGCGCCTGGTGGATGGTCGCGCTGGGAGCCGTCTTGTGGGCGGCCGCCGCGCTGCTGGTGCGCCTCGGCGGGCGGCGGTTCCAGCGCGCTCGGATCATGACCAGCTTCTAGCCGAACGTCAGGACTCGCCCCATCTCGGCGGCGGCGAGGGGCTGAGCTCCCGCTGGCGACCCCAGCGGGAGCGCAGCCGCGCTCGGGTGCTTCGGTCTCACCGCCCCTGGTTGCTCGGGACTCCGCGGAACAGCAGCCCCTGGCCTCCTCCCGGGGAGAAGTGAAGGACCGCGCCGGCGCCGCGCCCGCCGTGGCGGACCACGATGGTGCCGGAGCCGCTCAGCGCGTCGATGCTGCGGCGGAAGGACGCCGACACGTCCGGGTGCGTCTCGAGGAACGCCTGGATGTCGGCTGCCAGGGCCTCGCGCTGACGGCTCAGGTCGACGCTGGCCTCGCTGACCTGCCCGCTCGCCACCTCCTGAGCCACGGCTGCGGAGTCGCCGCTCTCCAGCGCCGCTATGTACGCCTCGAGCCGCGCGATCTCGAGCTGGTCGGCCGCCGACCTGAGCGCGTCGGCCCGGTCCAGCAGGGCGGACGCCTCGGCGCGCGCCTCGGCCGGCACCTCGGCGAGCAGCGTCAGGCGCTGCGCCCGTTGGCGCAGCTCCGTCAGCGTCTCCTGGACGGCGCTCGAGTCGCCGGCGACCTGCGCCAGCGCCACGGCTCCTGCCACCAGGGCGAGCGCGACCAACACGGTAGTGACGAACCTCTTGCTCATGTTGCCTCCGATCTAGGTGCGGGACCCGGAGGGTGCGCCGCTCCTGAGACCGAAGCTAGAGCGGCAGCGTGGAGAGTCCGTGGAGACGGTGTGGAGCCGACGCTCACGGCCTGCACGAGAACTCCACGCAGGCCCGCTACAGTCGGGTCCATGGAGGGCGAGCAGTGCGAGGCATGAAGGTCTTGATCGTGGAGGACGAGAGCGGCATCTCCCGCACGCTCGACAGCTTCTTGCGCCACGCCGGGTTCGACACCGAGGTCGCCGCAACCGGCGCCGAGGGGCTGCGGCTGTTCCGCGCGGCGCGGCCGGACCTGGTGCTGCTGGACGTGATGCTGCCCGAGCTCGACGGCTTCCAGGTGCTTGAGACGCTGCGGCGCACCAGCTCCGTCCCGGTGATCATGCTCACGGCCAGGGGCGAGGAGTTCGACAAGCTGCTCGGTCTCGGGCTGGGCGCCGACGACTACGTCCCCAAGCCGTTCTCGTTCCGCGAGGTCGTCGCGCGCGTGCAGGCCGTGATGCGCCGCGCCTACCCGCAGGAGAGCGCCGCGCAGCCGCTGCGCATCGGGCGCCTGACCATCGACCTCGAGCGAGGCGCAGCCTTCTTCGGCGAGAGCGAGCTGCCGCTCACCGCCACCGAGTTCCGGCTCCTCGCCGCGCTGGCCGCCGTACCGGGCCGTCTCTTCAACCGCGCCGAGCTGATCGAGAGGGCGCTGCCGGAGAACGACCTGCTCGAGCGCAGCCTCGACTCGCACCTCAAGAACCTGCGCAGGAAGCTCGGAGCCGCCGGCGCGCGCGACCTGCTGGTGACGGTCAGGGGCATGGGCTTCAAGCTCTCGGAGGCGGCTGCCAGGTGAGCCGGCCCATCACGCCCCTAGACCTCGGGCCGAGGCGAGTGGACTCGCGATGAACCGGCTCGGCGTCAAGCTGGTGCTGGCTCTCGTCGGCGTGACCCTGGTGACGGTGATCCTGATCAGCGCCTCGCAGCTGCAGGGCATCGTGGCGGAGAACCGTTCCCTGCCCGCCCCGGAGCGCTCCGAGCTGAACCCGAGCCAGGTCGGACGCGCCTTCCTCTCCCCGCGTCGCCTGGGCCACGGAGCGATACTGACCGTCGTCACGTTCCCGCCCGGCTCGGGGGCCGTGACGGTCGAGGCGCAAGAGGCGCAGGCCGAGCCGGCCGGTTGGGTCTCCGCGCGCGATGTCACCAACTACCTGCGCGGCTCGCTGGAGCAGCGGGCGGGGAGCCTGATCGTCTCGGCGATGCTGGCTTTGGCGCTGGCGGTCGCGCTGGCGCTGGTCCTCGCCCGCTTCATCGCCCGCCCGATCCAGACCGTCGCGGCCGCGGCCGATCGCCTCGCCGCCGGCGACCTGTCCGCGCGGGTGCCGGTGGCCGCTGCTGGAGCGCCGGTACGGCTGCCGTGGCGCGCGGCGGTGCCGCCGAGGAGCGCGGATGACCGAACCGCCAGCAGGTCCGGCGCCGACGAGCGCCCTCGGCCGCAGGGGGACGAGACCGTGCGCCTGGCGCATTCCTTCAACGTCATGGCCGACAGCCTCGAGCGGCTCGAGAGGCAGAGGCGCGACATGGTCGCGGACGTGGCGCACGAGCTGCGCACGCCCCTCACCGTCCTGCGCGGACGCCTCGAGGCGCTGGAGGACGGCGTGGTGCCGCTCGACATCGCGGAGGTGGCCGACATGCACGCCCAGGTGCTGATCCTCACGCGCCTGGTCGAGGACCTGCGCGTCCTGTCCCTAGCCGACGCCGGCAAGCTGATGCTGCACCCGCAGGAGCTCGACCTGGCTGAGGTCGCGCGCTCGGCAGCGGCCGGCTACCGCCTGCGCGCCGCCGACAAGGGCGTGGCGCTGGTCAACGAGGACGCGGAGCCTCTCCTGGTGAGCGCCGACCGCGACCGCGTCCTGCAGGTCCTCGGCAACCTGCTCGACAACGCCCTGAGGTACACGCCGGGCGGCGGCCGGGTGACCATGAGGGCGTTCGGAGAGGGCGAGCATGCGGTCATCGAGGTGGCCGACACCGGCCCCGGCATCCCCGAGGGCTCAGAGGAGCGGATCTTCGAGCGCTTCCACCGCACCGACGAGAGCCGCGCCCGCTCGGCCGGCGGCAGCGGCCTAGGCCTGGCGATCGTCAGGGCGATCGTCGAGTCGCATGGCGGCACCGTCGGGGCCGGGCGCGGAGCCGAGGGCGGCGCGGTGCTGAGGGTCGCCTTCCCCAGGTAGGGTGCCACTCACCAGCGCGTGATGCCGGCCAGTCCCGCGAACTCGCGCTCGAGCCGCTCCTCCGCCTCGCCGGCGACGAACTCGAGCGCCGTGCCGGACCGCGCGACCAGGTCTGGCAGCACCTCGAGGAGCGGCACCTCCTCGACGGTCTGGTCAGGGCTCAGCGCCTCGGCCTCTTCCGCGCTGGCGGCGACGCGGCCGTCCCCGGTGCGGTACACGCCCAGGTCCGGCGCCCACGGCGTCACCAGAGCGTGCAGGCGGTGCTGCTGCAGCAGGCTCAGCACCTCCTGCACGCCCCACACGCCACCCTCGCGGACGCGGTCGAGAAGGGCCATCTCGTGCTCGGCCTCGGCTCTCGCCATCAGGCCGGAGGCGAGCGGCAGCCAGTCCCGAGCCGGCCCGTCGGGGTTCGAGGGCGGCGGCAGCGTGCCGACCACGCGCTCCCTCAGATCGTTGCCGAGCTGCTCCTGGAAGGCGGCGAGGGCGGCGGGCGTGCCGATGAGGATCAGGCGGTCGACGTCCTCGCGAGCGAGGCGGCTCTCGATCTCGGGCAGCAGCGAGCGGTAGTGCCGCGCGGTAGCCTCGTCCAGCCTGTCGCGGTAGGCGTCGACGGCCGCACCGCCGCGCGCAGCCACGCCCGCGCCGATCGCCGGGCTGCGCCGCGCGTGGCGGTAAGGGCGCCACGCCTCGGTGTCGACCTCCCTCTCGAAGTCGCCGAGCTCCTCGATCTGGCCGAGGAACGCCTCGAAGACGCGCACGCGCTCGGCGCTGACGTAGACGAGCGCGTAACGCTCCTTCTGGTCCAACGCGTACAGCAGCGGGGCGAGGTACGGCTGCCCCCAGTTGGCAAGGGCTCCGTCCGCCAGGTTCAGGAGCGGCAGGCGCGTCTGCAGGTAGTAGGCGTCGAACAGCAGCTCGGGGTCCTCGCCGGCGAAGACGACGAGGCTGCGGCCCCGAGCGATCACGAAGTCCTGCGAGAGCTTGGACGTGACGGCCTCGATGTAGCGCTTGTCCATCCCGGCCGCCCGCATCGCCTCGGCGGCGCGCAGCACGAACGCCTTGGGCGTGTTGTCCGGGTTGGCTGGGTTGACGTCGAGGTAGAGCGAGAGAACCGGGCCGGGATGCGCCCCGACCTGCTCGGCCAGGGCCTTCTTGATGTTGCTGCCGATCACGACGGCACCTCCTAGCCGGGGAGATCCCCTGACCCGACCGTAGCGCGCGATCGTGAGCGGCGGTAGTCGCGTATGACCCGGCGAGCGGGCCACGGCCCCGGCCGGAGAGGCTCACGTGGCCGGACGCCGGCCCAGCCGGCGCGGTTCGGCGAGGTCGACGCGCTCAGCCGCCCGTCCGCCACCGCCTCAGGGACTCCCTGATCTGGAAGAGATGCCCGGCCTCGTGCTCGACGAGGTGGAACACCACCCAGGCGGGCGTGCAGGCGTAGTCGGTGCCGGGCGGCTCGCGGAGGGTGTGCCAGTCGGTCGGCGTCATGCCCGTCATGCGTCTAAGGAAGTCGGCGCGCGCCTGCGCCAGCCGCTCGAGGTGCTGGGCGAGGGTCTCGCCCGCGACGTGCGCCAGCCGTCCTTCGGCGTCGCGGCTGGGGTACGGCAGCAGCGCCGCGATCTCCTCGGGCGGGTCTATCAGCAGCAGGTCCTCGTACAGCCACGACATCTCGACCAGCGCCAGGTGGTACAGCAGCGAGCCGATCGAGTTCTCCTCGCCGGATGCTCCGCGCCAGTCGAGAGCGTCTCGCTCCAAGCCGCCGACCGTCTGCAGCAGACCGCGCCTGGTCTCCTGCATGGCCCACAGCCACGGGCCGACCTCGGGCGCGGCGCCTGGCAGGGGCGTCATCGTCAGGATCTCGCGTTCGGGTGTCGCTGTCGCGTCTGGGCTCATGCCGGAGTGTAGGGCTTCGCCTCAGCCCACGCGGCAGCGCCGACGAGGCCCGCGGCCGCTCCGAGCTCGGCGGGCACCACCTGCGGCCGCACGGCCTCGGGCAGCAGCTCCAGCTCACTTGCCAGGGCGGCCTGGAAGCCAGGGTTCAGCCCGACCCCACCGCCGAGCACGACCACCTCTGGGTCTAGCAGCACCCGCACGTCGGCCAGCGCGCGAGCCAGGGCGGCAGCTACGTCGTCGAGGAGCGCGGCGGCCCACTGCTAGCCGGACCGAGCCTCTTCTATCACGGCGCGGGCGTCGACTGGGTGTACAGCAGCGGCCGCGCGACGCGCGAGCGCGGTG
>CAYYOK010000119.1:0-10132 GCA_964473205.1 uncultured bacterium | reverse complement strand
TCGGGACCCCGAGCATGAAGCAGCCGACGATGTCGGTGCCGCCGGAGATGCTGGCCAGGTGCACGTCCGGTTTGATCGCGTCGTAGACGTACCGGTAGCCGGTCGCCTGGAGCGGCGAGCCGGTGACCGCGACGGTTCGTAAGGCGCTCAGGCCGAGCTCCTCGCGCGGCCTGGCTCCCGCCGCCATGAGGCCGTGAAGGTAGCGCGCGCTGGTCCCGAAGAGGGTGAAGCCGAGGTCGGCGGCCGCGCGGAGCAGGGTGGTCGGCTCGGGATGAGCCGGCGAGCCGTCGTAGAGCACGACCGTGGCCGCCTGAGCCAGAGCCGATACGAGCCAGTTCCACATCATCCAGCCGCAGGTCGTGAAGTAGAAGACCGTGTCCGCAGGCCTCAGGTCGAGGTGCAGCCGTTGCTCCTTGGCGTGCGTCAGCAGGGCGCCGCCGGCCCTGTGCACCAGAGCCTTCGGCTTGCCCGTGGTGCCTGAGGAGAACAGCACGTACAGCGGGTGGTCGAAAGGTAGATCGGTCAGTACGGGGACGGTGCCCGCGCCCAGGGATGAGCCCGGCGAGTCGCCCTCCGCCAGCCACTCGCCCCAGCTCGTGCCCGGCAGGCCGGTGTCGCCGCCAAGGTGCTCTGCCTCAGCTGGGTACGGCAGCCTCACGACCCCGACCCCGAGGGTGCGAGCCAAGGAGGCGACGGTGGCGGCGGTGTCGAAGCGCTTGCCGCCGTAGCGGTAGGCGGTCGTTGCGAACAGGAGCCTCGGCGCCAGCTGCTCGAAGCGCGCGGCGGCAGCCGACTCGCCGAAGTCGGGCGAGCAGCTGGCGAACACAGCGCCGATGCCGGCGCAGGCGAGCATGACGGCCAGGGTCTCTGGCACGTTGGCCGCGAACGCGGCCACGTGGTCGCCGCGCCCCACGCCCGAGGCGAGCAGCGAGCGCTGCACGCGCGCGACCAGGACGCGCAGCTCGCGGTAGCTCAGGCGCGCCTCGCCGCTGAGGTCGGCCTCGCTGAGCGCGATGACCGCAGGCTGATCCGGGTCGGTCAGAGCCGGCGGGTAGAGCAGCGCCGCTGCGTAGTTGAGGGTGGCGCCCTCGAACCACGCCGTCTCTGGCATGGGCTCGCCGGAGAGCGCCCTCGCGGCGGGCCTGGTGAAGGGCAGCCGCAGGAAGCCTGCCAGCGTCGTCCAGAACCTTTCCGGGTCCGCCACGCTCCACGCGTGCAAGGCGTCGTAGTCGTGCAGCTCTCGTCCAGCCGCGTCGCTGGCGGTGCGTCTGAACTCCTCGATGACGCTGGCGGCGATACGCCCGCGGTCTGGCGTCCACAGCGGCGCCGGGACGAGCCCTGAGGCCGAGGGCTCGAGCCCGCCTGCCGCGGGCGGCTTCTCGCTGCTGGCACCCGCCATGATGCGTGCGATTGTACCCTTGCCCCTGATGCGTCTCCGACCAAGAGCCGACCACCAGGCGCCGACGCCGGCCTCGACGAGCGCGGAGGGCCGCAGGGCTGGGCTCGGCCGCCTCGAGCGCGCGCGCCTGCTGCGCCTGCTCTCCTACACCGGCCCCTACCGCGGCGCGCTGCTCGGCGGCATGGCAGCCGTGGCGGTCGCCGGTGCGCTGAGCCTCGCCTTCCCGCTCCTGGTACGGGACCTGCTCAACACCGCTTTCGCCCCCGGAGCCGCGGACGCGGCAGCCAGGAGCTCCCTCGACCGCACGGCGATCTCGCTCTTCGTCCTGATGGCGGTGCAGTCAGCCTTCAACTACCTGCGTGCGCGGCTGCTAGGAGGCGTGGGCGAGTCGGTGGTGGCAGACCTGCGCAGGGCGCTGTTCGAGCACCTGCTCAGCCTCGAGGTCGACTTCTTCGAGTCGCGCAAGACGGGCGAGGTCCTGTCGCGGCTGACCTCCGACGTGGCCACGGTCCAGGCGAGCGTGTCACAGGCCCTCGCGCAGATCCTCAACCAGGCGCTCACCCTGTTCGGCGGGCTCATCGTCCTGCTGGTGCTGAACTGGCGGCTCACGCTGGTGATGCTCGCCGTGGTTCCAGCGGCGGTGGCGGTGGCCGGCCTCTTCGGGCGCGCGCTGCGGCGCGCCAGCACGCGCTTCCAGGACTCCCTCGCCAACGCCAACGCGGACGCGGAGGAGGCGATCGCCGGGATCCGCGTCGTCAAGTCGTTCACCGCCGAGCCCTTCGAGGCGGCGCGCTACGGGCGGCGCATCCAAGAGGCCCTGAGCGTCGCGCTGGCGCGAGTGCGGCTGCGGGCGCTGTTCGCCCCTTCGCTGATCCTCGCCTTCTCGGCCGCCATGGCCGTGGTGCTCTGGTACGGCGGACGCCTGGCGCTCTCCGGGCAGCTGCTCGGCGGGGATCTCGTCGCGTTCCTGCTGATAACCGTCTTCGTGGCCGGTTCCTTGGGCACCTTCACGGGGCTGTGGGCGCAGCTGCAGGAGTCGCTCGGCGCGTCGGAGCGGATCTTCGAGATCCTCGACATGCAGCCGACGTTGGAGAGCGGGCGGAGCCTCTCCGGCCGCGCGGCTGACAAGGGCGAGGCGAGCCTCTCGTTCAAGGGCGTCGACTTCGTCTACCCAGGCGGCCAGTCGCCGGTGCTGCAAGACGTGGACCTCGAGGTAGCGGCCGGGGAGATCGTGGCGCTGGTGGGTCCGAGCGGGGCCGGCAAGTCGACCCTCGTCGGCCTGGTGCCGCGCTTCTTCGACCCCACCAGCGGCAGCGTCGCGATCGGAGGCGCGGACCTGAGGTCCCTCGACCTGACGGCGCTGCGCAGGAGCATCGCGATAGTCCCGCAGGAGACCTACCTGTTCTCGGGCAGCGTGGCGGAGAACATCCGCTACGGCAGGCCCGACGCCACCGCGGCCGAGGTGAGGAGAGCGGCGGAGGACGCCGACTCTCTCGACTTCATCGAGGCGCTGCCCCAGGGGTTCGACACCGAGGTCGGCGAGCGCGGGGTGCGGCTGTCCGGCGGCCAGAGGCAGCGCATCGCGATCGCAAGGGCGCTGGTGAAGGACCCCGCCGTGCTGATCCTCGACGAGGCCACCAGCTCGCTCGACAGCGAGTCTGAGGCTCAGGTCCAGGCGGCGCTGGCCAGGCTGATGCGGGGCCGCACGACCCTCGTCATCGCCCACAGGCTCGCGACGGTGCGCAGCGCCGACCGCATCGTCGTGCTCGAGCGCGGCAGGATCGTCGACCAGGGCGACCACCATGCCCTGTTGGCCCGCGGTGGGCTCTACGCCGACCTGTATCGTCTGCAGTTCGCTACCGGGCCGGAGGCCAGGGCGCAGTAGACTCAAGGGCCGTGCCGCTAGAGGTCCACTCCCCTTTCACGCCCAAGGGCGACCAGCCGGAGGCTATCGCCGGGCTCGTCGATGGCCTTGGCGACGGCCTGCGCTTCCAGACGCTCTTAGGCGCCACGGGCACGGGCAAGACGTTCACGATGGCCAAGGTGATCGAGGCGGCGCAGCGGCCGGCGCTGGTCCTCGCGCCGAACAAGGTGCTGACCGCGCAGCTGGCGGCGGAGTTCCGCGAGTTCTTCCCCAGCGCCGCGGTCGAGTTCTTCATCTCCTACTACGACTACTACCAGCCCGAGGCGTACGTTCCGGCCCGCGACCTGTTCATCGAGAAGGACGCCAACATAAACGTCGAGCTCGAGCGCCTCAGGCACTCGACCACGCGCAGCCTGCTGACGCGCAGGGACGTGATCGTCGTCGCCTCGGTCTCGGCGATCTACGGCCTCGGCTCGCCCGAGGAGTACGAGAAGCTGCACCTGCTGCTCGACATCGGCCGCAAGCTTCCCCGCGAGCAGATCCTCGAGACGCTGGTCAGGCAGCAGTACGAGCGCAACGACATCGAGCTGGCGCCCGGCCGCTTCCGCGCCCGCGGCGACGTCGTCGAGGTGTGGGCTGCTTACGAGGAGCGGCCGCTGCGCATCGAGCTGTGGGGCGACGAGATCGATCGCCTGGCGATGGTCGACCCGGTCACGGGGGACGAGGTGGGTGAGCTGACCACCACCACCGTGTTCGCCGCCAAGCACTACGTGACGCCGTTCGACAAGCTCCAGCCGGCCACGGAACAGATAGAGCGCGACCTGCACGAGCGCCTCGAGTTCTTCGAGCGCACCGGCAAGCTGCTCGAGAAGCAGCGCCTGCGCGAGCGCACGATGTACGACCTCGAGATGCTGCGCACGCTCGGCTACTGCTCCGGCATCGAGAACTACTCGCGCTACCTCGAGAACCGGCCTCCCGGCTCGGCTCCCAACACGCTCCTCGACTACTTCCCCGACGACTACCTCACCTTCCTCGACGAGTCGCACGTGATGCTGCCGCAGGTCAGGGGCATGTTCAACGGCGACAGGGCGCGCAAGCAGACGCTCGTCGACTACGGCTTCCGGCTCCCGGCGGCGCTGGACAACCGGCCGCTCAAGGAGGAGGAGTTCTTGTCCCGCGTCGGTCAGGTGGTGTTCGTGTCGGCCACGCCGACCGAGCACGAGGCCGGCATGTCGGGGCAGATCGTCGAGCAGGTCATCAGGCCGACGGGCCTCGTGGACCCCGAGGTCACGGTGAAGCCGAGCCGCGGCCAGATCGACGACCTGCTCTTCGCCATCCGCGAGCGCGCCGGCAAGGACGAGCGCACCCTCGTCACCACGCTGACGAAGAAGATGGCAGAGGACCTCACCGAGTACCTGGCGGCGCAGGGCGTGCGGGTGCGCTACATGCACTCCGACATCGACGCCGTCGAGCGTCAGATCATCATCAGGGACCTCAGGCTCGGCCACTTCGACGCGCTGATCGGGATCAACCTGCTGCGCGAGGGCCTCGACCTGCCGGAGGTCAGCCTGGTGGCGATCTTGGATGCGGACAAGACCGGCTTCCTGCGCAGCGAGCGCTCCCTGATCCAGACGATCGGCCGTGCGGCTCGCAACGTCAACGGCGAGGTCTTCCTCTACGCCGACGAGGTGTCCGACGCGATGCAGGCCGCCCTGGACGAGACGAACCGCCGCCGCGACAAGCAGCTCGCCTACAACGAGCTGCACGGCATCACGCCGGAGTCAGTCCGCAAGCGCATCCACGACGTCATCCGCGGCGACACCGACGGCGAGGAGGCCGAAGGCGCCGCTGCCGCGCTCGACCCCTGGGAGCGCGAGCTGGCCTTCGACGACCTCAGGCAGGAGCTGGCGCTGCTCGAGAACGAGATGTGGGCCGCCTCGGAGGCCCTTGACTTCGAGCGTGCCGCCGCCGTGCGCGACCGCATCAGGGAGATCGAGGCGCGCCTGGCCGGCAAGGACGTGCTCGTGACGACCATCCCTGGCCAGAGGAGCGCGCCGTCCGGCCGCGCGGGCAAGGTGAGGGCGTGACGCCGGCGGAACTCTCGGCCTCGCGCCGATCGGCCGACAGACGGGCTGCCGGACCTAAGGGCCGCGGTAGCGCTGATGCCCGTGTCCCACGCTACGCGCGTGTTAGTGTGGCGGCATTGTGACTTTCGATGTGGGTGACCACGTGGTCTACCCGTCGCAGGGCGCCGGGGTGGTCCAGGAACGCACCACCAGGGTCGTGCTGGGCGAGAGCCACGAGTACCTGAAGATCGTCTTCGTCAGAGGCGACATGGAGGTCCTCGTGCCGCTCAAGCGCGGCGAGGAGGTCGGCCTGCGCCACACGGTCGGCAAGGACGAGATCTCGCGCCTGCTCGACGCCGTGCGCAGCGCGGACCTGACGCTTCCCAACCAGTGGCCGCCGCGCTTCAGGGCCGAGCAGGAGATCCTCTCCTCCGGCAGCGCCTACGACCTCGCCAGGCTGATCGGCATCCTCGCCAAGCGCGACGTCGAGAAGGGCCTCGCCGCCACCGAGCGCGAGGTGCTGGAGAGCGCCAAGTCGATGCTCGCCAGCGAGCTAGCCGTGGTCCAGTCGGTCGAGCTGGAAGCCGCGGGCGCCCAGCTGGACGAAGCCATGGCCTTCCACGGCTCTTGACCAGTAAGCAGCTCGAGACCACTTGGAACCCGAAGACGGTTTGCGATCTGAACGCAGCTTAGACGCGGTGAGGCTGAGCACGCCTGGCGGCGTCAAGGCGCTCCTCGCCCGCCACGGCCTCAGACCAGACCGCGACCTCGGACAGAACTTCCTCGTCGACGGCTTCGCCCTGCGCGCCATCGTCGACGCTGCCGGTATCACGCCCAGAGACACCGTGCTCGAGATCGGTCCCGGCCTCGGCGTCCTCACCCGCGAGCTGGCCGCCGCTGCCCGCGAGGTCGTGAGCGTCGAGCTCGACGAGCGCCTGCGCCCGGTGCTCGCCGAGACGCTCGCCGGCTCGGACAACGTCGAGCTGGTGTTCCAGGACGCGCTCGACTTCGACTTCCGGCGAATGCCACGAGGCTCGCTGCTGGTAGCCAACCTGCCCTACAACGTGGCGACGCCGCTGGTCGCGCTGGCGCTGGAGGCAGCCAGGTTCAGGCGGCTGGTCTTCCTGGTGCAACGCGAGGTCGCCGAGCGCATGGCCGCGCGGCCCAGCACCCCGCAGTACGGCGCGCTGTCGCTGCTGGTGCGCTACTTCGGAGAGGTGCGCGCGCTCAGGCACGTCCCGCCCGGCTCGTTCCACCCGGCGCCCGAGGTCACCTCGACGATCGTCGGGATCGACGTCGATCCGGCTCGCCGCCGCGACGACGCGCTGTTCGCCCTGGTGCGCAAGGCCTTCGCTCACCGGCGCAAGACGCTGAAGCGCAACCTGCTGATGACCGGCTACGCCGAGGAGGCGGTGGACGGCGCGCTGTCCGAGCTGGGCCTGGACCCGAGGGTGCGGGCGGAGGCTCTCGACCTCGGCTCGTTCGAGAGGCTGAGTGAACGCCTTCACATCACGTCTTTCTCACCGTCCTGAAACAGCCTTGTTACCAAGCGCGGTTATACTCGTGCAAGCGTCAATCGAGAGTCCCAACTGCACCGGGGCCGAAGGTAGGAGTTGAGTCTTGATGGCTCTTTTCTTGGTGGTGGGGGACGCCGCTGTCGACCAGATGTACTTCGTCAGCGAGTTCCCTGAGCCAGGCAGCGAGACAGCGGCGACAAGGTCGGTCATGGAGCCGGGCGGTGCGGGCGGCACCGTCGCGACCGTCCTGGCGCGGCTCGGCAACCGCACCTGCATAGCCACGCGAGTGGGGCGGGGCGCCTTCGCCGAGGTCGCGCTGCGCAACCTCAAGACCGCCGGGGTCGACCTCCAGATGGTGCAGTACGACGACACGCTGCAGACGAACAGCGTCACGCTGGTGGTCACGCCCGACGCGCAGCGCACGATGATCAGCTCCGCCGGCGCCAGCCGGATGCTCGACGTGGCCGAGCTCGACGAGTCCCTCGTCGCCCGCTGCGACGCGGTGGTCATGAGCGCCTACAGCCTCGTGGGCGGCCGCCAGCGCGAGTACGCGCTGCGCGTGCTCGACCTGGCGGCCAAGGGGCGCCTCACGACCTTCGTCGACCTTGGCACGGGAGCCGTCCACGCGCTGAAGGGGCGGCTGCTCGACGACGTGCAGGGCGTCGACTACCTGCTGATGAACGAGCACGAGCTCCACCTGATCACGGGCAGGCACAGCATCTCGGAGGCGATCAAGGACCTGCGCGGCCTCGGTCACGAGCAGGTGATCGTCAAGGTCGGGGAGATGGGCTCGATCGTCATCACGCCCGAGACCAACGAGCTCGTCGAGGCCCACGAGATCGACGGCGTCGTCGACTCCACCGGCGCTGGCGACTACTACACCGCCGCCTTCGCTCACGCCATCATGCGCGGCTTCGATCCCGTCAGCGCTGCTCGCATCGCCAACGTCGCCGGAGCTCTGAACACGTCGCGCGTCGGAGCGCAGACCGTCGTCTTCGACGACCGGACCCTCGAGGAGTGGGGCTCGGCGTTGTCGAGCGTCCCGGCCTGAGCGTGCCAGTACGCATTACCGACATGGGCGCCGCGCCGCCTGCGGCTTCGAGCCGCGGCTCGCGCCGGCGCCGCCTGGCCCTGCGTGTCGGCGTCCTCCTGCTGCTCGCGATCCTGGCCGCCTGCTGTCCGCCGGCGGTGGCGTCGGCGCAGCGAGCCACGGCCGGGCCGATCGACGAGGCGACCGCACTGGCGCGCTTCGACTCGGCCTGGAACCTCGTCGACCAGCGCTACTGGGACCTGAGCGGCGCCGCCGTCGATTGGGCCGAGGTAGGCGAGCGCTACAGGCTCAAGCTCGCCGACGTCACCACTGCCGAGGAGCTCTACGAGCTGCTGGAGGCGATGTACGACGAGCTGGGAGACGACCACTCCGTCTTCGTGCCGCCGGACCGCGTCGCCGAGATCCGCCAGACCTACGGCGACCTGCCGTGCGTGGCGGTGTTCGGCAGCGCCGCGACGGCGTGGAGGCACGCCCTGTCCGGCACTCCCGCGCTGCCGTTGCCGCTGAGCGCGCTGCTCGGCTCCGGCCACGACTTCCCGACCGAGCTCCGCGGCAACGTCGAGTACGGCATGACCGTCGCCGGCGGCTTCGAGGTCGGCTACCTGCAGGTGCCGGACCTCGTCACCGGCGGCACGGCGGAGGCCGTCAGGCACGCGGTCACGGCGCTGGAGCGAGGCGGTGCGCAGGCGCTCGTGCTCGACCTGCGCGGCAACCCCGGCGGCAGGCTCGTCACGATGATGCAGGTCGCGGGCGTGTTCACCCGCGGCTTCCTCTGGCGCACGGTCACCTCGTGGACCCTGCCGCTGCCGTACCCGGCCATCGGCGCCGTCGCCACCGAGCTGCCCCTCTTCGTGCTCATCGACGGCGGCGTCAACAGCGCCGCCGAGGGCCTGGCCGGCGCGCTGCAAGCCAACGGCCGCGCCACGGTGGTGGGCGAACGCAGCGCCGGCAACGTCGAGGCGGTGCTGCCGTTCTGCCTGCGCGACGGCTCGCAGGCGTGGATCGCGACCGGCGTGCTGGCGCCGCTCCTGGGCCCGACCTGGGAGGGGCGCGGCGTGGTGCCCGACATCGCCACCGAGAGCGAGCACGCGCTGACGCGTGCTCTCGCCGAGCTGGGCGTCACGCTCGGTGAGAGATGAGCCGCCCAGCCTCGAACGACGGCTTCGGCTCGGCCGACGAGCGCGTCGAGCGGCTCTCGCAGAGCGTGTGGCGCGTGGCGCTGCCGGTGCACACCCTGCCGCCTCACGACCACACGAACGCCTACCTGATCGCCGACGGCGGCTTCGCCATGATCGTCGATCCAGGCTCGGCCGAGAGCGAGGCGCTCGCGCTGCTCGAGGCGACGATGCGCCGGGCGCAGGCGACGCGCTTGTCCCACGTCGTCATCACCCACTCGCATCCCGACCACGTGGACGGCGTCGGTCCGCTGCTCGCGCGGATGGACGAGCCGGCCGTCGGCGTTCACGAGCTCGAGGCCGACCGCCTGCCGCCCGAGTGGCCGCGCCTGCTACTGAGCGAAGGCGACAGCCTTCGCGTGGGCGAGGTGAGCGTGCGCTGCCTGCACACGCCGGGACACAGCCCCGGCCATCTGACGCTGGTCGTCGAAGAGCGCGGCGAGCCTACCGTGGCGCTGGCCGGCGACCTCGTCGCGGCCGAGGGCTCGGTCTGGGTGGGGCTGCCCGACGGCGACATGGCTCAGTACCTGGCCAGCCTCGAGCGCGTCGCGAGCTCGGGCGCCGGCATGGTGGGCGCCGGCCACGGTCCCGCCATCCGCCGGGTCGCCGAACGCCTCTCCGAGATGGCCGAGCACCGCCTGGACCGCGAACGCCAGGTCCTCGCCGCGCTCGATGGAGCCCGGCTGACGGCGCGCCAGATAACCGAGAAGGTCTACCCTCCGCTCCCCCAACCGGTGCTCGAGCTCGCGCTCAAGTCGGTCGAGGCGCACCTGCTGAAGCTAATGGGCGAGGGGCGCGTGGCGCCCGCCGACCGCTCCGACGAGCCCGGCGAGCCGCGGTTCGCGCTCCCCTAGTCGGCCGGTAACCCCAGCAGCGCCTCGCGCAGCGCGCTGAGCCGCGGCTCCAGCGGAACGCTCATGCCGTCCTCGGAGGGCTGGTCGGGCAGCTCGAGCCCGGCGACGTCGGATCCCAGGGCCCTGGTGACGACCTCGGGGAACTTGCCAGGGTGCGCGGTGGCCAGCAGCAGAGCGGGACCCGCGACCTCGCCGCCTGCCCGCAG
>CAYYOK010000118.1:0-10347 GCA_964473205.1 uncultured bacterium | reverse complement strand
GCATCAGGATGCCCCAGTCCGCGTCCCCCTCCTTCACGGCCCGGCTCACCGGCACCTCGTCGTGCTCGAACGGCACCCAGCCGCGATCCACCAGCAGCAGTCTGCCCGCCCACTCCCCGGCGCTGGAGTCGAGCTGTAGCGGTGTCAGCAAGTGGAACCCGGGGCGCGTGTCGTAGCTGCGGCTCCTGAGCAGCAGCTCCGCGCCGGGTAGGTACTCGCCGCTGGCGTCCACGCTGCGGAACTCGGGCACCTCGCCGCCTCGGCCCAGCGGCTCGAGCGCCTCGCGCAGAGGGATCAGGGGGCGGGCGGTCATCTCGGCCTGGCGGGCGTTGTGCTCGCGCCTCTGCTCCAGTCGCCCGAGCTGCCAGAAGCCGTTGTTGACGAACAGCGCGATGAGACCTATGGCGAGGACATGACCGAACAGCCACTTGGGGCTCTTCAGGTCGGCGCGGGCCGGCGCGGCAACGGGGTCGGAGGTCATCGTCGCAACGAGGATGGCGCCGGCGCGCCCGCCGTGGTCATCGCCGTGCGCCCGCCCTCGCCATCAGAAGATCATCCTGTCCAGCGCCATGCTCAAGAAGAGCAGGGCGAGGTAGCTCATCGAGTACTTGTAGAGCGGCAGAGCGGTGGTGCGGTCGATCGGCACGCCGTTCCTGACGAGCCGGAACAGCGAAGCCATCCTCAGCGCCAGCACGAGGTTCAGCGCCAGGGCCGCGAGGAAGTAGGCGGGGCTGAACTCGTGCATGAAGAACGGCAGGACCGTCAGCACGATCGTCAGCACCGTGTACATCACCATCTGCATGACGGTCGCGCGCTCGCCGATGATCGAGGGGGCCATCGGCACGCCGACGGCGGCGTACTGGTCCTTGACCATCAGCGCCAACGCCCAGAAGTGCACCGGCGTCCACACGAACACGACCGCGAACAGCAGCCACGCCATCAGGCTCAGCTCGCCGGTCGCCGCGGCCCAACCGACCAGCGGCGGGATCGCGCCGGCCGCCCCGCCGATGACGATGTTCTGCCAGGTGCTGCGCTTGAGCCACATCGTGTAGATCAGGACGTAGAAGGCGATGCCGGCCCACGACAGCAGAGCCGCCGTGAGGTTGGTCGAGGCCGCGATGATCGCGAACGACGCCAGCGTCAGCGCGACGCCGAAGACCATGGCGTTCTTCAGCGGGACCACGCGCGTAACCATCGGCCGCTTGGCGGTGCGCTTCATGCGCACGTCGATGTCGGCGTCGTAGATCATGTTGAACACGCCGGCGGCGCCGGCCGACATGTAGCCGCCGATGAGCACGCCGAGCAGCGGCACCCAGCCGGGGAAGCCGCCCTCTGCGATGAACATCGCGCCGATGGTGGTCAGCAGCAGCAGGCTGATGACCTTGGGCTTGGTGAGGATCAGGTAGTCGCGCCAGGTGGCGCGGCGCGCCACGGCCGGTTCCGGGCTGGGCGCCTCGCCCCTTGCCCCGCCCCGCGCTTCGTCGTTGGGAGGGGTGCCCTTCATGCCCGCTCCAGAGCCTGCTCGCGAAGCAGCCGCCGGGTCGCGCTGTCGGCCTCGCCGCCGAGCTGCTCCACGCTGTACGCCAGCAGCAGCCCGAACGCCGCCACCGCCATGCCGAGGTGCAGGAGTTGGATCAGCGCCGGCCCCTTGAGGAACAGGTTCGCCGCGCCGACCGCCAGCTGCGCCAGGTAGACGCCCAGCAGCGTCTGCGCCGTGCGCCGCGCGCCGCTGACCGGCTTGAGCCACCAGCTCAGCCCGAGACCCACGAACAGGTACGTGCCGACGGCGATGGCGATGAGCGGGTGCAGGATCCGCAACCTTATCAGCGGATGCGAGCTCGGGTCGAAGTCGGCGCGCAGGCCCTCGGCCAGCGACTCGGTCGGGAAGATCGTGTTGCCCATCGCCGCGATGCCGCCGGTGAAGCTCAGCAGTAGCGTGCCCAGCACGGCCAGGGCGAGAACGCTCGTGAGAGCCACCTGACCGCCCAGCCTCAGCGGGTACGCGGGTCGAGCCGGCTGGGCGTAGACCACCGTCGCGGCGAGCATGCCGATCAGCAGCAGCGAGTTGACCAGATGGAACGCCACCCACACGCCGCGCGCGACGCTGGTGTTGTCGCCGGTGAGTCCGAGCAGGACGGTGGCCGCACCGATACCGGCTTCCACGACCAGGAACGCCAGCGAGGCGGCGGCGAAGGCGGCGAGCCCCGGGTTCTCGCGACGATGGCGCCTGGCGCGCGCGAAGAGCCAGACACCGATCACCAGCACGCCGAACGACAGCAGCCTGTGGCTGAACTCGATACCGGTCTCGAGGCTGGGGTTGAGCGGCACCACGGTGCCGTTGCAGGTCGGCCAGTGGCTCCCGCAGCCGGCGCCAGAGCCGGTGATCCTGACGACGGCGCCCTGCAAGATCACGACGCAGTTCGCCACCAGGGCGATCCAGGCGAGGCGCAAGGTCTTCGTTTCGTCGGGCACCGGGATGACTCGCTTTCGAGAGCGCCGTGGCGGCGGCAAAGGCAATGCTAACTCAAGCGCCGCCGCCCGTGGGGCGCCGTTGAGGCAGAAGCCACAAAGCGCCACCAGCACACCAGTCTCTCACTTTGCGGCGCGATGATTGACCGCGATGCGGCCCGCCGGACCCATGGAACGTGATGGTAGAGTCGCGGCAACACACCGAACGCCGGAGGAAACGTTGACGACCTTCAAACTGCACGGCTCCACGCTCTTGAGAGGAGCCGCCGTCCTCCTGCTCTCCGCGCTGATCGGGACCGCTTGGGCACAAGAGGGCGAGTCCCCTCAGATCGACGTTCCGACGCTGTTGAGCGATGGCGACTTCTACCTGGAGCGCGGCGAGTGCTCTCTGGCTCAGTTCTTCTTCCACGAGGCCCTGCGCATCGACCAGACCAGCGCGGACGCGCACGTCGGCCGAGGGCGCGCGCTCGCATGCCAGGGGGCGTACCCGGCGGCGATCGAGTCGTTCCAGGCCGCCCTGAACTCCGACGCCAACCACCTGCTGGCGCACGTGCATCTCGCCATCACCTACCAGAACCAGTACCAGGTCGACCCGGTCGCGTACAGCGGCCGCCTCGCCGACGCGCTCGACACCATCCAGCGCGCCGAGCGCATCAACGCCGAGGACGCCAGGGTCCAGAACACCAAGGGCATCATCCTGTTCCAGCTCGGTGACCTCGCCCAGGCCCGCACCACCCTCGAGCGCGCCGTGACGCTGGGCGCCTCGACCTCCGCGGGCCTGACCAACGTCGACCGCAGCACCATCCAGGTCAACCTGGGGCGCGTCTACCGCGACCTCAACGAGCTCGACCTGGCGCTGCAGGCCTTCCGTCGCGCGGTCGTGCTCGACCCCGCCAGCCCGACGGCTCACAGCAACCTCGGTCACGTGGCGTTCCGGCTCGGTGACTGCTCGACCGCCGAGTTCGAGCTGTCGCAGGCAGTCAACCTCGACCCGTCCTCGCTCTCGGCAGCCTCGCAGCTCGGCATCGCGCTCTTCGAGTGCGGCGACGTAGCGACCAGCATCGAGTGGCTGGAGAAGGCCACGCAGATGGACGGCGCGGTGTTCCTGCCGCAGCTCTACACCTACCTGGCCCGCGCCTACCTCGCGAGCGGCAAGGTCGACGATGCCGTCACCCGCGCCATCCACGGCGCCCTGCTCTCTGACGCCGCCACGCTCGCTCAGGACATCGCCGCCAGCGCCGACTCCTACTACTGGCTCGGGGAGGCGTACCTGCGCCGCGCGGCCGCCGGCGACACCGAGAGGGCTCGCGATGCGTTCCGCAAGGCCCTCGAGCTAGACCCTTCCTACGTCGAGGCCCAGCTGGCCCTCGACCGGATGCCCTAGCCGCAGCAGCTCCCGACGACTCGAACCGGGCGCCGCGACAGCAACGTCGCGGCGCTTCGCGTTGCTGGCATCCTGGGAGGTAGCCAGACAGCGGCCGACCCTGTACAATCGATAGGTTTGCCTGGCGGTAGCGGGATGTCCGCCTGGCAACGCAACGGGATGGCGACGCCGGACCGGCGCACCCGCGCCTGAGCCGACGCGCATCCGATGCCAACCTCAACATCCCGCCACGGAGGAAACAGATGTCGTACCTCGGAATGAAGCAACTCCTGGAAGCCGGCGTGCACTTCGGGCACGAGACGAAGCGCTGCAACCCGAAGATGAAGCGTTACATCTTTGCGGAGCGCAACGGCATCTTCATCATCGACCTGCAGAAGACCCTCGTCGAGAGCGAGAAGTCGTTCAACTTCCTGCGCGACGTCGCGGGCCGCGGCGGCACGATCCTGTTCGTCGGCGCCAAGAAGCAGGCGCAGGAGATCCTGGCTGCCGAAGCCAGGCGCTGCGGCATGCCGTACATCAACGAGCGCTGGCTCGGCGGCCTGCTGACCAACTTCAAGACCATCCGCACCCGCGTCGAGCGCCTGCGTGAGCTCGAGGCTATGTTCGGCGACGAGTCGATCCTGCGCTTCACCAAGAAGGAGCAGATCGACCTCGGCAAGGAGCTCCAGCGGCTGCAGCGCTACCTCGGCGGCATCCGCGACATGAGCCGCCTGCCGGACGCGCTGTTCGTGATCGACCCTACCAAGGAGGCGATCTCGGTCAAGGAGGCCAACAAGCTCGGCATCCCCGTCGTGGCTCTGGCCGACACCGACTCCGACCCGGACGTCCTGGACTTCATCATCCCCGGCAACGACGACGCGATCCGCTCGATCCAGCTCGTCACGGCCCGCCTCGCCGACGTGATCGTCGAGGTCCGCGGCGGCGCCGACGAGCCGACCGGTGAGGAAGACGCAGGCGTGCGCATGAGCGTGCCGACCTCCGCCACCGAGCGCGCGCTGCAAGCCGCGGCGGCCGGCGGCGAGGTGCCCAGCGTCGGCGCCGACGTTCTCGCCGACCTGGCCGAGGCAGTCGCGGGTGGCGAGAGCGCGTCGGCCCCGGCCGCAGCGCCGGTCTCCGCCGCCGCAGCTGACGCCGCCGACGCTGCCGAATCTGCGGACGACTCGGCAGCTGCCGCCGACACCGGCGACGATTCCGACGACGAGGTCGAGGACGAGGTCGAGGACGCCTGAGCAGGCACCACCTTGGTCGACCGAGCGGCCCCGCACCGCAGCCTTGAGTAGAGCAGCACAACTGGAGAGGACAGCATGACCGTTACCACCGAGATGATCAAGAAGCTGCGCGCCCAGACCGGCGCCGGCATGATGGACGTGAAGAAGGCGCTCGACGACGCCGCCGGCGACATGAACCGCGCCGCCGAGCTGCTGCGCGAGCGCGGCATCGCCAAGGCCGACAAGAAGTCCGAGCGCGAAGCGCGCGAAGGCCTGGTGGGCACCTACGTCCACCACAACGGCAAGCTCGCCGTGATGGTCGAGCTCAACTGCGAGACCGACTTCGTCGCCCGCAACGACACGTTCAAGGACCTCGCCCGCAACCTGGCGATGCACGTCGCGATGGCCAACCCGCAGTTCGTGCGCCGCGAGGACGTGCCGGCCGAGGTGATCGAAGCCGAGCGCGCCGCCCTGACGGCGCAGGCGCGCGAGGAGGGCAAGCCCGCCAACGTCGCGGAGAAGATCGTCGAGGGCCGCCTGAGCAAGTTCCTCGCCGAGATCTGCCTGCTCGAGCAGCCGTACATCAAGGACGACAAGAAGACCGTCGACCTGCTGGTCAAGGAGACCGCCGCCACGATCGGCGAGAACCTCCAGGTGGGTCGCTTCGCGCGCATCGCCATAGGCGAGTAAACATGAAGCGCGCGCTGGTCAAGCTCTCTGGCGAGTTCCTCGCCGGCCCCAGCGGCTTCGGCGTCTCGCCGGAGGCCACCAGCAAGCTAGCCAACGAGATCGCCGCTGCCCTTAGCAGCGGCGATCAACTTGCGCTCGTCGTCGGCGGCGGCAACTTCTGGCGTGGCGCGCAGCAGGGCAGCCACATGGACCCTGCGACAGCCGACTACGTCGGCATGCTCGGCACCGTGATGAACGCCATCGCCCTGCAGGACGCGCTCGAGAACGTCGGCGTCGACACCAGGGTCCAGAGCGCGATCACCATCCAGGAGCTCGCCGAGCCGTACATCAGGCGCCGCGCCCTGCGCCATCTGGAGAAGGGCCGCGTCGTGATCTTCGCCGCCGGCACCGGCAACCCGTTCTTCACGACCGACACGGCCGCGACGCTGCGCGCCCTCGAGATCGAGGCCGACTACGTGCTGATGGCCAAGAACAAGGTCGACGGCGTCTACGACTCCGATCCCAACACCAACCCCGGCGCGCGCCGCTACCTGACCCTCTCGAGCATGGACGTGCTCAACAACGGCCTCGCCGTGATGGACGTGACCGCCGTTAGCCTGTGCATCGATCGCGGCCTGCCGATCCGGGTTTTCGACATCTTCACGCCCGGCAACCTCGGCCGCCTGCTCGCGGGCGAAGAGGTAGGCACGCTGATCGCAAAAGACGTCGAGACCCGCTTCTCGCACTGACACGACCAGCCCAAGGCCGGCGCCCCGTAAACAGCCAAGGACGTCGAGACCCGCTTCTCGCACTGACACGACCAGCACAAGGCCGGCGCACCGTAAACAGCCAAGGACGTCGAGACCCGCTTCTCGAACTGACACGACCGGCCGAAACGGGCTTCCGGCCGCCGGCAGGCCTGGCGCGCTAAACTGGCGTACGGACGAACCTAGCCGCCGGAGGTAACGCAATGAAATCGGTCCTCAACGACGCCCGCGCGCGCATGCAGAAGACGCTCGAAGCGTTCGAGACCAACATCAGCTCGGTCCGTACCGGACGCGCCAACCCGCAGATCTTGAACCGCGTGCACGTCGACTACTACGGCGCCAGCATGCCGCTGACGCAGGTCGCGAGCATCTCCAGCCCCGACCCGCGCACGCTGGTCGTCGCGCCGTTCGACAAGAGCATCGGAGCCACGATCGAGAAAGCGATCCGCGAGAGCGACCTCGGCTTCAACCCCAACAACCAGGGCGACAGCATCTTCATCACCGTCCCGCCGCTCAACGACGAGCGCCGCCGCGACCTCGTCAAGACCGTGCACGGCATGGCCGAGGAGGCGAAGGTAGGGGTGCGCAACATCCGCCGCGACGGCAACGAGGAGCTGAAGATGATGCAGAAGGAGGGCGAGCTCAGCGAGGACGACCTGCGCCGCGGCGAGGGCGAGGTTCAGAAGCTCACCGACGAGTTCAGCCACAAGATCGACGAGCGCCTCAAGGCGAAAGAGACAGACATCCTGGCGGTGTGACCCACCAGCCGCACGTCACCTCAGAGCAGGGCGGCGAGCTGACCGAGCTGCCGGTCAACCGGCCGGTCGTCTCGTTCGGCAAGCACCGCACGCGGGTGCTGACGGCGCTGGCGGTGTTCGTGCTGGCCGTGTTCGTGGTGTGGACCGGGCTGCCTTTGCTGGCGCCCGCCTACCTGATCCTGACGCTCGTCGCCATCCAGGAGTACTCCCACCTGATGGCGGTGCGCGGCATCCCGATACGCAAGCGCAGCCTGTGGGTGGCGGCGGTGCTGACGCTGCCCGCGGCCCTGCCGGACAGCTACCCGGGGATGCCGGTGCTGAGCAGCGGCTTCGGCTGGCGCGAGGCCCTGATGACGCTACTGGCGCTCTACCTGCTCGCGCTCGAGGTCGCCAACCCGAACCGCCGCTCGCTCTACGTCGTGGTCTTCACGCTGTTCGGCTACATCTACATCCCGTGGCAGTTCAGCTTCCTGATCACCTTGCGCTACACGCCCGACGGCGTCCTGGGGCTGTGGTACCTGGCCATCCCGCTGCTGGCGCTGGTCGCGTCCGACGTCGGCGCCTACGTGTTCGGCACGCTGTTCGGCAAGAACCGCCTGGCGCCGAAGATCAGCCCGAACAAGTCGATAGAGGGAGCCATCGGAGGCCTGGCTCTCGCCATGGTCGTCGTGGCGGGCGCGACCGCCTTGGCCGAGCACCTCACGGCGCTGGAGATCAGGCTCTACGACGTCGTGCTGTTCAGCCTGCTGGTGGCGTGCATGGCTCAGCTCGGCGACCTGTTCGAGTCGCTGCTGAAGCGCTGGGCGGGTGTGAAGGACGCGGGGGACGTGCTTCCGGGCCACGGCGGCGTGCTCGACCGCATCGACAGCGCCCTGATGGCCTTCCCTGTCAGTTACCTGTTCGTGACCTTGGTGATCCTGCGCTAGGGCCGCGGTCGGCGCCCTGGCGCTGCCTCGCCACCGGAACCTGGCCGTCACGCCCATCCGCGTGACCAGATCCTGCCGCTCGGGTCGCCACCACGCGTCCGCCTGGCCACCAACCTGGGCTAAAGTGGCATCCGCCTGTGCGCCGCGCCACCGGCATGTGCCAGCGCGCGCCGGTAGAGGAGTCGAGCCGAGTGCAGCCTGACGAGACCAACCTGGTAGCCGCGCCAGCCATCCCCGCTGACGACGAGCGCCGCGTGACACCCAACTTCATCACCGACATCGTCGACGAGGACCTCCGCGCCGGCCGCGTCCGCCGCGTCGTGACACGCTTCCCGCCGGAGCCCAACGGCTACCTGCACATCGGGCACGCCAAGGCGATCTGCCTCGACTTCGGCGTGGCGCAGGACTACGGCGGCGTCACCTACCTCCGTTACGACGACACCAATCCCGCTGCCGAGGACCCCGAGTTCGCGCGCGCGATCGAGAACGACGTGCAGTGGCTCGGCTACCGCTGGCTGGAGCTGCGCCACGCCTCGGACTACTTCGACCAGCTCTACCGGTACGCCATCCAGCTCGTCGAGCGCGGCCTCGCCTACGTCGACAGCCTGACCGAGGAGCAGATCCGCGAGCACCGGGGCAGCGTCACCGAGCCCGGCCGGCCGAGCCCGCACCGCGAGCGCAGCATCGCTGAGAACCTCGACCTGTTCAGGCGCATGCGCGCCGGCGAGTTCGCCCCCGGCCAGCACGTCCTCAGGGCGAAGATCGACATGTCCTCGAACAACATGAAGATGCGCGACCCGATCCTCTACCGCATCGTCGACGCGCCTCACTGGCGGACGGGCAGGGAGTGGCCGATCTACCCGATGTACGACTTCGCCCACCCGCTCTCCGACGCCATCGAGGGCGTCACGCACAGCCTCTGCACGCTGGAGTTCGACAACAACCGCGAGGTCTACGACTGGCTCTTAGACCACCTCATCGAAGGCCCCCGGCCGCACCAGTACGAGTTCGCGCGCCTGACCTTCGACTACACGGTCACCAGCAAGCGCAAGCTGGCCAGGCTCGTGCGCGAGGGGCACGTCAGCGGCTGGGACGACCCGCGCATGCCGACGCTGACCGCGCTCAGGCGCCGCGGCGTGACACCCGAGGCGGTCCGCGACGTCACCAACCGCGTAGGCGTGTCGCGCGCCAACAGCCGCACCGATCCGGCCCTGCTCGATCATTCGATCCGCGAGGACCTGAACCACCGAGCCAAGCGCGTCCTGGCCGTGCTCGACCCGCTGCGCCTCGAGCTGATCGACCTCCCTCAGGACGAGGTCGCTTGGCTGGACGCCCCGCACTGGCCGCACGACGTGCCGCGCGAGGGCAGCCGGCCGCTGCCGCTGACGCGCGAGGTCGTCATCGAGCGAGAAGACTTCGCCGAGGACCCGCCCCCTGGCTTCAAGCGCCTGGCGCCGGGGCGGGCCGTGAGGCTGCGGCACGGCCCGGTGATCCGCTGCGACGAGGTGCTGAGAGACGCCGCCGGCGAGGTGGTAGGCCTGCGCTGCTCCCGCGTGCCGGGCGACGGGACCAAGGTCTGGGCGACCATCCACTGGGTCTCGGCCAGCCGCGGCCTGCCGATCGAGGCGCGGCTCTATCAGCCGCTGTTCACCGTCGCCGACCCCGACGGCGGCGACGAGGACCTGACCGCCTACCTCAACGAGAATGCCCTGGACGTCAAACACGGGTTGATCGAGCCCAGCGTGGTCGACGACGCGCCGGACGAGCGCTACCAGTTCGAGCGCCTCGGCTACTTCTGGCGCGATCCCGTCGACGGCCGCGGTGAGAAGCTGGTCTTCAACCGGATCGTGGCGTTGAAGGACGGGTTCGGCTCAGGGGAGCGCTCGTCGACCGCGCCCGGCGGAAGAGCCGCCTCCGGGGCGACGCCGACCGAGCAGGCGCGGCAGCAGCGCGGAGCCTCGGCCTCGGACGGCGAGTCGGGTCATGGTCAGGAAGTCACGGCCGAGGCGCGGAGCCTCGCCGCCGAGCTGGGCATCGGCGTGATCGACGCCGGAGTCTTGAGCGGCAGGCACGAGCTGCTCGCGTTCTTCCGCGCGACGCTGGCTGCCGGCGCACCGGCGGCAGATGCAGCGAAAAACACCTCTGACTTAAGAAAGGGTTGGCAAT
>CAYYOK010000117.1:0-10353 GCA_964473205.1 uncultured bacterium | reverse complement strand
GGAGGGTGGTCGTACTGTTGGTGCTGGTGTCGTGACATCGGTGACCAAGTAACGCCATGGCAGCTCCCCGTATCCGCATCAAACTCAAGGCCTTCGACCACCGAAGCCTTGACAGCTCGGCGACCAAGATCGTCGAGACCGTCCGCAGGACCGGCGCCAAGGTAAACGGCCCGGTTCCGCTCCCCACCCGCATCCGGCGCTTCTGTGTGCTGCGCAGCCCGTTCACCGACAAGGACAGCCGCGAGCACTTCGAGATCCGGACGCACAACCGCCTCATCGACATCAAGTCGCCCACCAAGAGCACGATCGACTCGCTGATGCACCTCGATCTGCCGACGGGCGTCGATATCGAGATCAAGACCGTCGGAGGACGTTAGACGTGAAAGGAATCCTCGGCACCAAGGTGGGCATGACCCAGGTGTGGCAAGGCGACCGGCTGGTTCCGGTCACCGTGCTGCTCGCCGGTCCCTGCCCCGTGGTGCAGCGCAAGACCCCGGTCACCGACGGCTACTCGGCCGTGCAGCTCGGCTGGGGCGAGCTGGCTGAGAAGAAGGTCAACAAGCCTGCTCTCGGCCACTTCAAGCGCGCCGGAGCGAAGCCGCAGCGCCACCTCGTCGAGTTCCGCGACTACGAGCCCGAGACCGACGAGGTCAAGGTCGACGTCTTCGCCGCCGGCGAGAAGGTCGACGTCACCGGCACCAGCAAGGGCCGCGGCACGGCCGGCGTCATGAAGCGCTGGAACTTCGCAGGCATGCCCGCCACCCACGGCACCAAGAAGAAGCACCGCCACCCCGGCTCGATCGGCCAGCGCAAGTTCCCCGGTCGCGTCTACAAGGGCAAGCGGATGGCCGGTCACTACGGCGCCGAGCCCGTCACGACCCTCGCTCTCGAGGTCGTCGAGGTTCGTCCCGAGGACAACCTGCTGCTGATCAAGGGCGCCGTTCCCGGCCCCAACGGCGGCCTCGTCGTGGTGCGCCAGTCGAACAGGAGGGCCGCCTGATGGCAGTCACCATCGACGTGCTCGGCACCAACCGCAAGGTCACCCTGGATCTGCCCGAGCCCAAGGAGTCCGTGCTCCACGAGGTCGTCGCCTGGCAGCTCGCCAAGCGTCGCCGCGGCACCGCCGCGACCAAGACCCGCGGCATGGTCACGGGCTCGACCGCCAAGATCTACCCGCAGAAGGGCACCGGCCGCGCCCGCCACGGCAGCCGCAAGGCGCCTATCTTCGTCGGCGGCGGCATCAGCTTCGGTCCGCAGCCTCGTAACTACGAGTACACGCTGCCCAAGCGCGTGCGCCGGCTCGGCCTGCAGATGGCCATCGCGGCCCGTGCGAACGACGGCCGCCTGACGCTGGTCGACTCGTTCAGCATCGGCGGCAAGACCCGCGAGTTCGTCGCCTGGGCGAAGTCCAACGGCTTCGACGGCGCCGAGCGGGTCCTGCTGGTCACCGACGACGAGCTCGTCAGGCGCGCTGCTCGCAACGTGCCGTGGGTCGATGTGCTGGCCACCAAGGGCCTCAACGTCTACGACATCCTCAGGGCCGATCGCGTCATCGCCGACGCGACCCTGTTCGAGAACAGCGCCGAGGTGGAGGGATGAACGACCACGACCTCATCCTCGCCCCGGTGCTGAGCGAGAAGGCCGTGACTGCCATCGGCGACGGCAAGTACTCGTTCTTCGTGCACCCGAAGGCCAACCGCGTCCAGATCAAGGAAGCGATCGAGACGGTCTTCGAGGTAGACGTGACCAAGATCAACCTGGTCAACGTCAAGGGCAAGCTCAAGCGCCTCGGCCGCTTCGCGGGTCACTCCGCCAGGCGCAAGAAGGCGATCGTCACGCTCAAGGCCGGGCAGCGCATCGAGCAGCTCGACGGCCTGTCTTAAGGGAGGAGGGAAGATGCCTACCAAGAAGTACCGCCCATACACTCCCTCCCGACGCTTCATGACGACGTCCGACTTCGGCGAGGTCACTCACACCGAGCCGGAGAAGTCGCTGCTCAAGCCGCTGAAGAAGTCGGGTGGGCGCAACAACCGCGGGCGCATCACGTCGCGCTTCCGCGGGGGTGGCCACAAGCGCCGCTACCGCGTCATCGACTTCCGCCGCCGCGACAAGGAAGGCGTGCCCGCCAAGGTCGCCACGGTCGAGTACGACCCGAACCGGAGCGCCAACATCGCGCTGCTGCACTACGTCGACGGCGAGAAGCGCTACATCCTCGCGCCGGAGAAGCTCAAGGTCGGCAGCCAGGTCGTCAGCGGCCCGGAGGCCGAACCGGATCCCGGCAACGCCATGCCGCTGCGCTTCATCCCTGTCGGCGCCGTCGTGCACGCCGTCGAGATGATCCCCGGCAAGGGCGCGCAGCTCGCGCGCTCGGCGGGCACCAGCCTGCAGATCCAGGGTCGCGACGGCACCTACGTCACCGTGCGCATGCCGTCGGGCGAGCTCCGCAGGCTCCACGGCGAGTGCTACGCCACGGTCGGCGGCGTCGGCAACTCCGAGCACAAGAACATCGTCATCGGCAAGGCCGGCCGCAAGCGCTGGATGGGCCGCAAGCCGCATCAGCGCGGCCGCGCCATGAACCCCGTCGATCACCCTCACGGTGGCGGCGAGGGCCGCAGCACCGGTGGTCGCCCGCCCGTCAGCCCGTGGGGCCAGCAGGCCAAGGGCTACAAGACGCGCAACAAGCGCAAGGGGTCGAGCACCTTCATCGTGCGACGCCGGAAGGGGAGCTGAGTCATGGGACGCAGCCTGAAGAAGGGTCCGTTCGTCGACGAGCACCTGCTGAAGAAGATCGACGCAGCCAACGCCTCCGGCGACCGGCGGGTCATCAAGACCTGGAGCCGCCGCTCGACGGTCGTCCCCGAGATGGTCGGCCACACGATCGGCGTCTACAACGGTCGTCAGCACGTGCCCGTGTTCGTGCAGGAGACGATGGTAGGCCACAAGCTCGGCGAGTTCTCGCCGACTCGCACCTTCCGCGGTCACAGCGGTAGCCGCAAGGAGTGAGCGTGCCGCAAGCCACCGCCTCACTACGCATGCTGCGCGTGACGCCGCGCAAGACGCGCCTCGTCGCCGACCTGATCCGCGGGAAGAAGGTCGACGAAGCCGAGGCCATCTTGAAGTTCACGGACAAGCGCTCCGCCGCTCCGATGCTCAAGCTGCTGAAGAGCGCGCGCGCCAACGCCGTGAACAACCACGACATGTTCGACGACAGCCTCTTCGTCAAGGAAGTGCAGGTGTCCGACGGCCCGCAGCTCAAGCGGACCCTGCCGCGCGCCCGTGGCCGCGCCGACATGATGCGCAAGCGCACGTGCCACATCTCGATCGTCCTGGAGGAACGCAGTGGGAAATAAGATCAACCCCGTCGGCTTCCGGCTGGGTGTGAACAAGGTTCCTTCGGCGCACTGGTATGCGTCCTCCAAGGACTACCCACGCCTGCTCGCCGAAGACGAGCTGATCCGCAAGATCGTCACGAAAGACGTCGGTCACTCCGGCATCTCTCGCATCGACATCGAGCGGGCCGCTCACAACATCAACGTCACCATCCACACCGCCAAGCCCGGCGTCGTCATCGGCCGCGGCGGCGAGGCGATCAAGCTGCTGCGCGCCAAGCTCGGCAGCCAGATCCCCGGCACCATCGCCGTCAACGTGCAAGAGGTGGCGAACCCGAACACGAACGCCGCTCTGATCGCCCAGCGCATCGCCGAGCAGCTCGAGCGTCGCTTCGCCTTCCGTCGCGCGATGAAGCAGGCCGTTCAGCGCACGATGGAGTCGGGCGCGCGCGGCGTCAAGGTGCGCTGCTCCGGCCGCCTCGGCGGCGCCGAGCAGGCCCGTCCCGAGTGGTACGCCGAGGGCCGCGTCCCCCTCCAGACGCTCCGCGCCGACATCGACTACGGCACCGCTGAGGCCAGGACGACCTACGGCGTGATCGGCGTCAAGGTGTGGGTGTTCCACGGCGAGATCGTCGGCGACAAGCAGCGCCGCGCCGCCGTCGTGCCGCGCCCGAAGACCGACGACGACAAGAAGCGCCGCCGGCGTCCGCAGGCCCGTCGCCGCGACGCCAGGGGCCGCGACGCCAAGCCCCGGGCGCGTAGGGACTGAGCGAAGATGCTGCTACCGAAGAGAGTCAAGTACCGCAAGCAGATGCGCGGCCGCATGACCGGCAGCACCAAGGGCGGGGACTACGTCGCCTTCGGCGACTACGGCCTCGTCGCGATGGAGCCGGGCTGGATCAGGTCGAACCAGATCGAGGCCTGCCGCATCACGATGAGCCGCTTCTTCAAGCGCGGCGGCAAGATCTACATCCGGATCTTCCCCGACAAGCCCGTGACGAAGAAGCCGCAGGAAGTCCGCATGGGTAAGGGCAAGGGCGCCGTGGAGTACTGGGTCTCGGTCGTCAAGCCCGGCCGCGTGATGTTCGAGGTCTCGAACGTCACCGAGGAGCAGGCCAGGGAGGCCTTCCGCCTGGCGTCCCACAAGCTCCCCATCAAGACGAAGATGGTCAAGCGGGAGATCTACGATGAAGTCCAGTGAGGCTCGCAGGCTGAGCGAGGAGGAGATCGTCGCCGAGGTCGAGAAGCGTCGCCAGGAGCTCCTCGACCTGAGGATCCAGTCGGCGATCGGCCAGACCTCGAACCCGCGCCGGATCCGGGCCGCGAAGCGCGAGATCGCGCGGCTCCTCACCATCGCCAAGGAGAAGGCTGAAGCCCGATGAAGAAAGTCATGCAGGGCCGCGTCGTGTCAGACAAGGCCGACAAGACCGTGACCGTCAACGTCGAGCGGCGCTTCAAGCACCCGCTCTACGGCAAGGTCATCGCCGTATCCAAGAAGTACCTGGCTCACGACGAGGACAACGCCTACGGCGTCGGCGACGTCGTCGAGATCCGGTCGGCCCGCCCGATCAGCAAGCGCAAGCGCTTCGTCGTCACGCGCCTGATCGAGAAAGCCCGCGCGTAGGTCGCAGGAGAAGCCATGATCCAGCAGGAGACCTACCTCGATGTGGCCGACAACTCCGGCGCGCGGCAGATCCAGTGCATCCGCGTGCTCGGCACGGGCCAGCAGTTCGTCGGTTCGGTGGGTGACGTGATCGTTGCGGCCGTGAAGGACGCGATCCCCCACTCGCAGATCAAGAAGGGCGACGTGGTCAAGGCCGTGATCGTGCGGACCAAGAAGGAAGTCAACCGCAAGGACGGCTCCTCGATCCGCTTCGACAGCAACGCCGCCGTGATCCTCAACGCCCAGAACGAGCCGCGCGGCACGCGCGTCTTCGGACCCGTGGCGCGCGAGCTGCGCGAGAAGCGCTTCATGCGCATCGTGTCGTTGGCGCCGGAGGTGCTGTGATGCCTAGGGCCAAGTCCCACATCCGCAAGGGCGATACCGTCAGGGTCATCGCCGGCAAGTACAAGGGCGCGGAGGGCGAGGTCATCTCGGTCAACCGCGAGAAGAGCCAGGTGCTCGTCAAGAACGTCAAGATCATCAAGAAGGCCCGCAAGCCCACGCAGGAGAACCCCCGCGGCGGCTTCGTCGAGCAGGAAGCCCCGCTGCACCTCAGCAACGTGCAGCTCATCGACCCTCAGGCAGGTGCCCCGACGCGCATAGGCGTCAAGGTCCTCGCCGACGGACGGAAGGTACGAGTGGCCCGCAAGAGCGGGACGCAGCTCGACGAGTGATGACGATGCAGAAGATAGAGCTACCGATCAAGAAGCGCTACGCGTCCATCCAGCCGCAGCTGGTCGAGCGTCACGGCTACACCAACCCGATGGCGGTGCCGAAGGTCGTCAAGGTAGTGGTCAACATGGGCCTGGGCGAAGCCAGGGAGGACTCCAAGGTCCTGGACAAGGCGTCGCGCGAGATCGCCCAGATCACGCTGCAGCGCCCCTCGGTGACCCGCGCGAAGAAGTCCGTCTCGAACTTCAAGGTCCGCGCCGGCATGCCGGTAGGGTTGCGCGTCACGCTGCGCGGTGAGCGCATGTGGTCGTTCCTCGACAGGCTCATCAACATCGCGCTGCCGCGCGTCCGCGACTTCCGCGGCGTCCCGACGAACAGCTTCGACGGGCGCGGCAACTACAGCATGGGCATCAAGGAGCAGATGGTGTTCCCCGAGATCAGCTACGACCAGGTCGACGCGACCAGGGGGATGGACATCGCCATCGTCACCACGGCACAGACCGACGAGGAAGCGCGCAGCTTGCTCGAGCTCCTCGGCATGCCGTTCAGGAAGTAGGGAGGGATCAGTGGCCACCAAGGCTCACATCGCCAAGTCCGCCAGAACGCCCAAGTTCGCGGCCCGGCACAACAACCGCTGCAGCCGCTGCGGCCGTTCGCGCGCCTACCTGCGCGACTTCGGCCTCTGCCGCATCTGCATGCGCGAGATGGCGCACAAGGGCTACCTGCCGGGAGTCGTCAAGTCGAGCTGGTGAACTTCCGCTGGCGCGGAAGTTCAACGCAGTTGCCGCAGGCAACTGCACCCGGCAACGACTGACGGTTCAGAAGGCGCAAACAGAGAAGCAGCAATCGCGGGGAGAAGGTCCACGCACAAGCGGGGATACCGACCCCAGCTAAGGAAGGTCAAATGCAGACGGATCCGATCGCAGACATGCTCACGCGCATCCGCAACGCCTCGGCCATCGCCGAGGCCAGCGTCGATGTGCCGGCGAGCAAGTTCAAGCGCTCTCTCGCCGACATACTCGTGCGCGAGGGTTACCTAGGAGGCGTCGAAGCCGTCGACGTCGAAGGCAAGCCGTTCCTGCGCATCGCCTTGAAGTACGGGCCCAAGCGCAAGAGCATCATCAACTCGCTCCAGCGGGTCTCCACCCCGGGCCGGCGCGCCTACGCCAAGGCGCAGCACGTGCCGATCGTCAGGGGCGGGCTCGGTATGGCCGTCATCTCCACCTCCAAGGGCCTCATGGCCGACCGCGAGGCGCGCCGCCACAACCTCGGTGGCGAGGTCATCTGTGAGGTGTGGTGATGTCGCGGGTAGGTAGAGCACCCATCACCCTGCCCAAGGCCGTCGAGGCCAAGGTCGCCGGAGGCCGCGTCGAGGTGAAGGGACCCAAGGGCACCCTCAGCGTCGACATCGCCCCGGTGCTCGAGGTCGAGGTCGAAGGCGGCGTCCTGACCGTCAAGCGCGGCAACGACAACCGCTTCGAGCGCTCGCAGCACGGGCTGGCGCGCGCCCTCTTGGCCAACGCCATCACCGGCGTCTCCGAGGGCTTCACCAAGAACCTCGAGATCCAGGGCGTGGGCTTCCGCTGCCAGATGAAGGGCTCGAACCTCGAGCTCAGCCTCGGCTTCTCCCACCCCGTCGTGATCGAGCCTCCGGCCGGCATCACGATCCAGTCTTCCGAGCCTACGAAGATCTCGGTCAGCGGCATCGACAAGCAGCTAGTCGGCCAGGTTGCGGCGAACATCCGCGCCGTCAGGCCGCCAGACTCGTACCACGGCAAGGGCGTCAGGTATGCCGGCGAGGTCGTCCGGCTCAAGCCTGGCAAGGCCGCGGCGCGTTGAGGCAGGAGCGCGAACTTAGATGAGTAGCAACATCCTCTTACGCAAAGAGCGGCGCCAGAACCGCACCCGCAGCCGCCTGCGCCGCCCGGTCGCGACCGACCGCCTGCGCCTGAGCGTCTTCCGCAGCGCCAGGCACATCTACGCCCAGGTCATCGACGACACCACCGGCAAGACCGTCGCCGAGGCGAACAGCAAGGCGCTCGGGCTCAGCGGCAACAAGTCAGAGCAGGCCGCCGCGGTAGGCAAGGCTCTCGCCGAGCGCGCTCTAGCCGCCGGCGTCAAGCGCGTCGTGTTCGACCGTGGCTCGTTCAAGTTCCACGGTCGCGTCAAGGCCCTCGCCGAAGGGGCCCGTGAAGGAGGCCTCGAGTTCTGATGGCTGACACCGACTTCGAAGACAAGGTCATCTTCATCCGCCGCACCGCCAAGACCTACAAGGGCGGTCGTCGTTTCCGCTTCGGCGCGATGGTCGTCATCGGCGACCGTCAAGGCCGTGTCGGGGTGGGTCTCGGCAAGGCGCGCGAGGTGCCCGTCGCGGTGCAGAAGGGCCAGTACGTCGCCAGGCGCAACCTGATCCGCGTGCCCATCGCCGAGCCAGGTACCGTCCCGCACGAGGTCCTCGGCGAGCACGGCACCAGCCGCGTGATGCTCAAGCCTGCGGGCGCCGGAACCGGCGTCATCGCCGGCAGCGTTCCGCGCGCCATCGTCGAGCTGGCCGGCTACCGCAACCTGCTGACCAAGGAGCTCGGCTCCCGCAACCAGACCAACGTCGCCTACGCGGTCATCGAGGGCCTCAAGCAGCTCAAGACCTTCGAGGACGCCAAGCGCGAGCGGGACGCGGCGCGATGAAGCTGACCCTGGCGCGCAGCCTCATCGGCGTCTCCAAGGACCAGCGCGCGACCGTCAACGCGCTCGGACTGCGCAAGCAGGGCGATACGCGCGAGATCGTCGATAACCCAAGCACGCGCGGGATGGTGGCCAAGGTCGCCTACCTGCTCAAGATCGAAGGGCTGGACGAGAAGTGAAGCTCAACGAACTCAAGCCGGCTCCCGGCTCGAAGAAGACACGCAGGCGCGTCGGTCGCGGCCTCGGCAGCGGTCGCGGCAAGACCGCCGGCCGTGGTGAGAAGGGCCAGAAGAGCCGCAGCGGCTACAGCGGCGGCGCCGGCTGGGAAGGCGGCCGCTCGCGGCTGATCATGCGCCTGCCCAAGCGCGGTTTCACGCGGCTCAAGGACCCGCTG
The DNA here is from genome assembly GCA_964473205.1 of uncultured bacterium. Lineage (GTDB taxonomy): Bacteria > Deinococcota > Deinococci > Deinococcales > Trueperaceae > CAYMRL01. The sequence continues at coordinate 1,613 of CAYYOK010000117.1, read as the reverse complement.
CAGATCGTCAACCTCAGGGGCCTGAACCTCTTCGCCGAAGGCGATGTCGTCGACGCGGTCGCGCTCGTTGAGCGCGGCCTCATCCGCCGCGCCGATCACCCCGTGAAGCTGCTGGCCGCCGGCGCACTCGACGTGCGCGGCCTGACCGTCAGCGTCCACTACGCCTCGCGCGGGGCCGCTAAGGCTCTGGCGGACGCCGGTGGCACGCTGAACCTGCTGGTCGCGCCGTCAGACGAAGACGCTGACGCCGACGCCGCCCCGGCCGAGGAGAACTAAGCATGCTGCAAGCTTTTCGCAACGCCCTGGTCATCCCAGACTTGCGGAACAAGCTGCTCATCACCATCGGCCTGTTGGCGGTCTACCGCCTGATGGTCCACATCCCGACGCCGGGCGTCGACATCGACGCCCTGGCGAGCGGGGTGCTGGGCGGCGACATCTTCTCGCTGCTCAACTTCATCTCGGGCGGCAACTTCGAGGTGTTCTCCATCGCCGCGCTCGGGGTCATCCCCTACATCACCACATCCGCGCTCACGCTCAAATCCGGAATCACTCTCGGGTCCAACCCCTCCACCTTGATGAACACCGGAATCTCCTTCACAAAATCGGCCCGTTGCCCGCCGGTCTTCGTCATCGCCCCAATGGACACCACTCTTCCCGGTAATTCCATCCCCGGATACGCGTCGAAATGCAGCCGCGCCTGCGCACCCACACGAATCAGCTCAACATCCGTCTGATTCACCGAGGCCGAAACCATCATCGATGTGGGGTCCACAATCTGCATGAACATCTGCCCTGACATCAATTGGTCGCCTTCCTTGATCTGCACCATCTCACCGCTCCGGAACGTCTGCTGCATCACCACCATTCCGTCCATCGGCGCCGCCAGACTCATCCGCCCAATGTTGCGCTCCGCCATCTCCAGCTCCTTGCGCGAGGACGCCATGCTCAACTCCGTGTTCCGCCGTTGCGCCTGCTCACTGATCTGCTGAAACTTCACTTCGCCCAGCAACTGTTGCAGCCGCGCCTCCGCCTCCTCCAGTTGCAGCTTCAGCATCTCCGCCTGGATCTGGCTCAACACCGGCGTCGTTTTGATATCCAGCTTGGCCTTCTCCACCGCCGCCCTCGCCTGCTCGATGCTCAATGCCCGCGCCTTCCGCGTCACTTCCAACTCGGAGTCCGTGATCCGCAGCGACATCTGGCTCTGCTCCACCGAAGCACGGAAATCGTCCAAACGTGTCTCCTGGTATTGACGGTCAAATTCAGCGACGATATCGCCTTTTTTGACCATCTTTCCGCCCTCTACCGCCTTCTGCAGTACCTGCATGAAGTCGCTCACCCCGCCGCTCATTCCTTCCATGGCCGCCGAAGACCCACCTCCGCCTCCCGCCGCCGCGGCAGCCGAAGCCGCACCGGAACTCGCCGCGCTGCTCGATCCACCCGACGACCCGCCGCCGCTAAACCGCGAGGTGCCAGAAGACCGGAAGCCCCCAGTCCGCCCGCCGCTCGAAGCCGTTGCGGCGGTGGTCCCGGACGTACCAGCCCCGCTCAGTGCCGAGGCGACGGCAGATGTCGCCGCCGATGTCGTCGAGGACGAACCCGTCGACGAAGAACTC
>CAYYOK010000116.1:0-10409 GCA_964473205.1 uncultured bacterium | reverse complement strand
CCGGGCTCTTTGCTTCACTCGAGCGGCACCTCAGCCCTGATCACGTAGCGCGCGCCGGTCGGACGCAGGTGACTTTCGATCAACTGCAACTCGGTGGCCTGCCACTCGCCGAACTCCTGCAACCGAGGGAGCCTGTCCGGTAGCCGCTGCGGCCAGCGGAACCTCGCCAAGGTGATGTGCGGCCGGTAGCGCTTAGGTTCGACCTCGAAGCCGGCGCGCCTCAGCTCGCTCACCAGCCGCGACTGCAGGTCGATGAGCCTCGGGACGTCCCCGTCCAGACCCGCCCACAGAACGCGCGCCTTCTCCTCGTTCGGGAAGGCGCCGAGGCCACGCGCCTGTAGTTGAAGCAGTGCGCTGTGCCCCTCGGTGGCGGCGTAGACCGCGTCCTCCACCTCGTCCGCGCGTCGCTCCTCGACCTCGCCGAGGAACGCCAGGGTGATGTGCAGGTTCTCGGGCCGCACCCAACTGACGCCGCGGCCCCCGCCATCGCCACGGCCTGGTTGGCTACGCGCGGCAGCCGTTTCGACGCGCGCCAGGTTGCTCTTGACGCTGTCGTCGATCGGCACAGCGATGAACAGGCGCGGCATTCGCCTAGTCTAGGGCTGCGGCGGACATGCGAGTTGGAGCACCTACACTAGGCACGAGCCTATGGCAGGGGTACGCAGGAGGAGGGTCTCCTACTCGCCCCCTACACTAGGCAGGAGCCTATGGCAGGGGTACTCGGTACAGCACCCGCGATCCCCCGCCCAGTCCCTCAGCCTTCGACCACGGTAGGCACGATCAGCGGGTTGCGCCCCGTCGTCTTCCTGATGTAGCGCCTGACGGGGTAGAAGATGTCGTCGCGGATGTCCGACAGGCTGCGCTTCTCGCGCTTGCCCCGCTCCAGAGCCTCGAGGGTGATCTTCTTGATCTCCTGAACCAGGCCGTTGTTGCCCTGGGCCACGCCGCGGGTGATGACCTCGGCGGTCGGCTTGTCGGCGGCGACGGCGGTGATCACGACCAGCCCGTCGGCGGACAGGGTCTGCCTGTCGCGGATGATCGGCTCGGTGACCTCATCGCCGGCCTTGCCCATGCTGTCGATGAGCACCACGCCAGCCTCGACGTTGCCGGAGACCTTGATGTCGTCGCGCGAGATCTCGATGACGTCGCCGTTCGCGACGATCATGCTCTTCTTCGGCGGATGGGCCATCGAGTCGGCGAGGCGCAGGTGGTTGACCTGGTGCCGCATCTCGCCGTGCCAAGGGATGAAGAACTTGGGCCGGGTGAGGTCCAAGATCAGCTTCAGCTCCTCCTGGCTGGCGTGGCCCGAGGCGTGCACCTTGTAGGCGGGCGGGTAGTAGACGTTGACGTTGGCGGCGTAGAGCTGGTTGATCACGCGGCCGACGGCCTCCTCGTTGCCCGGGATCGGGTTGGAGGAGAGGATCACGGTGTCGCCGGGCTTGAGCCGGATCTTGCGGTGGGTGCCGGCGGCCAGGCGCGAGAGCGCGGCCATCGGCTGGCCCTGCGAGCCGGTGCAGAGGAACAGCACCTTGTCGTCCTGCATGTCGCCGAGGTCGTCCGACGAGACGAACGAGTCCTTGGCCTTGAGGTAGCCGAGGTCCTGGGCGATGGTGGCGTTCTTGATCATCGAGCGCCCCTCCATCACCACCCTGCGGTCGTGCCGCTCGGCGACGCGGATGAAGTTCTGCAGCCGGTGCACGTGGCTCGAGAACGTCGTGACGATGACGCGGCCCTTGGCGCGCTGGACGATGTCGTCGACGGCGTTCATCACGTCGCGCTCGCTGGGCGTGTAGCCGGGGCGCTCGGCGTTGGTGCTGTCGGATATCAGCAGCAGCACGCCGTCCTGGCCCGCCTGAGCGAGCTTGTGCAGGTGGCTGGTCCGGCCGTCGGCTGGGTGGTAGTCGAGCTTGAAGTCGCCGGAGTGCACCACGCGGCCGATGGGGGTGTGGATGACGAGCCCCGAGTTGTCGGGGATCGAGTGGGTCATCTGGAAGAAGTCGACGGTGAAGTTGCGGCTGATCTTGACGCGGTCGTCGGTCGAGATCTCGCGCAGGTCTACGTCGCGCTCCTTGATCTTGAACTCCTCGAACTTGCCTCTCAGCAGCCCGAGCGTGAGCTTGGCGCCGTACATCGGCACCTTCGGCAGCAGCTTGAGCATGTACGGGATCCCGCCGATGTGGTCCTCGTGACCGTGCGTCAGAGCCCAGCCCTTGATCTTGGCGGCGTTCTCCACCACCCAGTCGATCTTCGGGACGAGGATGTCGACCCCGAGCATGTTCGCGTCGGGGAAGGCCAGGCCGCCGTCGACTAGGAGGATCTCGCCCCCGTACTCGAAGGCGAACATGTTCTTGCCGATCTCGCCCATCCCACCGAGGGGGATGACTTTCAGTTTACGTTCGTCGTTTGCCATGTTGCTCCAGTCGCCCGTTACGCGCGGTCCTCCCGGCTCGCGGCTCGAGTGTGAGCCGATGGAGCGGGGGAGGCTGCGCGCACGGTGGTGTACCTCTTAGGTCTTGCTCGTCGCGCCGTCCTCAGCGCAGGCCCCGATCGGCACGATCGGCGCGGTCGGCACGATCGGCACGGTCATCGCCGAGGGCCGCGGTCACCGCGGTCTCCGCGGGGTCCACGGTCGCGGAAGCCGCCGCGGTCACCCCGGCCACCGCCGCCACCGGGCGCGCGCGGGGCACGCGGCGCGATCTTGCCCTCGAGCTCCGGCCGCACCAGATCGATCTTGCCGCGGTCGTCGACCGAGTTGACCTTGACGCGGATGCGGTCGCCCTCCTTGAGGAAGTCCTCGACGCGGGTCACGCGCTCCTCGGCGATCTGGCTGATGTGCAGCAGCCCGTCGGTGCCCTGGAACAGCGTGATGAAGGCGCCGAAGTCGGTCGTCTTGGCCACGACGCCGTCGTACTCCTTGCCGACCTCGGCCGTCGCGGTCAGCGCCTCGATCTGGGACTTGACGGCCTTGGCGGCGTCGGAGTCCTCGGAGTAGATGCGGATGGTGCCGTCCTCGGACACCTCGACCGTGGCGCCGAGCGACTCGAGCTCGCGGATCTGCTTGCCGCCGGGGCCGATGATCGTGCCGATCTTGTCGACCGGGATCTTGACCTGGAGGATGCGCGGAGCCCTGGCGGAGATCTCCGGGCGCGGGGCCGCCAGCACCTCGGCCATCTTGCCGAGGATGTGCAGCCGGCCGGCGCGCGCCTGGGCGAGAGCCTCGCGCATGATCGCGGCGGTGATGCCCGTGACCTTGATGTCCATCTGCAGCGCCGTGACGCCGTTCTCGGTGCCGGTGACCTTGAAGTCCATATCGCCGAGGGCGTCTTCGGAGCCGAGGATGTCGGAGAGGATGCGGTAGCGCTCGCCCTCCATGACCAGGCCCATCGCGATGCCCGCGACCGGCGCGCGCAGCGGCACACCCGCGTCCATCAGCGAGAGCGAGCCGGCGCAGACGCTGGCCATCGAGGAGGAGCCGTTCGACTCGAGCGTCTCGGCCACCACGCGCAGCACGTACGGGAACGCCTCCTGGCTGGGGATGACCTCGAGCAGCGAGCGGCGCGCCAGGTTGCCGTGGCCGAGCTCGCGGCGGCCGGTGCCGCGCAGGCGCTTGACCTCGCCGGTGGAGAACGGCGGGAAGTTGTAGTGCAGCATGAACTCTTCGGTGTCGTCCAAGCCGAGGTCGTCGACGAGCCTGTTGCTGCGGCCGGTGCCGAGCGTCGCCACGCCGAGGACCTGCGTCTCGCCGCGGGTGAAAACGGCAGAGCCGTGCGCCATCGGCAGCACGCCCGTCTCGATCCAGATGGGCCTGATCTCGTCGGAGCGGCGGCCGTCGGTGCGGACGTTGTGCTCGATGACCATGGCGCGCATGGCGGCCGACTCCGCCTTGTCGAAGGCGGCCTTCAGCTCGCCGATCAGCTTCGGCTCGGCTTCGTCGGCAGCGAGGCCGGCGCCGGCGAGGTGGTCGGCGATGAGACGGTCGCGCAGGGCCTTGATCGCGACGGAGCGCTCGTGCTTGCCGGGCGTGCGGAGAACGTCGGCGATGCCGGCGGCATCGGCGGCGGCCTTCATCTGCTCGCGCAGCGTCGGGTCGAGCTCGACGGCCGAGTGGAAGGGCTTCTTCTCGCGGCCGATCTCCTGCTTCATGCGCTCGATGAGCTCGACGACGGGCTTGAGTTGCTGCTGGGCGAACTCGATGGCGCCGACCATCACGTCCTCGCTCAGCTCGGAGGCGGCGGCCTCGACCATCAGCACGGCGCCAGAGCTGGCCGCGACGGTCAGCTCGAGCTGCGAGCCTCTCTCGTGGAGGAGCTGCATGCTCGGGTTGAGGCCGTACTCGCCGCCGACGTAGCCGACGGTGCAGCAGGCGGTCGGGCCGCCCCACGGCACGTCGGAGATCGACAGGGCAGCCGACGCGCCGATGGCCGCGAGCGGCATCGGGTCGTTGACCTGGTCGGCCGAGAGCACCGTGACGATGACCTGGGTCTCGTTGCGGAGCTGCTTGGGGAACAGCGGCCGGATCTGCCGGTCGACGATGCGGGCGTTGAGGGTCGCCTGGATGCCGGGCCTGCCCTCGCGCTTCATGAACGAGCCGGGGATCTTGCCGATGGCGTAGTGGCGCTCCTCGTACTCGACGGTGAGCGGCAGGAACGGCATGGGGGAGCCGTCGTCGCTCATCTCGGCGGTGACGAGGACCAGCGTGTCGCCGTAGCGCACGGTGACGCTGCCGGCGGACTGCTTGGCGTACTTGCCCGTTTCGATGATTAGCTCTCGTCCGCCTAGTTGCGTCGAGTAGCGCCGGTGGTTATGTAGGTTCACTCTCTCTCCTTCGACTGCTTCCGCGCGTCTTACGCACCGTGTCAGCCCCATGCCGACCGAGCGTTCGGGAATGGCCTTTAGTAGGCCACTTGCCCGTCTGAGCCGAGCGCTTGCGCGATCTCGGCGCGATGTCCCGGCCCGGCCCTAATGGCCGTGCCGTTGGTTCCTTCTGTCTTCCGCCCCCTTATACTACGCGCGACCGCGGAGCCACGTTCGGCTCCGGCGGTCGCGACGGTGAACGAGAGGTACCTGGCTCTCAGCGCCTGAGGCCCAAGCGTTGGATCAGTTCCTTGTACGCGTCGTAGTCTTCGCGCTCGAGGTAGCTGAGGAGGCGCTTGCGCTTGCCGACCATCATCAGCAGGCCACGGCGACCGTGATGGTCCTTGCGGTGCGTCTGCAGGTGCTGGCTCAGCTCCTCGATGCGCCTGGTGAGCAGCGCGATCTGGACCGAGGTCGAGCCGGTGTCGGTGGCGGACTTGCCGAAGTCGTTGACTACCTCGGTCTTCTGTGCGGCAGATAGCGGCATTCTTCTTCCCGTCTGGGCCGTCTCCGGCGCGAATCCCGCTTCTTCCCATGCGCCAGTGGCGGTTCGAGGGGTTCAGCTCTTAGGTGTCGATCGCGCGCCCGATGTCTCGGCGTTCCAACCGCAGAGCATAGCACATGTCGGGGCGACGAGGCCCCGTTCGTGGCTTACACGGCTCGGTCGCGGACCTCGGCGCCCGGCCTCGGGCGTGGGCTCAGGCGGGCGTTTAGGCGTGCGTCTCGAACCAGCCGACTATCGCCTCGAGGTTGGCGATGCGCCTGTCCGGGCGGCCGCTGCGGGAGAGCTCGTGGCACTCGCCAGGGAAGCGCAGGAACTCGACGTCGACCTTGCCGAGGTGCTTGAGGGCCGTGAAGAGCTGCTCGGCCTGCTCGATCGGGCAGCGGAAGTCGAGCTCGCTGTGGATGATCAGCAGGGGAGTCTTGACGAAGGCGACGTGCCTGATGGGGCTCTGCTCCCAGAGCCTGTCGAGGTCGTCCCACGGCACCCCGGCGATCTCTCGCTCCACGAAGCCCGGCCCGATGTCGGAGGTGCCGTACATGCTCGTCCAGTTGCTGATGCTGCGCTGGGTGACCGCGCTGCGGTAGCGGTCGGTGCGGCCGACGAGCCAGTTGGTCATGAAGCCGCCGTAGCTGCCGCCGGTGAGGTGCAGCGGGGCCTTCGGCGTGCCGAGCCGCGCCAGGCCGTCGTCGCCGATGTCGACCACGTCGTCGGCGTCGACGCTGCCGTAGCGGCCGAGCAGCGAGGTGGCGAAGCTGAAGCCGTAGCTCGACCCGCCGCGAGGGTTGCCGTAGATCACCGAGTAGCCGCGCGCCGCGAGGAGCTGGAACTCGAAGTAGAAGCCGTTGCCGTAGGCGGTGTGGGGGCCGCCGTGCACCTCGAGCACGGCCGCTTCGTCGGCGCGAGGCTTGGCTGAGCGCAAGGTCCAGTACTGCACGCGCTCGCGGCCGTCGTGGTCCGAGCGGCTGGCGCTCGCGTACGAGCCCTTCTTCGCCTTGCGCGGCGGCTTCAGCTCGAAAGGTCCCTCGGCGGTGGCGAGGCTCAGGCGCTTGAGCCAGGTGTCGTTGATCGAGCTCAGGCGCTGCTCGCTGCCGTCCTCGTAGCGCACGAACAGCTCTCCGGGCTTGTCTGACGACTCGGCGGTGAACAGCAGGCGGCCCGAGCCGGTGAGGGTGTTGAACGAGGTCATGGCGTCGTGCTCGGAGTCGATCTCGGTGAGTCGGCCATCGAGCGAGATCCGCGCCAGACGCGTGCGGCCGTCGACGAAGGAGTTGGCGACCAGACCCTCGCCGCCGTCCGGGTCCTGGTACCACACCGGCGCGTTGGGCATGCTGCCGTAGCGGGAGTCGCCGCCGAGCGAGGGCGTCGTGTCGAGGTCCACGTCGCTGAGGAGCCGCGGCTCGCGCTTGCCGCGCCCTCCCGCCTTGGAGACGTCGATGACCCACAGGCCGTTCGGGCTGGCGAGGTCGCCAGGCACGCTCGGCGCGATGAGGTAGAGCCACCTGCCACTGGGCGACACGGTCCCCCCGCCGACGAACGGCACGTCCGCGGCTAGCTTGGTGACGGCCTTGCTGTCCAGGTCGACCTTCACGACGTCGAAGCTGAAGTTCGAGTCGGCCTCCTCGTTGCCGGCGACGAGCAGGTACAGCTCGTCGCCCGAGGGGGAGAAGGCGAGATCGCCCGGGGTGTACTCGAAATCCGTCAGCTTGACCGGTGCGCCGCCACCGGCGTTCACGAGGTAGACCTGGGCAGGCACCTCGGGGCGTTGACCGCCGCCGTCGGCGCGGAAGTAGCGTCGGCGGATCCGTTGGGGGAGGCCGCGCTCGGCGTTCTCGTCGACGTAGTCGCCGCGCGAGACGAAGGCGAGGCGGCCGGAGCCGGGGTGCCAGGCGAACTCGCCGACGCCGGCTTTCAGGTCGGTGATCCTCACTGCCTCGCCGCCGGCCAAGGGCATCACGTGGAGCTGCGGCTTCTCGCCCTCTTTCCTGACGCTGAGGAACGCCAGCTTCGACCCGTCAGGGCTGAAACGCGGGTGGGAGTCCGTGTACTCGGAGCGCGTGAAGACGGTGCCTTCGCTGGGCCGGTGCCTCTTGCTGCGAGTCTCGGCCAGCTCGAACAGGTGGATGCGGCTCTGGTACCTGGGAGGCGTGTAGGCGGCGCCTGCCGACTTGCCGGTCTTGCCTCTGCCGTCGGCCTTGCCCTTCTCGGCCGGCGCCTCGCCCTTCACTATCCGCGTGACGACGCAGGCGGCGCGCAGCCCATCGGGCGAGAGCTGCGGGTCGGAGACGAACCCGAGGTCGAGCAGGTCCTCAGCTACTGGTAAGCGTGCCATTACCCCTCCTAGGCGGTGCCATCACTTGTGCATCACCGTGCCATCACTCGTGGTGCCATCACTCGCCGGCCTTGCGCGCCGCTCTGACGCTCTGAACCACGTGAAGCAGGATACCGGCCGCTACCGAGGCGTTGAGCGAGCCGACCTTGCCGTACTGCCTGATGCCCACCAGCTCGTCGCAGCGCTCCCGCACCAGCCTGCGCATGCCGCTGCCCTCCGAGCCGATGACGAGCGCGGCGTCGCGGTCCCAGTCGACAGTCGCCGCCTCCAGGACGCTCCCGGCGGCGTCGAGCGGCGCGGCGCCGTACACCCAGACCCCGCGCTCCTTGAGGTCCTCGATGGCGCGGGGGAGGTTCGTGACGACGACCACGGGCAGATGGCTGGTGGCGCCGGCCGCTGCCTTGATGGCGACGGGGCTGAACGGCGCGCTGCCGCGCTCCTGCGTCACGACCCCGTGGGCGCCGAGCGCCTCGGCGCTGCGGACTATCGCCCCCACGTTGCGAGGGTCGGTGAGCTGGTCGAGCAGAACGAGCAGCAGCCGCTCACCGCGCGCGCGAGCCAGCTCGTAAGCATCTTCGATGTCAGAGGGCCTGAACTCTTCGAGCTCGGCGGCCACGCCCTGGTGCTGCGTGGTCTTCAGCGCCTGATCGAGCTGGATCCTGGGGACCTGCTGCAGGTCGACGCCCCGACGCCCCGCCGCACGTTCCAGCTCGGCGAGCATGGCGCGCTCGATGCCTCTGGCCACCAGCACGCGCCGCACCTCGACGCCGCCGGCCAGCGCCTCGAGCACAGCGTTGCGGCCGTAGATCAGCACGGCTGCGAGACTACCAGAGCCTACGAGCCGGCCAGCGCCGCGCGCGCCGCCACGGCGTCTGCCGCGAGCTGCTGCCTCAGCTCGTCCAGGCCGGAGAAACGCCGTTGGGAGCGCAGGTAGGCGTGGAAGCCGACCTCGATCTGCTGGCCGTAGAGATCGGCGTCGAAGTCGAACAGGTGGACCTCGAGGGCGGGCGGCTCCTCCTCGAACGACGGTCGAGGGCCGACGTTGGCCATGCCTTCGAACCGCTCATCGCCTACGAGGACGCTCACGGCGAACACGCCGAGCGGCAAGGCCTTGCGCGGGTCGACCTCGACGTTGGCGGTGGGGAAGCCGATGGTGCGTCCGCGCTGCGCGCCGCGAGCGACTGCTCCGCGCGCGAAGTACGGCCTGCCCAGCAGCGCGTTGGCGCGCTCGACGTCGCCCGCCGCCAGGTGCTCGCGGATGGCCGAGGACTTGACGACCTCGCCGCCGTGCTCGACCAGCCCGAAGGCCTCGATGCGCTGCGAGGCCGCGCGCAGCTCCGCCAGCCCGCCGGCGCGGTCCTTGCCGAACCTGAAGTCATCGCCCACGATCAGGCTGTGCGGCTCGAGCCGGGCCAGGCTGCTCACGAACTCGGCCGGCTCCGTCTGGGCGAAACGCAGGTCGAACCTCAGCATCGCGACGGCGTCTGGCCGGTAGTGGGCGAGCAGCTCGACCTTCTCCTCGGCGCTGGAGAGGAAGGTGGCGCCTCCGAACACGACGCGGGCAGGGGGGAAGAAGGTCACGACCAGCGCGGGAACGCCCTCGTCCCGAGAGACCTGCCGCATGCGCTCGAGCAGCGCGCGGTGGCCGAGGTGGACACCGTCGAAGTTGCCGATGCAGATGCAGGCTCCGCGCAGTTCGAGCTCGGCGAGCGAGCTGGCCACCACAGGCAGCATCACGGCTCGACTCCGAGCTCGGCGAGGAGATGCCTGAGCGCGAGCAGCGTCACGCCGCTCGTCTCCTCCTCGCCCGCCGCCACGGCGCGCCAGACCTCGCGAGCGTCGCGCCACTCGACCACGAGGTCTCCCTCGTCCTCGTCGGCAGCGGCGCTCACCGACCCGAGCCCGGTCGCCTTGAACAGGTGGACCTTCTCGTCGGTGAAGCCGGGGGAGGCGTAGAAGGAGGTTATGTGGGTGATCGTGCCGCCGAGCTGCGTCTCCTCGGCCAGCTCGCGCGCCGCGGCAGCGGCGGGCTCCTCGCCAGGCTCGATCAGGCCGGCCGGGATCTCCCAGGTGACGGCCTCGATGGGGCGCCTGGATTGACGCACGCCGAGCACCTTGGGTCCCTGAGCCACCAGGACGGCCACGGCGTCGGCGTGCCTAGCTATCTCCCACTTGTCGTCTTGCACCTCGAGCGTGACTATGCGCCCGCGGAAGACGACCTTGGTGTCCTTGTCGTCGGTACTGCTCAGGCTGCTTAGTTCTCTTGCGCGTCGGGGTTGTAGCGCAAGAAGGCGGGGATGTCGTAGTTGCTGGGGTCGTAGCTGCGGCCGCCGATGGCGCTGCGGATGTGCGTGGGGCGCAGCACCCGCGTCTGCGGGGCCTGATCGAAGCCGGCGGCGATGACGGTGACGCGCACCTCGTCGGCGGCGTCCTCGTCGTAGGTGACGCCGAAGAGGACGTTGACGTCGTCGACCTCGGTCGCGTCGGAGATCTTCTCGACGATCTCGTTGGCGTCGGCCAAGGTGAGGTGATCGGAGCTGGTGATGTTGATCAGGAGCTGCCTGGCGCCTTCGACCCCGCGGGCGAGGAGCGGGCTGTGGGTGGCGCTGTTGGCGGCCTCCTCGGCGAGCTTCTCGCCGCGGCCGGCGCCGATGCCCATCAGGACCGTGCCCGCGCCTTGGAGCAGCGCCTTGACGTCGGCGAAGTCGACGTTGATCAAGC
>CAYYOK010000115.1:0-10688 GCA_964473205.1 uncultured bacterium | reverse complement strand
CTCGTCGAATGGCAGGACACCCGGGTTTGGTCGGGTCGGTTGGGGTTCGAGTCCCTGTGGGCCAGCCACGTCGCGCCACCCTGTAGCGGGTGGCGCGTCTCGTTTCGGGCCGTCGCCAGGCTGCGCCGGCAGCCGTCTCAGTAGCTGTAGAAGCCGCCGCCGCTCTTGCGCCCCAGGCGTCCAGACTCGACGAGCTTGCGCAGGGTCTGAGGGGGGCGGAAGGAGTCGCCGAGGGCCTCTCGCATCGATTCTGCGATCAGCAGCACGGTGTCGAGCCCAATGTAGTCGGCTAGCTCCAAAGGGCCCATCGGGTGGTTGAGCCCGAGCCGGATCGCGGTGTCGATGTCCTCGCGGCTGGCGACGCCCTCCTCGAGCATCCTGATGCCCTCGAGCATCAGCGCGGCGACCGCCCTGGTCGTGACGAACCCTTGCCTGTCGGCGACGGTGACGCAGGTCTTGCCGCAGGCCTCCGCCACGGCCCTGGCGACCGCCACGGCCTCGTCTCCGCTCAGCGCGCCGCGCACGAGCTCGACCAGCTGCATGCGCTCCGGCGGGTTGAACCAGTGCATCCCCACCACGTCCTGAGGTCTGCTAGTGGCCGCCCCGATGGCCGTGACCGACAGCTCGCTGGTGTTGGTCGCGAGCACGCAGCCCTGGCGGCACAGGCCGTCGAGCTCGGCGAACAGCGCGCGCTTGAGCTCGAGGCGCTCAGGCACGGCCTCGATGACGAGGTCGGCTCCGGCGACGGCCTCGGCGAGATCTGAGTGCAGGCTCGGCTCCGGTGCCGGCTCGCCCTCTCCCACGGCCGTACGGCTGGCGAACTTGCGCGCCCGCGCCGCGGCGCGCTCCAAGGCGTCCGGCAGCGGGTCGTAGAGACGCGTCTCGAACCCGCTGGTAGCCAGCAGCGTCGCGATGCCGCCGCCCATGATGCCGGCGCCGATCACGGCCACGACGGCTACACCGCCTACCCTGGTCGTCCCAGCCACCGCCTGCGCAGGCTGTGAGCCTCGGGACTCGATCGGGCCTGCGTCCGTAGGGTGAGCGCCGCCCGCCTGAGCGTCCTGATCGTGATGTCCTCTCATGTGCAGCTAGCCTACTCGCTACCCAGGCCAGCCGCGCGTGCGGTCTCTGGCCTCGGGGGCCACCGGGTCGAAGGCGGTCCCTACCGGTCCACGGTGCCCGGACCTGGGGGCATGGATGCGTGCCTGGGCGCATAGATGTCGTAACGCGTGGTCGATCCGCTCAATGCGCCGCTCGGCCGCACTCCGGCAAGGGGCTCGGCGCCGGCCGGCCGCTTCACCACCACGCGCCGCGTCGCCGCGCGCAGGGCGCAAGCCAGCAGCTCCGACTCCTCGGCTTCGCTCACGGCTCCCAGCGCCTCGCGCAGCAGCGCCATCTCCTTGCCGGGCAGCGAGCGCTTGCCTTTGGCCCGCTGCGGGAACATCGGATCCAGGTAGACGACCTGCGCCTCGCCGACTAGCGCCTGGTCCAGCAGCGCCTCGCGGGCGTCGCCGGGGACCAGCTCCAGGCGCGCCGCGGCGGCCTGCGCGCTCTCCCCCAACTCGCCGCCAGCGGCGCGGCGCAGAGCGTCAGACAGCAGCGCGAGCAGTGCCGGGGCGCGCTCGATCATCACGACCTCGGCGCCTTTGGCCGCCAGGTGGAACGCGTCGGCCCCCAGGCCGGCGGTGGCGTCGACGACGCGCGCGCTGCCGGAGAGCACGGCGCGCCACAGCAGGTCGCGACCGGGGCGCGGCCGCGACAACGCCTCCTCGGCCGCGCCGACCTCCGGTCCGCCGGGCGCGCGCCACACCAAGGCGCCGGTCGGCGTTCTCACGAGCTCGGCTGGCGGGTCCGCTCCCACCAGACGATGTTATGCCGCTGGCCGCCCCGTGCTAGCATTGCCGTCACGCACCCTTGGCCTTCGATTCGTCGGCCGCTGGGTTCTGTCGCTTTCGATACGAACGTGAGGAGTGCGTTTCGCCTACGATGATGAAGGCGGACTACCGGAGGTCGGAGATGTCGAACGTAGAATTGGCTTCTCGTCGTGCGGCGGCTGTCACCAGGGCCGCGGCCAGCGTGCACCCGTTCAGCCCCGTCAAGGGGCGCGGATCGTACGTCTGGGACGCCGATGGCAAGCGCTACCTCGACTTCAGCACCGGCATCGCCGTCATGAACATCGGGCACTCGCATCCGCGCGTCGTCGACGCAGTCACGCGCCAGGTCGCCGAGTTCCAGCACATGTGCTTCGCGGTCGGCATGCACAGCTCCTACATCGAGCTGGCCGAGCGCCTCAACCGGCTAGCCCCCGGTTCGACACCGAAGAAGACGTTCCTCGCCAACTCCGGCGCCGAAGCCGTCGAGAACGCAGTCAAGGTAGCTCGCTCCTACACCAAGCGCGCCGCCATCGTCTCGTTCACCCACGCGTTCCACGGCCGCACCTTCATGGCGATGTCCCTGACCAACAAGCCGCACCCGTACAAGGCCGGCTTCGTGACCCGCGCGGCCGACATCTACCGCGCCCAGTACCCGTACCACTACCGCAACCCGTGGGGCGCGAAGAGCGAGGAAGAGACCGGTGCCCTCGCTCTCGCCGCGCTCAAGGATCAGGTGAAGTACAGCATCGGCGAGGAAGAGGTGGCCGCGTTCCTCATCGAGCCGGTGGCTGGCGAGGGCGGGTTCATCGCCGCGCCGGGCAACTTCCTGGCAGGGCTGCAGGAGTACGCCGCCAGCATCGGCGCGCTGTGGATCGACGACGAGGTCCAGGCCGGCATCGGCCGCACCGGCAAGCTGTGGGCCGTCGACCACTTCGGGCTCGAGCCCGACATCATCACCAGCGCCAAGGCGCTCTCGTCGGGCTTCCCGCTGTCGGCCGTGGTCGCCAAGGCGCACATCATGGACGCGCTCGGCCCCGGCTCGCTCGGCACCACCTTCGGCGGCAACCCGGTGTCCTGCGCCGCTGCGCTCGCCACGCTCGACGTCATCGCCGACGAGACCCTGATCGAGCGCGCCGCCGCCATCGGCGCCCAGGCGACCAAGCGCCTGCGCGCGCTCCAGCAGCGGCTGCCCGGCGTCGGGGACGTCCGCGGTCCCGGTGCGATGGTCGCGCTCGAGTTCGTGTCCGGCGACGACAAGCGGCCTGACGCCGCCAGCGTCGAGAAGATCGTGGCGGCGGCTCGCGACGCCGGTCTCGCCCTGCTCTCCACCGGCACCTACAGCAACGTGATCCGCCTCCTGCCCCCGATCAACCTCAGCGACGCCGAGCTCGACGAGGGCCTGAGCATCCTCGAGGAGACGATCACGGCCGTGCTGACGAGGGCGAGCGAGGAGCGCAGGCTGGTCAACGCCTAGAGCGTCTAGGCGTCCGGCCCCTGCTTGATCGGCACCCCGACTGCGTCGCGCCCGCTCGGCCGGGAGCTAGGCGTCCGGCCCCTGCTTGATCGGTACCCCGACTGCGTTGCCCCACTCGGTCCAGGAGCCGTCGTAGTTGCGGACCTTGGGGTAGCCGAGCAGGTGCTTGAGCACGAACCAGCTATGGCTCGAGCGCTCGGCGATGCGGCAGTAGGCGATGACGTCCTTGTCGGGGGTCACGCCGAGGTCGCCGTATAGCCGCCTCAGCTCCTCGGCCGGCTTGAACGTGCCGTCCTCGTTGACCGCCCTGGCCCACGGGATGTTGGCCGCGCCGGGTACGTGGCCGCCGCGCAGGGCGCCTTCCTGGGGGTACTCGGGCATGTGCAGCTTCTCGCCGCTGTACTCCTGTGGGCTGCGCACGTCGACTAGCGCCCCGGTGCCGCCGACGACCTTGAGCAGGTGCGGCACGACGTCGTGAAGGAAGGCCCTGATGCTGGCGTCGCGGTATTGGACCCGGTAGTCGCCCTTCGGCACGCTGGGAACCTCCGTGCTCAGCTCCCTGCCCTCCGCCACCCACTTCTGGCGCCCGCCGTCCATGAGCCGCACGTCGGCATGCCCGTTGTACTTGAAGAACCAGAAGGCGTAGGCCGCCCACCAGTTCGACTTGTCGCCGTAGAGCACCACGGTGGTGTCGTTGCTGACACCCTTCGACGCCATCAGCCGTGCGAAGGCCTCGGCGTCGACGAAGTCGCGCACGTCGCGCCGCTGCAGCTCGGTGAGCCAGTCGAGCTTGAGCGCGCCGGGCAAGTGGCCGGTGTCGTACAGCAGGACGTCCTCGTCGACCTCGAGCACGCGCAGCCCGCTGCGCCCCGCGTTGGCCGCCACCCATTCGGTGGTGACGAGCACGTCGGGGTCGGCATAGCCGGTGGCGCGACCTGGAAGTTCCTCAGGCATGTTCCCTCCTAGCGCCGCGCCCCTCGAGCGGCTTGTGACGATGCTAGCGTCCCAAACGGGACGCGTTGGTCGCCTTTGGTCGGAGCGGCTCCGAACCGGTCGTCGGCGGTCCGGGCGCCGCCGAAGGCGGCTGCTATACTCCCGGCGTCGATGAGCGCGTTCAGATTGGCACCCTCGCTGCTCTCCGCCGACTTCGCCAGGCTTGGCGCGGCGGTGGAAGAGGCCGCTGCGGCCGGCGCCGACTACATCCATCTCGACGTGATGGATGGGCACTTCGTCCCGAACATCACCTTCGGGCCGTCCCTGGTGGCCGCGGTCAGGCGCGTGACGGACCTGCCGCTGGACGTGCACCTGATGATCGAGGAGCCGGAGCGCCACGTCGAGGCCTTCGCCGCCGCCGGCGCAGACATCATCACCGTGCACTACGAGGTGGCACGGCACCTTCACCGGCTGCTCGGCGCCGTGCGCGAGAGCGGAACGAAGGTCGGGCTGGCGCTCAACCCGTTGACGCCGGTCAGCGTGCTCGAGGGCGCCCTGCCCTACCTCGACCTCGCGCTGGTGATGTCGGTGAACCCCGGCTTCGGCAATCAGGACTTCATACCTGCGAGCACGGCCCGCATCGAGGCGCTGAGGCGCATGCGCGACCGGACCAACCCCAACTGCCTGATCGAGGTCGACGGTGGGATCAACGCGCGCACCGCGCCGGCCGTGGTGGCCGCAGGAGCCGACGTGCTGGTGGCGGGCAGCGCGGTGTTCGGAAGCATGGGCAGCATCGCGACCAACATCGCGGCGTTGCGCGAGGCCGTGACCACCGCAGCAGCCTGAGCGGGGCGTTCCCTGAGATCGAACGGTTCTCGAACGGGTGCTTGGAGTCGCTCAGGCCGCGTCGACGAACGAGCCCAAGACCCTGAAGCGCTTGTAGCGCTGCTCCAGCAGCTCTTCCTGGGTGAGCGGCGTGAGGCCCGCGAGCTCCTCGATCAGGACGCCCCTCACCGTCGCCATGGCCTCGGCCCTGGCGTTGTGGGCGCCACCGAGGGGCTCGGCGATCACGCGGTCGACGACGCCGACGCGGATCAGGTCCTGAGCGGTCAGCTTGAGCGCTTCGGCGGCGCGCTCGGCCTGCCCGGCGTCGCGCCACAAGATCGCGGCGCACGACTCTGGGCTGATGACCGAGTAGATGGCGTTCTCGAGGATCAGGACGCGGTTGGCCACGCCGATCGCTAGAGCACCGCCCGAGCCGCCCTCGCCGATCACGACGCTTATCGCCGGCACCTTGAGGCGGCTCATGCGCTGGATGCTGGCCGCGATGACCCACGCCTGTCCCTGCTCCTCGGCGGCCAGTCCCGGGTAGGCGCCTGGAGTGTCGATGAGGCAGATGACCGGCAGCCGGAACTTGTCGGCGAGATCGAACATGCGCATCGCCTTGCGGTAGCCGCTGGGATGGCTCATGCCGAAGTTGCGGGTGATGTTCTCCTTGGTATCGCGACCCTTCTGCTGCGCGATGACAACCACCGACGTCTCGCCCAGCTTCGCCAGGCCGGTGACCATCGCGGGGTCGTCGCCGAGCGTGCGGTCCCCGTGCAGCTCCTGGAACTCCGAGAAGGCGTGCTGCAGGTAGTCCAGGCCGGTCGGACGCCCGGGCGCGCGAGCCACCTGCACACGCTGCCAGCGCGTCAGCTCCGCGAACGTCTCCTGCTTGAGGCGATCGAGACGCGCCTGCAGGCTGCGTATCTCCGCCGTCATGTCGATGCCCTGCTCGGTCGACAGCGCCTCCATGCTCTGGATCTGAGCCTGGAGCTCCTCTATCGGCTTCTCAAACGGCAGCGGCACGCAACGGCTCCTCGATGGCGAGCTGCAGCCCGCTCCTTAAGGCTCCCAGAACGGAGACCAGCCGGTACTTCAGCTCGGTGCGCGGCACGACGTCGTCGACCATGCCCTTCTGCAGCAAGAACTCGGAGCGCTGGAAGCCCTCCGGCAGGTCCTGCCTGATCGTCTGCTGGATCACGCGCGGACCCGCGAACGACACGAGCGCGCCCGGCTCGGCGAAGATGACGTCTCCCAGAGTCGCGAAGCTGGCGGTGACCCCTCCGGTGGTCGGGTCGGTCAGCACCGCCACGTACGGCAGCCGGCGGCGCGCCAGCTGCTCGAGCGCGACGGTCGTCTTGGCCATCTGCATCAGCGAGAGCGCGCCCTCCTGCATGCGAGCCCCACCCGAGGCCGTCACGACTATCAGGCTGCGGTCCTCGACCGCGGCCCTCTCGGCAGCCCTGGCGATCTCCTCGCCTACGACCGAGCCCATCGAGCCGCCGAGGAAGAAGAAGTCCATGACGACCAGCGCGACCCTCTCGGCACCGACGGAAGCGGCGCCAGTGACGATCGCGTCGGGCCGGCCGTGCTTCTGCCGGTTCTTCTCCATGCGCTCGGCATAAGGCTGGGTGTCGACGAACTCGAGCGGGTCCTGGGCCGCGATGGTGCCGGACCAGCGCTCGAACGAGCCCTCGTCGGCGAGCATCTTGACGCGCTCGTCGACCGGCATCCGGTAGTGATGACCGCACTCGGGGCAGACGTAGAGGTTGGCGACCAGGTCCTTGCGGTAAATCTGGGTGTTGCACGAGTCGCACTTCAACCACAGCCCGGCCGGACTGTTGTCGTCCTCCTTGCGCGTGGGGCGGTTGCGCCTGAACAGCCGCTCTAGCGCCATGCCACCTCCCGACGCGGTGTGGACGCGCGCTCAAAGCACCGAGTGCTCACTTGCACGCCGCATTCTAGCAGTAGCGTCACTCCGAGTCTCGCGCCGCGCCGGATCCGCTCTCCATTCGGTGCTCGAAAGAGTCCGCGGCGCCCCGTTCGGCCGCGCTGGGTCCTGAGGGCTCGAAGCCGACCCCGCGGTCCTGCGAGGGCAAAGCGGCGACCTCTCGTGTCACTTTCGTGGCCGTCGGTCCGGCCTCCGCTCCCGGCAAGGCGATCGCCTTGCCGTCCTCGCCCACCATCTCGCTGCGCCCGGTGAAGAACGCACCCTCCTCGATGTCGAGGGCGCGCGCCCTGACGTCCCCGACGAGGTGCCCGCCCTTCCAGATCTCGACCTTGCCGCTGGCGCGCACGTTCGCCACGACGCGACCGAGCACCTTCACCTCTTCGGCCTCGACGAGCGAGCCCTCGACCACGCCCGACTCGGCCACCTCGAGCACGCCGCGCACGCTGACGATGCCGCGCACGGTACCGTGCACCCTCACGCGGCCCTCGGCCTGCAGCTCGCCCACGATCACGGTTCCGCGGTGCACGTAGGTGAACGGCTCGCGCTTTGGCGGCTCGGTCTCGGTTTTGGCCGGGCGTCTTAGCATCTTGACCTCCCAGGTGAGCCGGGGTTGGCGCAGCCTCGCCTACGTTCTACCCGAGAACGCCTGCGGAGGGCGAGAAGCTCCACACGTTCGCCACCGCCTTGAGGGGGTATGTCCCAGGACGTATCCTTTGAGGGTGGACAGGGCGAGGGTCGTGTTGGTGACCAACGTGGGCCAGGGGTTCGGCCGCGCCATAGCTTTGGCGTACGGCCGCGCCGGCTACGACGTGGTCTGCGCCGACCGCGACGTCGACCTCGCCAGCAAGACGGCGGCCGAGCTCGAGGAGCTCGGCGGTCAGGCCATCCCGATCCAGGCGGACATGACCACGCAGATGGACGTCCTCGCCGCCTACGAGAAGGTCATGGAGATCTTCGGCGAGCTCGGCGGCGTCGTCCACCTAGCCAGCCACGTCAGCAGCACCCCGTTCGAGAACCTCGCCGAGGGCGAGTTCTTCGAGCTGATGTCCGAGGACGTGCGCAGCACCTACCTGGTGCTGAAGGCCGCCGCCAGGCTGAGAAGCGTCGGCTGGGTGGCCGTGGTCGCGCCGCCCGCGCTCTGCAGCGTGCAGATGCTCAGCGTGCAGGGCGCCCTCGAGCGGATGATCGAGGGTGTCACGCAGCGTTACGCCTTCCCCAGGGCCAACCTCGTCGTCCCGTCGCGCCAGGCCTCCGACCCGCGCCACGACCAGGCCCTGGTGCGCCTGGTCAGGTACTTCGGCTCGCCAGAATCGGCCGGCGTCGGCGGACAGGTGATGCGCGTGGAGCTGCCGGCTCCCCCGAGCGCGACCGACAGCCTGCTTCCCGAGGTGCGCGCCGCCCTCGACCTCACGGCCGTCCAGGACGACGGCAGGTACGACCTATGGGCCCTCGAGCCGCTGCCGCCGGAAGGTCAGCCGGCCTCCGGTTCGGGCGCGCTGTCTTCCGCCGTGGCCAGAGCGCGCGCCGAGGCGGCGCTGGCCGCGGCCGGCTCGGCAGCGTCATCGGAGTACCCGCAGCAGTTCGACCAGCGGCCCGGCGAGCCGAGCGGCGCGCTGGACTGGCTCGCGGACGAGGGCTTCGCGTCCGGCTCGCCCCACGCCTACTCGCTCTTGGATGACGCCGACGGGATCTCGGAGGACGACCTCGCCGACTCGAGCGAGTTCGACGACTTCGACGACGACGGCGCTGCCGCCTCCACCGACGCCGCCGACGGCTTCGACGACGATCCGGAGGACGACGTGTACGGAGCCTGGGGCCAGGAGCTCGGGCTGCCACCGGGGTCGCCGGCGCTGCGGCACCTCATCGGGGACGAGCCTCTGCACTACTCGTCGGTGGACAACTACTTCGCCGGTATCGAGTCGGCCCGCGACCTCTACGGCGATCTCAGCCGGCTGGAGGGAGCCGACGTCGACGAGTACTTCGACCTGCGCGCCGACGCCGACCAGGAGGCTGCGCCCGAGCGGAGCGACGCCAAGAGCCGGCGCAGGACATGAAGTGTCCCTACTGCTCGTCCGAAGAGACGCGCGTCGTGAACTCCCGCCCGTCTGACGAAGGCGCCGCCATCCGGCGCAGGCGGGAGTGCGTGACGTGCTCGCGGCGCTTCACGACCTACGAGCGCGCGCAGTTCGAGGCCCTGATAGTTCGCAAGCGCTCTGGCAGGCGCGAGGTCTTCGACCCCGACAAGCTGCTCGAGAAGCTCCGCATCGCGTGCAACAAGCGGCCGGTCAGCGAGAAGCAGCTGCGCGACTTCGTCTACGGCTTCGAGGACGAGGTGCAGACGCCCGAGATCGAGTCGCAAGAGATCGGCAAGCGGGTGCTGAAGTTCCTGCGCGACCGCGACGACGTCGCCTACATCCGGTTCCTCAGCGTCTACCGGGACTTCGACTCGGTCGACCGCTTCATCGAGGAGATCCAGCACCTCGGGACCGGAGCCGGTGAGCTCAAGACGGACTGAGCCGGGAGGCGGTTGGCGCCGCCAGGAGTTCGAGCGCGCCATGGCGGACCTGCTCGGGGCGGAGTCCTCGGCGCTGCTCGACACCCTGGCGGGCGAGCCGTCGGTGGGACTGAGGCTCAACGGGCTCCGCCTGGCGCGAGACGGCGAGAGGGAGCGTGTCTTGGCCGCTCTGCCGTGGCGTCTCGAGCCGGTGCCGTGGTGCCCCGACGGGTACGTTCTGGACGCTGGCGGCTCGGACATGCGGCCCGGCATGCACCCGTGGCACGACGCCGGCGTCTACTACCTGCAAGACCCCGCCGCGATGGCGGTGGCGCAGGCGCTCTCCCCTGCGCCGGGCGAGCGGGTGCTAGACCTGGCGGCCGCCCCCGGCGGCAAGTCGACGCACCTGGCTGCGCTTCAGTCGGGCGAGGGCGTGCTGGTCTGCAACGATCCTCACCCGGCCAGGGCTAGGTCCCTGCTCGGCAACCTCGAGCGCTGCGGCGTGGACCACGCGATCGTCTGTCATGGCGACGGCGAGCGTCTGGCCCGGGCGCTGCCCGGCTGGTTCGACCGCGTCCTCCTCGACGCCCCTTGCTCGGGCGAAGGCATGCTCCGCAAGTCGGAGGCCGCCAGGCTGGCCTGGAGCCCGCGGACCGTCGCGGCCTGCGCCGCGCGCCAGGGCTCCCTGATCGAGGTCGCGGCGGCGTGCGTGAGACCGGGTGGGACCCTGGCCTACTCGACCTGCACGTTCTCGCGCCAGGAGAACGAGGATATCGTCGAGGCGTTCCTCGCCCGCCACCCGGAGTTCGCGCCGCTGGACGTGCGGCTTGCTGGCGTCAGCCCGGCGTTGGGCAGGCCCGGGGGCGCGCCGTTCGCAGCGACCGGAGCGGCTCGCATCTGGCCGCACCGCTCGCCCGGCGAGGGTCACTTCGTCGCGCTGCTGAGGCGCGAGGAGGCCGCTGACTCAGGTCACGGCGGGCACGACGTCGGCGGACCTGGCGCCGCGCGCGGCAAGGCGCGAGCCGGCTGGGCGCGGCCCGGCGCCGAGCTGCTGAGGCTGTGGCGCGAGCACCAGGAAGAGCTGTCGGGCGGCGCGGGCAGCAACGACGGCGCGCTCGACGAGGACCGGCTCGTGGC
>CAYYOK010000114.1:0-11137 GCA_964473205.1 uncultured bacterium | reverse complement strand
GGCACCGAAGGTGGCGGGCGCTCCGGAGGCGCGGGGAGTGGGCGACGATCCTGCGAGCTGAGAGCCAGACTCGCGCGCGATGATCGCGTCGCGCGCCTCCCTCACCAGCGCCAGCAACGCCTCTGAGCCGTTCGCGATGGCGAGCGGGTCGTTCGCCAGCACCTCTGCGACGCCGGCTGTCAGGGCGGGAAGCTCCGGCAGCGCGGCGAGGTAGGCGACGATGTCGGCGGTGGCGACGCCGGAAGCTCCCGACGCCCCGAGCGCCACGTAGAGAAGCGCCACGGCAGTGCTTCTGGCGGAGAGCTCGTTGCTGGTCGACGTCGTGTCGGCGAAACCGAGGAGAACGGCTTCGCCCTCATCGTTCGTGACGCTCATCAGTCCCCAGCCCGGGAAGAGAGCTTCGACTTCGAAGGTGCCGGCCGCCGTCACGCCGGTCAGGTCAGCCGGGGTGGAGACGCCCAACGCCGACAGGGCGAGCGGGCTGCCGGCAGGCAGGTTGACGGTGCCGACCAACGTCGTGCTGTCGGGAGGCGGCTGGACCGTGCCGCCGCAGCCAGGCACGAAGGTCACCAGCGCTGCCATCACCAGGGAGCGGAAGCGACGCGCTGTCGACGGCATGAGACCCTCCTAGGCGTTCACGCGAGGGCTCCCACCCGAACGTAGGAGACCGACTCTCATGACCTCAGATGGGCCATCTTGTTGGGCTAGCGCTTAACCAGCGCTTAACCAGCTATGAACGGCGACCGGTCGCACGCGACTCGTGACGCAACGCGGACCCGCTCCCGGCGAAGCCCTTCAGCTAGTCGCGGAGCTCCTGACCACGTCGGCGACGCTCTCGGCCAGGCTCCTTACCTGCGCCTCGTCACGTCCTTCGACCATGACTCGCACCAGCGGCTCAGTTCCGCTCGGTCTCAGCAGGACGCGCCCGTCCGCGCCCAGCTCGGCCTGGACGGCGCGCACGCGCTCAAAGACGGCCGGACTCGACGCGAGGCCGTCGCGTAGTTTCGCCGGCACGGCCACGTTGACCAGCACCTGCGGGTACGAAGGGATCTCGTCGAGCCACTGATCCAGGCTCTTGCCGCTCTGGCGCACCGCCGAGAGCACCTGCAGCGCGGTGAGTATGCCGTCGCCGGCGGGCGCCTTGTCGAGGAACAGGACGTGACCGGACTGTTCGCCCCCGAGGGTCGCGCCGAGCTTGCGCAGCTCCTCGAACACGTACCTGTCACCGACCTTGGCGCGGTGCATCTTCACGCCGCGCGCCTGCAGGTAGTGCTCGACGCCCAGGTTGCTCATCTGCGTGGCGACGACGTCGGTCTCGCCGCGACCGAGAGCGCAGATCGCGAGGATGTGATCTCCGGTGACGAGACGCCCCTTGCGATCGACGAGCAGCGCGCGGTCGGCGTCGCCGTCGAGCGTGACCCCGACCTCGAAGCCGCCCTCGACGACGCGCCTCCTGAGCGGCTCGGGATGGGTCGAGCCGCAGTCGACGTTGATGTTCTCGCCGTCCGGTCGCGAGTTGATGACCTCGAGCCGCCCGCCGAGCCGGTTGAACACCAGCGGCGCGATCCGGTGGCCCGCGCCGTTGGCGCAGTCGAGCACGACCTTGAGGCCGTCGAGGTAGGGCGCGTGGGCCAACAGGTGCTCGACGTACGCGCCGATGTCGCTCCCGCTCTTGCTGCTGTGCGGCAGGCGCCGGTAGCTGCCGAGACCTGTGCCGGTAAGCGGCTCCAGGGCGCCGTTGAGACCGTCCTCGACGCGGTCCATCAGCTCCTCGATGTCAGCCTCGACGCTGTCGGAGAGCTTCTCACCAGCCGCGTTGAACAGCTTGATGCCGTTGTCGTCGAACGGGTTGTGGCTCGCAGACACCACGATGCCCGCGTCGGCCCCCAGCGCGCGCGTCAGGAAGGAGACGCCCGGCGTGGGTATCACCCCTAGCGAGACCACGTCGGCTCCGCGCGACATCAGCCCCGACGAGAGCGCGTGAACCAGCATCGGTCCGGAGCGGCGAGTATCCATGCCGATGAGTACCTGGGGGCGCGCCGCGCCGCTGCGCCGCAGCGCCTCGGCCGTCGCCACGCCCAGCTTCAGCGCGAAGGTGGCTGTCATGGGGTGGTGCCCTGCGATACCGCGGACGCCGTCGGTGCCGAAGTAACGCCGGTCGGACATGGCTAGATGATAAGCACAGGTGCCGCCGGCTTGGCCGTGACGGTTCGACTCTCGCCGACCGAACTCACCGGTCCAGCGCCGCGCGCCTGCCGCCGGACCGGCCCCCGGTCATTTGGCGTCGAGCCAGTTGACCCCCACGCCCACCTCCGCCGTGAGCGGCACCCTGAGCTCGAAGGCGCCCTCCAGCGCCTCCCTGACGGCCGTCACCGCCTCGCTCACCGAGCCCTCCGGCACCTCCGCGATCACCTCGTCGTGGACCTGTAGCAGCAGGCGCCCGCCCAAGGCCTTCAGCGCCGGGCTCAGCCGCAGCATCGCCAGCTTCATGATGTCGGCCGCGCCGCCCTGGATCGGCATGTTGTAGGCCTCGCGCTCGGCCGCCTCGCGGACCTCGCGCTGCGGGCTGCGCAGGCGCGGGACGGCGCGGCGGCGGCCGAGCAGCGTGCGCACGAAGCCGAGCTCGCGGCCGCTCGCCAGCGTGTCGTCGATGTACGAGCGGACCTGGGGGTAGCGCGTGAAGTACGTGTCGATGAAGTGGGCGGCCTCGGGGTAGGGGACGTTGAGCTCGCGGCTCAGGCGGCTGGCCGACATGCCGTAGAGCACCCCGAAGTTGATGATCTTGGCCGCGCGGCGCATGTCTGCCGTGACGCCGTCGGGGTGGACCGAGAAGACCTGCGACGCGGTGGCTCGGTGGATGTCGTCGCCGCGCCGGAACGCCTCGATCAGCGCCGGCTCGTCGGCCACGTGCGCCAGCACGCGCAGCTCGATCTGCGAGTAGTCGGCGACGACGAGCAGCATCCCCTCGTCGGCGATGAACGCCTTGCGGATCTCGCGCCCGCGCTCGCTGCGTACCGGGATGCTCTGCAGGTTCGGGTCCGAGCTCGCCAGCCGGCCGGTGGAGACCGATGCCTGGTGGTAGGTGGTGTGCAGGCGCCCGGTAGCCGGGTCCATCAGCTCGAGGAGCGGATCGACGTAGGTGCCCTTGAGCTTGGCCACCTCGCGGTGCTCGAGGATCAGGTCGACGGCCTCGTGCGTGCCCCTGAGCGGCTCGAGGGAGCCGACGGCGGTGCTGAGCTTGCCGGTCGAGGTGCGCTTGCCGGACCTGAGGCCGAGCTTCTCGTAGAGCAGCCACGCGACCTGATCGCGGGACAAGAGGTTGAAGTGAGGCTCGCCCGACAGCTCCCTGACGCGGTCCTCGAGCCGCGCGAGCTGCGCTCCCAGGTCGTGCGCCAAGGTCGCGAGCAGGCGGGCATCGACCTTGACGCCGGCCAGCTCCATCTCGGCCAGCACCGTCTGAAGCGGGCGCTCGACCTCCTCGTACAGCGCGCGCGTCTCGCCCACGAGGCGCGGGTCGAGCAGCCTCAGCAGCTCGGCGGTGGCGACGGCGCGGCTGCCGGCATCGGCCCCCCACTCACCGGCCCCGATCCGCCGCGTCAGCGACTCGGCTCCGGCGCCGGCCGAGTCGATCATGTAAGCCATCAGCAGGGGGTCGTCACCTGGAACCGCCGCTTCGATGCCGGCGCGGCGCGCCACTACCGTCAAGACCTTGGCATCGACGGCGTCGAGCGGGCTGCGCGCGGCCGCAGCAGCCAGCGCGCCGGCAGGGTCTTCGGCCGTGGCGACCTCGCCCGCGGCCGCCAAGGCCAGCCCCGCCAGCCGCGCCGCGGTGGGGCGGCTGCCGTCCAGCGTGTACCCGATCGCGGTGCGTTGTCGCGCCGCCACCTGCCCGAGCTCGACGGCGCGATACTCGACGCGCTGACCCAGGCCGAGGCGGTGGAGCAGGCTGCCGAACTCGAGCTCGCGGAGCAACTCGGTAAGCTCGGCCTCGTTCGCCTCGGCCAGGCGCCAGCCGTCCATATCGAGAGCAACGGGAGCGCCGGTGTCGATCCGCGACAGCTCCAGCGACAGATCGAGGTCCGCCAGCGAAGCCTCGATCAGCCGCGCCTGCGACCTTGGCTCCACCTCGTCCAGGCGGCTCAGCAGGCCCGGTACGGAGCCGTAACGGCTCAGCAGGCCGCGGGCCGCGACCGGGCCGATGCCTCTGACACCGGGGATGTTGTCGGACGAGTCGCCGGTCAGAGCCCGGTAGTCGATCCACTGGGCGGGCGTGACGCCGTACTTCGCCTGCACCTCGGCGGGGCCGATGGGCTTGGGAGCCTCTGGTTGCAGGACCGTGACGCGCTCGCTGACGAGCTGAAGGGCGTCGCGGTCGCTGGTGAGGATCTCGACCTCCACGTCCTGCGTCCCTGTCTCGGCGAGCTTGGCGAGGGTGCCGATCACGTCGTCGGCCTCGTACCCGGGCGCCTCGATGTAGCTGACGCCTAGCAGGGCGAGGAGCCTCTTGATCAGAGCGAGCTGCGCTGGGAAGTCGGCGGGGGTCGGCGCCCGGCCGGCCTTGTACTCGTCGAAGCGCTGGTGCCTGAAGGTCGGGGCGGGCGTGTCGAACGCCACGACCAGGGCGTCGCCCTCGTCGGACCTGTCGATCAGGTCGAGGACGGCGCGGGCGAAGCCGTAGACCGCGTTGGTGGGCACGCCGCTGCTGGTCGATAGCTCGCGGATCGCGTGGTACGAGCGGTAGGCGAGGGCGTGGCCGTCCACCAGCACCAGCTTGCGGCGCCGCGGCGCCTCGCCGTTCCCGCCGCTCGCTCCGGGCTCGGGATCGAACAGGGAACCCTGCGCGCCGGTTCCCGACGTGCGTGCGCCGCGCGCGCGTGCAGCCATGTCGCAGTCTAGCGAACGGTGGTCGGTCGACGCCCTTGGCCGCGTGCTAGCTTGGCCGGCATGGCGGTGCTCTCGCAAGGCATAAGCCCGGTGGAGGGCCGTGCCTACACGTTCGACTTCAGGGTGTTCGGGCTGCTGCACATGCGCCGGTCCGTGCCCGTGTCGCGCACCTTGAACCAGCGCGACAGGCCTTATGTCGCGATGACGAGCTGCATCGTCTACCGCGAAGGCTACGACTACCCGCCTGCCGAAGCCGCGCTGCTCTACCGCACGCCGTTCGCCGCGCTGCCGAAGTCGCGCCTGCTGTGGCTCGTCGGCGGCCACCGCGACACGACCTCCGAGCCTGCGGGCCGCGAACCGCGCTTCGTCTACGTGATGTACCCGGGCTACGTGCTCGGCGGCAAGCTGTTCCTGCCGCCCCGGGTACGCGTGTCCGACTACCTCTCCCAGGCGTTCAGCGACAGGTCGTTCCAGGAGCTCGTCGATGTCGAGGTCCTGAAGCCGCGTCCCGGTGCCGACCTGCGCCAGTTCGAGGTCGTCGAGCGGCACGACTTCGTGGTCGTCAACGTGGCTTTAGCGGGCGGACTGTTCGAGGACGACAAGCCCGTCGGACGCTCGTTCCGGATCGAGGACGACAAGCCCTCCTGACCAGCCGCCGACGCGGACGGGCATCCTCGCGACGGGGTTCCTCGATGCACGGCGGCGCTAGAGGTTCCAGCCGCCCGCGACCTCGATGTTCACGCCGGTGACGTACGCGGCCTCGGGCGAGAGCAGGTAGCGCAGCGCCCCCACGAGCTCCTCCAACGTACCCAGCCGGCCCACGGGGATCTTGTCGACGGGCTTGCTGACGCTCGTCTCGAGCACGCCGGGGCTGATGACGTTCACGGTCACACCGCTCGCGGCCTCGGTCAGCGCCAGCGCCTTGGAGTAGAGGATCACGCCGGTCTTGGCGATCGCGTACGGCGCGATGGCCGGCCGCGCCTTGAGGATCTCAGAGCCGGCGAAGCCTAGGTTCACGATGCGGCCGCGCGGCGCTGCGCGCAGGTGGGGCAGGGCCTGCTGGCAGAGGTAGAAGACAGAGTCGAGGTTGCTGGCGAACATCTCGCGCCAGGTCGCGGAGCCGAGCTCGCTCAGCGGGCCCTTGTGGTAGTTGCCCACGTTGTTGACGAGCACGTCGAGCCGGCCGTACTCGGCCGCGACCGCGTCGATGAGGCCGCGCGCCTCGTCCTCGCTGGTGACGTCGGCGCGCAGCACGAAGGCGCGGGCTCCGAGCGACCTGGCCTCCTCGGCGGTCGCTGCGGCCGCCTGCGCGCTGCTCAGGTAGTGCACCGCGACGTCGTACCCGTCCTCGGCCAACGCCAGGAGCATGGCGCGTCCCGCCCCCTTGGCAGAGCCGGTGACGAGCGCGACCGGGCGGCCTCGCTCGGCTGCGGCGTCGCCGTGGTCGCTCTGGCCGCTGCCGGCCGCGCCCGGCTGGCTTGACGAGGGACTGCTCACCGCGCGACCGTCCCGTCGGACCGGCGTCTGAAACGCATCACCCTTACAGTCTGCACCGCGATCAGGTAGGCGCCCTGCAACAGCACCAGGTAGACGTACAGGTATGGTGCGCCGAGAGCGAGGCAGGCTCCGAGGACGAGCAGTTGGGTGCTGAGGCCGAGATCGACGAGCGCGGCGGTCGAGAACAGGTCGGACCAGGCCAGGCGCTCTTCGCTGCCGGCCCGGTAGTCGCCGCCGCCGGCCAAGCGGAACAGGGCGGCGTCCAGACGGGCGACGAGGCGGTCCTGCGGCTCGAAGACGAGCCGGTAGAAGCCCCTGAAGACGCCCAGCAGGAGGCCGCCTCGCTCCGGGTCGGGCGCGGTGGGCGCGGAGGTGGCGGCCTCTCGCGCCTCGCGATGGAGCCTCTCGGCGTTGAAGTCCCAGCTGAGCACCAAGGTCAGCACGACCAGCGCCAGCGCGCTCCACGCGACGGGCCCGTGCGCCGCGAGCGCCGCGAACAGCGCGACGTTGACGACGAAGTCGAGCACCGTGTCGAGGTAGCGGCCGAGCTCGGTTACGGTGCCCGTGCTGCGCGCGAGGGCGCCGTCGGCGTTGTCCAGCACGGTCTTCGCCTGCAGCAGCACGGCGGCGACGAGCCAAGCCTGTGACGAGGTGGTCGCGACCAGCACCGCCGCCGCCAAGCCGATCAGGCAGTGGCTCAGGACTACCGCCTCGGGCCTGACGCCTGCGCGCGCGAGCGTCCTGACGAGCGCCAAGGCGGGCGGCCTGAACAGCGCCATGCTCAGCTCGTGCCGAGGCCGGCCCTTGACGGCCGTTTGGGCTCTCATCTTCGGACTATTATGGCGAGACCGGGAGGTAGGCCTTGGACCCCAAGTTCAAGCTGATCACCAGCACCGACCCGACGGTGTTCGAGAGGCGCCTGGCCGACTTCATCGACTCGTTGGCGCGAGACGACGTCATCGTCGACGTCAAGTTCTCGACCTCGCCGACCTCCGGCGGCGTCGAGTACAGCGCCCTGGTTCACTACCAGGCCACCGAGGCGTGGCGAGATTGAGCCCAGGTGGCACTAGCTTCGCGTCCCACACGCGCATCGTTGCATCTTTCACGGTTGGCGCGCACCGGTCGAGAGTAGACTCGTCCAGATGACCACAACTCTCGTAATGGTCGTCGACGACGAGCCGGCCATGCTCAAGGTCAGCGAGATGACCCTGCACAAGGCCGGCTACAACGTGCTGACCTTCGACAACCCGCTCGAGGCCCTGGACGACCTGCGCGACGGCCTGAGGCCGGACGTCATCGTCTCCGACGTCTCGATGCCGCCGATGGACGGCTTCGACTTCTACAAGGCCACGCGCGAGATCACCGAGCTGAGAGCCGTGCCGTTCCTGTTCTTGACGGCGCTGGAGGACCGCAACTCGATGCGCAAGGGCATGACGCTTGGAGCGGACGACTACCTGACCAAGCCGGTGCAGGAGGCCGAGCTCCTCGAGGCGGTCGGGGTCAGGCTCCGCCGCGTCCAGGAGCTCAGACGGCCGCTCGAGGGCGTGGTGTCCGCGCGCGGTTTCGGGCATCCGATCGTTATGCGCGAGGGAGAACGGCTCGACTGGGACTCCCTCAAGGCCCTCGAGCTGCTATTCTACATGCTCGAGCACCGCTCGGGCGTCTCGACGTTCGAGGTGGCCGAGGCGCTGTGGCCCGGCAAGACGGAGGCCCGCGCCTCCTCCAGCTTCCACACGACGCTCTACCGTCTGCGCAAGGTCATGGGCGGTGAGCTGGTCGAGTCGGCCAACAGGCGCTACTACCTGCCTGAGAGCTTCGCGATCGACTACGACCTGGCCAACTACCGCAAGCTCAGCTCGCAAGCGCGCTCCAGCGGTCAGCTGCGCGACTACCAGACGGCCATAAAGCTCTACACGGGCCACTTCCTGGTAGGCTTCGACTCCGGTTGGGTGGAGGACGTGCGCCTGCAGCTCCAGTCGGAGCACCTGACGCTGCTGCAGACGGCCGCCCAGCTCGCGGTGGACGCCGGCGAGCTCCCCGACGCGACCATGCTCTACCACCAGATGGCCGAGCATGAGCCGTACAGCGAGGTCGCTTGGGAGGGCCTGGCGAACACCTGGGAGCTGCGCGGGGAGCGCGGCAAGGCCGA
This sequence comes from uncultured bacterium, assembly GCA_964473205.1. Taxonomy (GTDB): domain Bacteria; phylum Deinococcota; class Deinococci; order Deinococcales; family Trueperaceae; genus CAYMRL01. The sequence goes on along the minus strand of CAYYOK010000114.1, from coordinate 2,607 downwards.
GGCGGCGCGCGAGCGCTTCGAGCGCCTGATGCTCGAAGACTGAGGCGCGAGCCGCGACGGCGAGACGCGCGCTCGCGCGAGCGAAACGCGGGCATCGAATAGGGAGAGCGTAACGACATGTACACGATCGATCTGGCCGGCAAGAAGGGTCTAGTCCTCGGCGTAGCCAACCAGCGGTCGTTGGCATGGGCGATCGCTCAGCCGCTGGCGCAGGCCGGGGCGCGCCTGGCCTTCAGCTACCAGGGTGAGCGCCTCCGGCCGACGCTGGAGAAGCTGACCGAGGACCTCGACTCCCCGCTCCTGCTCGAGGCGGACGTCACCGACGACGCCAGCCTCGACGCGCTGTTCGCCAGCCTCGAGAACGAGCTCGGGACGCTCGACTTCCTGGTTCACTCGGTGGCGTTCGCGCCGGCCGTCACCTTCGAGAAGCCATTCGTCGAGGTCGAGCGCGCCGACTGGCAGACGGCGATGGACGTCTCCGCCTACTCGCTGGTGGCCTGCGCCCGCCGCGCGGCGCCGCTGATGACCGGCGGCGGCAGCATCGTCACGCTCACGTACCTGGCGGCCGAGCGCGTGGTGCCGCACTACAACATGATGGGCGTCGCCAAGGCCGCGCTCGAGGCGAGCGTCAGGTACCTCGCCTACGACCTCGGGCCCGCCGGCATCCGCGTCAACGCCATCAGCGCCGGCGCGGTGCGCACGATCGCGGCGCGCTCCATCGCCGGTTTCGGCGACCTGTACTCGGCCGCCGGCGAGATGTCGATGCTGAGGCGCAACATCACCCAGGAGGAGGTCGGTGGCCTGGGGATGTCGCTGCTCGTCGATCAGCTCGGCAGCGGGATCACCGGCGAGACCATCTACGTCGACGCCGGGTTCCACGCCATCGGCCTGTTCATCCCGCAGCAGGGCTGATCCGCCGCTCGGGCGGCTATACTCCGGCCATGCCGATACTCCACTCCTGGACGGGTGCGCTCGGGCGATGGCGGCGCGATCTGCCGGCATCGACCGCCAAGCGCCGATAACGCCCCTTGCCGCCGCGGCGTAGCCGCAGGCGCGCAGCACCAGGAACCGGAGTCAACGCATGTTCGACCACAAGGCCTCCAACGGGCGCCTCAAGCCCGTCTACCGCGAGTTCCTAGCCGACCTCGAGACCCCGCTCACCGCCTACCTGAAGGTGGCGGGCCACCCCTCGTTCCTGCTCGAGAGCGTCGAGCAGGGCGAGCGCGTGGCCCGCTACTCGTTCATCGGCACCGGCGAGAGGCGACGCTTCGAGGCGCGCGGCGACAAGTTCTCCGTCGTCACCCCTGGCTCGGTCGAGGTGAGGACTACCAAGGACCCTCTCGGTGAGATGTGGCGCTCGGTCGTCCGCGAGACGCTGCCCCAGGAGGCGTCAGGACCGGGCCTGCCGCCGTTCTGGGCCGGTGTGGTCGGCTACTGCAGCTACGACCTGGCGCGCCTCTACGAACGGCTGCCGGACGAGAACCCAGACGAGCTGGGCGTGCCAGACCTCCTCTACATCGAGCCAGAGGTCGTGGTCGTGTTCGACCATCTCAAGCGCAAGCTGTTCGTCGTAGCGGCCGCTGTCGATGGGGACGAGGCCGACGAGGCGCGGGCGCTCGCCGCCGTCGAGGCCACTCGCGACAGGCTGCGTGGGCCGCTGCCCGGCGTGCCGGGCGACAGGGCCGGCAGGGCGAGCGAGTTCGTGCCCAACGTCAGCCGCGAGGAGTTCATGCGGCGCGTCGAGCGCGCCATCGAGTACATCCACGCCGGCGACATCTTCCAGGTCGTGCCCGGAGTGCGCATGTCGGCGGAGCTGGGCGTGCATCCGTTCGCCATCTACCGGGCGCTGCGCACCGTCAACCCCAGCCCGTACCTCGGCTACCTCGACCTCGGCCCGGTGACCCTGGTGGCGAGCAGCCCCGAGAGCCTGGTGCGCTCGGACGGCGTGAGCGTCGAGACGCTGCCGATCGCAGGCACCAGGCCCCGCGGCGCCGACGCCGCCGAGGACGCCAGGCTGGCGGCGGAGCTGCTGGCCGACGAGAAGGAGCGCGCCGAGCACGTGATGCTCGTCGACCTCGGCCGCAACGACCTGGGCCGCGTGTGCCGGCCCGGCAGCGTGAAGGTCACCGACCTCATGCGCGTCGAGCGCTACAGCCACGTCATGCACCTCGTAAGCACCGTCGAGGGCGAGCTCGCCGAGGGCAGGACGGCGCTCGACGCGCTCTCCGCCGCACTCCCCATGGGGACGGCCTCGGGCGCCCCGAAGATCAGGGCGATGGAGATCATCGACGAGCTCGAGCCCGTGAGGCGCGGGCCCTACGCCGGCGCGTTCGGCTACGTCTCCGTCACCGGCGACATGGACATGGCGCTGACCCTGCGCACGATCGTGATCGCGCAGGGCCGGATGCACCTGCAGGCGGGCAGCGGCGTCGTCGCCGACTCCGACCCCGAGTACGAGTGGCGCGAGGCCCACAACAAGCTGGCGGCCCTCAGGCGCGCGGTCGCGATGGCCACGGAGGGGCTGGCGTGAGCGGCGTGGGCGAGGGCGCGAGCGGCGGCGCGGCCGCGGGCGCGGCCGGCGCCACGGCGTCGGGCGCGGCCGTCGCC
>CAYYOK010000113.1:0-11228 GCA_964473205.1 uncultured bacterium | reverse complement strand
ACCACCTCGCGTGTCTGCGGCCGCCGGTACCCCAACGCACCCCTCGAGACGGCCGGCTGCACGACGCTGCGGTAACCCCATACGCGCTCCGACGGCACCACGGGCGGCACCACGAGCGGCACCGCGGACGGCGTAACAGACGGCGTAACAGACGGCGCGACGGACGGCACCGGAGCCGGCACCTCGCCACCTCGCCGGAGCGCGCGTCCGAGGGCGTCGGTCACCACCTCGCGCTTGATCTCGAGCTGAAGCTCGTAACTGGCGTGAGCCAGGTCGAGACCCGGGTGGTCGGGAGCTTCCACGCGGCCCGCCGACGGCTCCATGACCGCTCGAACCTCGCCGAACAGCACCCCTTTTCGCTCGACGAGGTCGACCTCTACGACCTCGCCAGGGAGACCGCCCGCTACGAGGACCACCCGGCCGCCCGGCAGCCGTCCCAGGCAGACACCGCCGTGTACCGGCCGCTCGAGCAGCACGGTGGTCAAGCTGGTCGCGTGCTCGCGATCAGGCACCCAGGGAGTCTACCCGTGGACCACGTCACTCAGGACGGTTGGCCTATAATCAGAGCCATGAAGCGCTCGCTGCAGGAAGTGGCCGAGCTGGTAGTGTTCGGGCTCATCGCCCTGCTCGTCGGCACCGGCCTGCTGTGGTTGGTCGGGTGGGTCTTGTCGCTCGGCGGGCTGCTGCTGAAGTCGTTGGCTGGTCTGTTGTGGCTGCTGCTGCGCTACATCGTCCCGATAGCGATCGTAGCCGGCCTCGTGTACTTCCTGGTCAAGGCTGCTCAGGGGCGTCAGCCTCAGAGCGCCAAGGGGGTAGGCGGAACGGACGCGCCTCCTGCGTCCCCACCGGCGTCCCAGACGTCGGTTCCCACGGCGCAGGCCACCGTTCCGGCCGTAGCGGCATCTGCCGCGCCGGCGGTCGACGCAGCGCAGAGCCAGAGCCCCGTTCAGACCGCTCCGAACCTCTCGTCCAACGACCCCACGACCGAGGCAGCCGCTGAGACGCCTAGCGCCGCCGGCGATGACGCTGGCGCCGACACCGAAGCGGCCGGTTCTGACGGTTCCGACTCTTACGGTTCCCACTCTTACGGCTCTGACTCTGAAGGTTCCGACTCTGACGCCTCGGCCGACGACACCGGCTCGGACTCGGAACACGCCTGATCCACGGCGGAAGTCTTTGGCGCCTACCTGCTGACGTCGCGCCACAGGAACTGGCCGGCGCGTAGCGGGTTGAAGTAGACGCCTCGCAGGTCGTCGCGCACCACGATGAACCACGTCTGCAACGGGACCAGGATCAGCGGCGCCAGCTCGTGATGAAGTCCGGCGAGGCTCTGGAAGTGCGCGGCCCGGTCTCTTGGGTCGGTGAGCGCGGCGGCGCCGTCGATGAGCTCCTGCAACGCCGGCAGCGAGACGTGCGTGCGTCCCGAGAAGCGGCCGTCGCCGGCGAAGAAGGTGTCGACAAAGGCGATCGGGTCGGCGAAGTCGGCCCCCCAGCTCAGCGCGAAGAGCGGCGCGCGGCCCTCCGAGACGCTGGCGAGGAAGTCGGGCCACGGCAGGTCGCGCACGTCCATCCTGAAGCGCGGGTTGACGGTCTCGAGGTTGGCCTTGATCATCTCCAAGGCGTCGCGCCGGACCGTGTTGCCTAGGTTGTAGTAGGCGGTGAGCTTGAAGCCCATCTCCCACAGAAGCCCGTCGAAGGCCGCCCTGAAGTGCTCCGCCGCCGCGTCCAGGTCGAGCGAGCGCACCTCGGCGTCCGGCAGGTAGCCGGGGAACGCCGGAGGCATCGGCGCAGTGAGGATGACGCCGTTGCCGCCGTACGTCTGCTCCACGAAGCCCGCCTGGTCGAAGAGGTGCGAGAACGCGAGCCTCACGTCGGCATCGGCGAAGAAATCCCTCGGCACGCCGTTGCCGTCGAGCTGGCCCGACCCGACCGCCTCCTCGTCGGCGAGCGACAGGTCGAAGTTGAAGAACAGCGCAGTGATGGTCGCGAACGCCCAGTCCGGCGCCTGGTGGACCGCCACGCCGGCGTTGCCCGACAACGACTCGAGCGTCGAGCGCTCGCCGATGTCGACGCGCGCGGCGTCACCGGCGATGAGCGCCTGTTCCCTCGTCGCCTGGTCGTCGACGTACCTAAGCTCTACTCGCTCGAACGCCGGGGCTCCGCCCCAGTACCCGTCGAACGCCGCGGCCGTGACACCGTCGGCGTCCCAGGTCTCGAGGCGGTAGGCGCCGGTGCCGCTCGCGTTGGCGTGAAGGAACTCCGCGGTCAGGTCGCGGCCCAACCATTCGCGCCAGGTGCTCGCGGTGCCGTCCCAGGCGCCGCCGGCTACCGCGAAGCCGCTGTCGACGATGCTGAAGCTGGGGTGGGCGAGGATCGCCAGCAGGGCCCCCTCAGGCTTGCTCAGGCGCACTCTAGCGACGAGGCCGGCTGGGCCAGCGGGGCACTCGACGATCGCCGCGATGTCGTCCCAGGTGGCGGCTGCGGCGAGCGCCGCGCCTTCCGTGCCGAGCGCAGCGCTGCGAGTTCCGGTCCCGCCGTCGGCTGCCGAGGCGCCCGGCCAGCGTCCGCCGAGGAGCGAGGCGAACGCCCCGTCGGGCTGAGCGGCTATCGCGCCGTACTCGAAGGAGTACTCGACGTCCCTGCACGACAGCGAGTTGCCGCTGTGGAAAGCGACTCCCTCTCGCAGCGTGAAGGTCCAGGTGAGCTGGTCGTCGGAGACCTCGTACCCGGTCGCCAGGAGCGGAATCACCTCGCCCAACGCCCCGCGCTCGTAGCCGAACAGCGTCTCGTAGACGTTCTCCAGCACCATGGCCGACCCGAGGTCGTTGGCGATGGCCGGATCGAGCGTCAGCGCGCGCGCGACCGTCTGGTAGACGTAGGTCTCTGGCGGCGTCTGCGAGAGTGCCACCGAAGCCAGCAGAACTGGCGCCAAGGCAAAGCTCAGGAGCCGGCGCGCCGGTCGCAGGACCGTTCCGGGTACGAGTGACGAGACCAAAACCGGTCAATCGTACCACCGCCGGACGTCGGCTGGCCTCCTCGGAGCCGCTGGTCGCGCGGTGTAGCATTGTTGTCGTGATTGCGCCCATGAAGAGCGGCTCCGGGAGACGGCGCGCGGCGCGTTCCCTCGTCGCCGTGATCTTGCCCTTGATCGGTCTCTTGGGGGCGTGCTTCGGCCGCTCCGACTCGATGGCGCCGCTGATCGCGATCACCGAGCCGCGCAGCGGCACCACGCGGAACACCGAGAACCTGCGCATCAGCGGTTACGCCATGGACGACGCCGGGGTGGCCAGCATCCGCATCGACGGCGAGGACCTGCTCGCCAACGATCTCTACCGCTCCGAGCGCGGCAGGAGCCTCGTGCAGTTCGCGTTCACCAAGCCGAACCTGGCCGACGGCGAGCTGACCCTCGTCCTCGAGGTCACCGACGTCAACGGCCGCACGACGAGCGAGACCTACGTGCTGACCCTCGACGCCACGCCTCCGACGGTGGAGCTGACTCGGGTCGAGGGCGCCGGCGGCGGTCGCCTGCGGGTCGAGGGAACCGCACGCGACAACCTGCGCCTGAGCAGCATCCGCATCAACGGCGTCCCGCTGGCGTTCACGCCCGGCACCGAGTTCTCGTTCTCCGTGCTCGTCGACGACACCGCCGACGGCCAGGTCGTCGTCGAGGACAGCGCGGGCAACGTGACGAGCCGGTCGCTCAGATGAGCGCGTCGCCCGGCGTCAAGCTCGGCGCGCCACCTGCGCTGCCGGTGCGCGCCGACGAGGTGTTGCAGGGCACCGCTGGGCTCGATGCGCTGACGATCGAGAAGCACCACGGGAACGGGGATCTGATCGACATCCTCGACGTGCTCGGCGTCGCCGGCCCGTTCGAGTTCACCAGCCCATGGGAGCTCAGGGACCCTGACGGCAGGCACCTGATCCACGCCGGCGGCTACGCTGCCGTGCCGTTCGGCGAGCAGTACCCGCCGCTGGTCGAGTTCGTGCAGGGCTACCTCAGGTCGAATGCGCAGCTGGGGCTGCCTCAGCAGTCGGCCAGCGTCTGGCGCGCAGCCCTGGAGGCGAACCTCGTCGCCCTGCTCAGCGCTTCGTGCCCCAGCCACTCCGACAGCCGCGTGTTCTTCGCCAACAGCGGCGCCGAGGCGATCGAGGGCGCCCTCAAGGTCGCCAGGGCGGCCCGTCCGAAGGCCACTACCGTCATCAACTTCCAGCGCGCCTACCACGGCAAGACCCAGGGCGCGCTCGCCCTGACCCCCAACGAGGAGTACCAGGCCCTCTTCCGGCCGCTGACGCCGCGCGCCAGGACGATCCCTTACGGCGACCCCGACGCCCTGCAGGCGGCGTTGAGGGAGCTGGGGGCCGACGCGATGGCCGTGGTGGTCGAGCCGGTCCAGGGCGAGGGCGGGGTCATCACGCCGCCCGCCGGCTACCTGGCCCGTCTCGGCGAGCTGGCCAGGGCGCACGGCGTGCCTGTGATCGCCGACGAGGTGCAGAGCGGCCTCGGCCGGACCGGCGCCTGGTTCGCTTCGGCGGCGGCCGGGCTCGAGCCCGACATCATCACGCTCGCCAAGCCGCTGGGCGGCGGGCTGGTGCCGATCGGGGCGGTGATCGCTCGCAAGAAGCTCTACCGCGCCCTGCTCAGGGGCCTGACCTCGAAGCGTCACTCGAACACGTTCGGCGGCGGCAGCCTGGCGGTGGCCGTCGGCCTGAAGTCGCTCGAGCTGCTCGTCGAGGGTCGGCTGGACGAGCGCGCCAGGGAGCTCGGTGACCGCGGCCTCGAACGCCTCAGGGTGATCGCGCGGAGCGCTCCCGACCTGATCGACGAGGTGCGCGCCGCGGGCATGCTGTTCGCGATCTCGCTCAAGCCCGTCGTCGGCTTCAAGGTACCTGGCGTCTCCGCCGAGGACGTGCAGACCTTCGCGGCCGCGCTGGCGCTGAGAGGGCTGCACGAGGCCGGAGTCCACGGCTGCTACAGCACCAACGCGCACCGCACCGTCAGGCTGACACCGGCCCTGAACATGCCCGAGCACCTGTTCGACCAGATGTTCGAGCGGGTAGGGCGCTTCGCCGCCGACCACCCGCGCTCGTCGACGATGCTGCAGCGCTTCCCGCTGCCGCGGATGCTGCGCCTCGCCAAGGCCGCGTTCGGCTGAGCGCGCCCTCTTCCGACTGACCGACCCTAATCAGCGCTAGAAGAGCCGGGGACCCGCCGTCGAGGGGGTCCCCGGTCTTTCTATCTCCCCCGGGCGCCGCAGCCCAGGTTCTGGCTGGACGCCTGCTCCGGGCCTAAGGCCCGAAGGGCGGTACCTGAGCCGTTACCTGAACTCGGGCGGCTGAGTGGTGGCCGACGATGGCGGCAGGATGGGCAGGATGCGCGCCTGCAGCGGCAGCTCGCCGTCGAGGGCGCCGAAGAACGCCATCAGGTCGTCGAGCGTCTCGTCATCTAGCTCTCTACCCAACTGCACGCGGGCCATGATCTGCGTGGCGTCGCGCAGGTCCCATACCGAGCCGTCGTGGAAGTAAGGGTAGGTGCGGGTGATGTTGCGCAGCGACGGGACCTTGAACACGTACAGGTCGTCGGAGTTGTGCGTGACCGCGAACAGGCCGACGTCCATCGGCTGGGTCGGCGAGGTCGTCACGACGACTTCGCGGGTGGCTTCCCAGTACGACTCGACGACGCCGAAGCGGGCGAACATGTTGCCGCCCAGCGCGACGCCGGAGTGGCAGCCGGCGCAGCCGAGGTTGACGAACGCCTGCAGGCCGTCGAGCTCGTCCTCGCTGAGCGCGTCGAGGTCGCCCTCGAGGTAGTCGTCGAAGCGATCGGAGGTAATCAGCGTCCGCTCGTACGCACCGATCGCGTTGGCGATGTTGTCGTACGTGAGGGGCTGCTCCTGGCCGGGGAACACGCTCTCGAACAGCGCCACGTACTCGGGGATCGAGGCGATGCGATCGACCGCGTAGTCCTCGTGCGGGATGCCCATCTCGATCGGGTTGAGCACCGGGCCCTTGGCCTGCGCCTCGACATCAGGCGCGCGGCCGTCCCAGAACTGGGTTCCGTGTAGGGCGGCGTTCACCGTCGTAGGCGCGTTGCGAGGCCCGACCGCCCACAGGTGACCGAGCGAGGTCGGGAGGTTGTCGACGCCGTACGTTGCGACGTTGTGGCAGCTGTTGCACGAGATGAACCCGCTCTTGGACAGGCGCGGATCGAAGTAGAGCATCTTGCCGAGCTCGGCCTTGTCCGCCGTCACCGGGTTGCTGGGGTTGTCCGCGACCTCGGGCAGCGGCGCGAACAGGGCCGAGGCGATCCGGTGCAACGCCTCCTGTTCCGCGGTAGCCGCCTGCGCAGCGGCCGTCGTCAGCGCACCTAGCGCCAACAGCGTGGCCATCAGGGTCACGAGTATCTTGAGTGGCTTGCGGGCTGGATTTGGCATCGATCCTCCTAGCGCAACGTAGACGCCTAGCAGGAGGATATCTAGCGTCACCGACGCACTTCGAGGGACATTTGCCTTCGCGCAAGCGCCCCGCTCACGACGCTCTCGCCGACCGGAGTCGCTCCTCGCATCCGCCGATCGCATGTGGTGTGCCCAGCGGTATTGGCCGGCCCGATGCGAGTGGCGCGGGAGGCTGCGTGGCGCCTGGGAACCTGCCAAACGACGAGGCCTGACTTATAGTCGCGTGGATGCGCAGTCTGCTCCCTCGGGCGCGCCCTCCGGCGCTTCTTCGGTCGCTCGGTCGGGCTTCGATGGCTGCGGCTGCCGCCGCATGGCTCGCCTTGGTGGTGTTCGGCTCCACCGGTGGCGCGCAGATGACCACGCGCCTTCTGCCTGGCGTCGACACAGCGTTGCCGGGGAGCGCGCTGTACGCGTTCCACTGCTCGACGTGTCACGGTCAGACCGGGCTAGGCCTGGAAGAGTCGCGCGCGCGCTTCCCGGCGGACCACCAGCAGTGCTCTCGCTGTCACAACCCTCGCAACCCGGCGGTGATGTACGAGGACGCTGCGGCGAACAGCTTGGCCGTGTTCTCGCTCGGCGATCCGACGCCGTTGGCGGATCCCGCCTACCTGGGGAGGTTCCCTAACCTCGCTGCGCTGGAGGGGTACGTGCGAGCCGCGATGCCGCGGTGGGACCCGGGCAAGCTGACGCTAGCCGAGGCTCGCGAGATCACGCTGTTCGCGCTGCATCTGAGCGGCTCGCTGCCGGCGGAGCTGGCCGAGCCCTTCTACGGCGGCGACGTGGCGGCGTTGGAGAGCCTCGACGCCGCGTCGGTCGCGCTCGCGCCCCGGCCATGACCTCTCGTCCTCGGCCTGAGTCCCGGGCGGGTCAGTTCTCCTCGGTCTGAGCGCTGCGGGGGTCGAGAGCGTCCCGCAGGGCGTCGCCGACCAGGTTCAGCGCCAGCACCGTGATGACGATGGCGAGCCCCGGGAACGTGACGGTCCACTGGGCGTCGCGGATGTAAGGCCTGGCCGCGTTGAGCATGCTGCCCCACTCCGCCGTCGGCGGCTGGGCGCCCATGCCGAGGAACGACAGGCCGGCGGCGGCCAGGATGGCGCCCGCCAGCGAGAGGCTCACCTGCACGATGACGGGACCTAGCGAGTTCGGGATGACGTGGCGCAGCATGACCCTGCTGTCGCGCGAGCCGACGGCCTGCGCTGCCGTCACGTAATCCATCTCGCGCACGCTGAGCACGGCGCTGCGCACGATCCTGGCGAACGCCGGGATGTTGGCGATGCCCACTGCGATCATCACGTTGATGATGTTAGGACCCAGCGCCGCGACGATCGCCAAGGCCAGCAGGAAAGCCGGCAGGGCGAGGAGCACGTCGACGAGGCCGGAGATGGCGCTGTCCAGCGCCCCGCCGTAGAAGCCGGCCAGCAGACCCATCAGGCCACCGACCGCGAGGGCTATGCCTACCGCGATGAAGCCAACGGTCAGCGACACGCGGCCGCCGTGGATGATGCGCGAGAACACGTCGCGGCCGAAGTTGTCGGTGCCGAGCACGTGCTCGGCAGACGGCGGCTGGAGGCGGTTGCGCAGGTTCTGGCGGTTCGGTGGGTAGGGCGCCAGCCAGTCGGCGAACAGCGCGGAGGCGAAGATGAGCACTAGGACCCCACCGCCGATGAAGCCGCGCAGGTTGCGCTTGACGAGCTTGCCGAGGGGCTTGCGTATGCGGGGTGTGGGGGCGCCCGCAGCGCCCGTAGTCGTGGCTGACATCTCTAGCTGTACCTCGTGCGAAGGCGCGGGTCTAAGTAGGCGTAGAGGACGTCGGTGAAGAGGTTGACGAACGCGTACATGAGCGCGAACACCATCACCACACCTTGGATGACGGGCACGTCCCTCGAGCTGATGGCCTCGACAGCCAGACGGCCGACTCCCGGCCACGAGAAGATGGTCTCGGTGATGACGGCGCCCGAGAGCAGGCCGCCGAACTGCAGGCCTACGACGGTGACCACCGGGATCAGCGCGTTGCGCAGCGCGTGCGAGTAGACGACCTTCTGGCGCCTGAGACCCTTGGACTTGGCGGTGCGCACGTAGTCTTGCGTCAACGTCTCGAGCATGGTGCTGCGGGTCATGCGGGTGATGGAGGCGATAGCGCTGGTGCCGAGCGTGACGACCGGCAGCACGTAGTACTGCCAGCCTCCGAGCCGTCCTGATGGCGGGAGCCACTCGAGCATCAGCGTGAACAAGATGATCATCATCAGGCCTTGCCAGAACACCGGCATGGCGAGCCCGACGAACGCCACCACGGTGGCGGTGTGGTCGATGAGAGAGTCGCGGCGCGTGGCCGATATGACCCCTAGAGGCACGCCGACCGCCACGGCCAGCAGCGTGGCCAGGATCGCCAGCTCCACCGTCGGCCCGATCCTCTGGCTGATCTCCGCCGTCACGGGCCGCGACGAGCGGATCGAGCGACCGAGGTCGAGCTGGACCATGCGGCCGAGCCAACGAACGTACTGAACGTGCGGCGGCTGGTTGAGCCCGAGGCGTTCGCGCAGGGCCTCGACCTCGGCAGCGGGCGCGGCCTCGCCCAGCATCATCACCGCCGGGTCGCCGGGGGTGAGGAACATGATGCCGAACACGATGATCGTCACCCCGAGGAGCACGGGGATCATCAGCAAGAGGCGTCTTAGGATGAACTTGAACATCAGATAGTCTCGATCATAGTCGCGCCGGCGCCTTCATGGGCCACCAAGCCGGGCAGGCAGGAGCCGTTAAGGTCGCGCGCATGGAGCGAGGCTGTCGCTTCGCTCCATGCGCGCTTCTGAGGATTAGCTCAGGTCAGTTCTTGGTGATGTTGTAGAGGCGGTGGTGGCCGGCCGGGTGGGCGGTGAAGCCCGAGATGTTGTCGCGCCAGCCGTTGAACTCGAGCGTGACGTTGAGGAAGATCCACGGCGCTTCGGCGGCGATGATCTCCTGCGCTTCGGCGTAGTACGCCATGCGGGCATCGGCATCGGCTTCGCGGCGGCCGAGGTCGAGGAGCTCGTCGACGCGGGGGCTGGACCAGAAGGTGCGGTTGCCGGCGGCGCCGAACTGGCTGCTGTGGAACAGCGCGTACAGGCCGTAGTCGGCGTCGGCGGTCACGGTGACCCAACCGAGGATGAACATGTCGTGGTTGCCGGCGGCCGTGCCGTCGAGGTAGGCGCCCCACTCGAGCACCTGGATGTCGACGGTGATGCCGACCTCGGCCAGGTAGGCCTGCGCGATCTCGGCGATCTGGATGCGCAGCGGGTTGTCGTTCGTCCACAGCGAGGTGCTGAAGCCGTTGGCGTAGCCTGCTTCGGCGAGGAGCTGGCGGGCGCGGTCAGGGTTGTAGTCGTAGCCTTCGAGGTCGAGGTTGGCGCCGAAGACCTGGGGCGAGATCGGGCCGCTGGCGGGGATGCCGAGGCCTTCGTAGATCGCATCGATGATCGCGCTGACGTCGAGGGCGTGGTTGATCGCCTGGCGGACGCGGGCGTCGTCGTACGGGGCCTTGGCGGCGTTGAAGCCGACGTAGGCGGTCGCGAGGGTCTCGATCTCGTCGACGACGACGCGCGGGGTGCCCTGGATGCGCAGGTAGTCGCGCGGTTCGAGCGCGTAGGCGATGTCGATGCCGCCGGCTTCGAGCTCGATGGCGCGGACCGTGCCTTCGATGATCGGGCGGAAGACGACCTCAGCCGGGAGGACGGTGCCACCCCACCAGCTGTCGTTGCGCTCGAGCACGATCTGCGAGGCGGTGTCCCAACGCACGAACTTGAACGGGCCGGTACCGACGACGACGGTGGTGCCGTAATCGGCGCCAGCAGCGGTCACGGCGGCTTCGCTCAGGATCGAGGTGGCCGTGTGGGCCAGGTGCGCGAGGAGGGGCGCGAACGAGGCGTTGGTCGTGAGACGCACGGTGTAGTCGCCGGTGGCCTCGACCGTGTTGATGAAGCCGACGAGGAAGGCGGCGGGAGCGCCGGTGGCGGGGTCGCGGAGGCGGTTGAGCGTCCAGGCGACGTCGGAGGCGGTCAGGGTCGAGCCGTCGTGGAAGGTGACGCCTTGGCGGATGTTGAACTGCCAGGTGGTCGCGTCGATCTGCTCCCAGCTCTCGGCCAGGCCCGGGACCAGCTCAAGGTCTTCGGTCTGAACGATGAGCGTGTCGTAGATCTGCCGCATGACGCGGGCGGACGGCTGGTCGTTGGTGTTGTGCGGGCTGAGGCTGATGGCGTCGGAGCCCTGCCCGACGACTAGCCGCTGGGCGAAAGCGCTGCTCAACAGTAGAGCAGCTGCAGCCGCGATAACCAGAATCCTCTTCATTCGTTCCTCCTTGATCTCGGTGAGCCTATGGTGACTAGCTACGGCTGCATACCCGGAGCGGTTAGCGCTACAGAGGCGCTCCTCTAGGCGCTCGGCCGGCACGCGAAGGACAGTCCGTGCTGGTCAGCGTCGGCATCAAGCCGCAGTCTATCAGAAGGAGTGTGCGGTTCGCCTCACCTGGCTAAGCGCCCCTTAAGCCTCTGCTCACTGCCCCGAGCTGCCTAGAGCGACCTCGGATGCTGCCTATGACGCGTGCGATCGGTGGGTCGGTAAGGCGCCGGCCGGAGCGCAAGAGAGCACGAGACAAAAAAGGGCCGCACCCCTGTGAGGGGTGCGGCCCTTCGGACCTCTAAACCCGGTTGCAGAGACTCGCCTGGCCGGCGGCCCTAAGGCCGCTAGCAGTACTCCTTAGAAAGGAGGTGATCCAACCGCACCTTCCGGTACAGTTACCTTGTT
>CAYYOK010000112.1:0-11245 GCA_964473205.1 uncultured bacterium | reverse complement strand
CAGACCACCTGGTCGACGGTCTGCTGGGACGTCGTCGAGCACCTCGACGGGGTCGGCGAGCGGCCGTACGCGCACGTCATCGCCGACGAGGTCCAGGACTTCGGTCCCGCCGAGCTGAGGCTGCTCAGGGCGCTCGCCGAGGTCGGCGAGAACGACGTGTTCTTGGCCTCGGACGCGAACCAGCGGATCTTCAAGCCGTACACGCCGGTGGCCAGAGCAGGCCTCGAGGTCCGCGGGCGCTCTGTGACGCTCCGCGTCAACTACCGCATGACCGAGCAGATCCGCCGCACGGCCGACCGCATCATCTCCGGCAAGCAGGAGTGCGACGAGCCCACCGTCCCGTCGGTCTCGCTGCTGACGGGAACGGAGCCGGAGGTGACGGTGTTCCCCGGCGTGAACGCAGAGGTGAAGGCCGTCGCCGAATGGGTCAAGAGGCTCGTGGCCAACGGCTACAGGCCCGGCGAGATCGCGATCTTCGCCCGCAGGAAGGACATCATCCAGAACAGGGTCCACCCCGCGGTGAAGGCCGCGAACCTCGAGAGCTTCAACCTCGAGTCGGACGAGGCCCCGCCCAGCAACCGTGTGGCGATCGGGACGATGCATAGGTGCAAGGGCCTGCAGTTCCGGGCGGTGGCGGTGATGGGCGTCGAGGACGGGACGGTTCCGCTCGACACCGTGCGTGCAAGGCAGCCGGACGAGGCCGCGCAGCGCGCCTTCGTGGAGATGGAGCGGAACCTCCTCTACGTGGCTTGCTCTCGGGCGCGGGAGAGGTTGTTGCTCACTGGGGTGGGCAGAGCGTCCGAGTTCCTCGCAAGGTAGGGAACTTCCCGACGCCGTGGAGGCGAGGGCCTAGGCTCGCTTGGACCGGAGACGAAGGCCCTCCCAGGGGGAACCGCGCGTGAAGTCAAGTAGAGGCAAGAGGGCACCTAGCGTGGGCTAGGAGCTGGAAGCCGTCCAGTGTTGAACCCCCACCGGTGGTAGAGCAAGTAGAGATCCAAAGTGACTGACAGTTCTCCTACGATTTCGCCGACGAAGCCTGGGCGCCGCAACCTCACGCCGGTTCTAGTACCGGACGTGAACGCAGGCGCGATCAGTCGGGAGCGCGTTCCCTTCAGCGAGCGAGACATCGCTGCGTGCTGACCACAGGACCTGGTTCTCGGTACCCCGTCGCTGCTCGCTGTCGAGGAGAGAGAGCCCGAGTACGGGCCGCTCATCCCGTTGGGGCGGGAGGAAGGTACTCAGTCGGGGCCCATCGACGCCGTGTTCGTCTCGCCCGATGGGCTCGTCACGCTCGTCGAGGCGAAGCCGTGGCGGAACCCGGAAGCCAGACGCGTAGCCGTCGCTCAGAAGATCGACTACGCGAAGCACCTGTCGGGAAGGAGCAATCAGCACCTCAAGGGACTACCCAGCTCAGGTGCACGCTGGCGCTCGTTGAACTGGGCTTGTATTGCCGCCCTGGGAGTAGTGAACTCCTCATGGTTCCGAGTGTCGTGGCTAGAACCAGCGAGATCGTGCGGGCAGTGTTGGAGGTCACGGAGGCTAAAGCTCTGAGAACCGTTCGGGCACCTGAGCTGACGTCGTCTCCCCGCACTCCGGCGACGCAGGGCGCGAGGAAGGCGAAGGTGATCACTGATGAGTTCTACAGCACCATTTTGTAGAGATCAGGTCCCAAAGCCGTGTCATGGGTCCAAGAGCTCGAGGAGGCTGTTGAGCAACGTGGCCTGCAGGTAACCTTGCTCACCGCATCCCTGATGGTCAAGCTTCACGATCCCGGCGGAAGCGGTCAACATTTCACGCTATTCGGGATCAAGCAGGCCGGCCGGTTCTCCGTCGGGTGGTTGGGTCGGCAGACGGTCCAAGCCGGGTACCATTTCGGGGGAAGCCCGCCGAACGCTACATCAACTGCATGTCAAGTCTGTTCTGGAAGACGCCGATAGCCAAGGATCGCCCCCAGAAGGAGTTCTGGGACAACGGAGGCCAACTCGCGGAGCCGCCGGTACCGGTTTCAGCCGTGCTGAAGTGTCTGGATGCCTTCCTGAGTGAGATGCGAGTGCCCTACGCATGGCTGCCAACGAGACGTGCGGTTCGGCGTGCCGATTCCAGTTCATGTCGGCCGTGCCGGCGTACTACGTGGGCAGGGACCTCGTCGGTACCTGTCGGCAGCAGGCAGAGGCAGGGTCTTCTGTCAGAGCGATGCGCTCGCCGCCCTACAAGGTCAGTGAGAGCTCGAATATCCGTTCGTTGCGGGACCGGACGAAACCGGTGGTCTTCTCCTTGTAGGACAAGTACTGAGGCAGATCCACTGGGCGGGCGGGACCCTTGAAGTCGTCGAAGGGCATGAAGAACCGAGTCTCGGTGTAGTCCGCGCTGACGAGGTCCTGAAGTAGGAAGTGATCGATGAAGCCCTTGAAGTCCCCGAACAGGTCGAAGAACCTCGCGTTGGCGACCAAGACCCTGTGAAGCGGGCTTTCGAGGCCTTCGTAGAAGCGACGGATGCACTCTACGGTGAGGTCCATACGATCAGAGATGCTTGCGTTCGTCCCACGTGCAGCGTTTATCGAGTACTCGCTCGCAACTCGAGGCCATATCATCATGGCGCCGATCGTGTACGTGAACGAGCGGAATGCCTCGTTCTCTTCCTCCGGAATCTGGTTGATGATATGAGCCATCCTTTTCCACCGCGTGAAGGTCGGGGCTACCGAGTCGCTGGACAGGTGAAACTCGCCCAGTTCAGATCGGTGGTACAGGTAGCGGGCTCTTATGGGTCCTGATGCATCCAGCTGGAAGTCTCTGCCGTCTGGGAGCGTCCGGCCCCATAGGACTTTGTGGTACCTCCGAAGCGTCGGACTGAGGGCGTCGGGGTCACCGTTGAGTGGGGTGTCCCTTCTGAAGTCGAACGTTATGTCGATGCGCTCACTCACGCACGTTCCTCCGGGGCAAGTAGTCCGGGGTCTCGAGAGGCATTCTGGCCCGCGTCTTCCGCCTTGGCGAGTGGTTCCAGTGATCTCGGCTAGTAGTGGCGGGCGCGAGCTGTCAGACCCCTGTAACCCGGAGTCCGCTAGGGTCAAGCCGGCGAGAACCATGAGGGGACAGTCCAAGGTAGAACAGTAAGAGGGGGCATAGGGTGGACGTTTTCGAGTTCCGCGACGGCCTCGTCGCGGATTACGCCGACTACGTGAAGAGCTTCATCCAGATCCGTGACGAGCGGATCCGGACCGAAGTAGAGGACAGCTTGCGCCGGGGGAGCCTATGGCCTGAGCCGCTCCTCCAACTGAACCCCTCGTTCGCTCCCGGCGCCGCGCTGGACGACCTGGTGAAAGCCGGCACTCTGCACGAGCAGTGCGGGCGCGTGTTCCGGGCAGGCAAGACCGACGACGACCCGATAGGCAGTCCGATGCGGCTTTACCGCCACCAGGTAGAGGCGATTCAAGTGGCGCGCGGTGGCCATGACTACGTGGTCACGACCGGCACTGGCTCAGGGAAGAGCCTCACGTACATCATCCCGATCGTCGATCACGTGCTACGCGCCGGCAGCGGGAATGGCCTGAAGGCGATCGTCGTCTACCCGATGAACGCCCTCGCGAACAGCCAGGAGGGCGAGCTCGAGAAGTTCCTCAAGGCCGGCTTCGAGCGTCCGCCGGTGACGTTCAAGAGGTACACGGGACAGGAGTCGCTCGAGGAGAAGCTGGCCATCGTCAAGGACCCACCCGACGTCCTCCTGACGAACTACGTGATGCTAGAGCTCATCCTCACGAGGCCGCAGGAGCGCCAGCTCGTGCAGGCCGCCCAGGGGCTCAGGTTCCTCGTCTTCGACGAGCTGCACACGTACCGCGGTCGGCAGGGCGCCGACGTGGCGATGCTCATCAGGCGCGTCCGCGAGCGCATCGGCGGCGAGGCGCTGCAATGCATAGGCACCTCGGCCACCATGGCTTCCGAGGGGACTTACGCCGACAGGCAGGCGAAGGTGGCCGAGGTCGCGAGCAAGGTCTTCGGGGTGCCTGTTTCCGAGGAGCACGTGATAGGTGAGACCCTCAGGCGTGAGACGCGCGAGCGAGACTTCTCGGACCCGACGCAGCGCGACGAGCTGAGGGAAGACGTCCTCCAGCACGAGCGCCTCGCGACGTACGACCACGCCCGGCTGAAGGGCACCGCCCTGTCCTCATGGGTGGAGACGGCATTCGGTGTCGAGACCGAGGAGGGTACCGGCCGCCTAGTACGTGCCACGCCGCGGCGTCTGGGCGGCGAAGGCGGCGCCGCCCAGACGCTCGCAGAGCTCACGGGGCTCGACCGCACGCTTTGCGAGCGGGCCTTGAAGGCGGTTCTGCTCGCCGGCAGCGAGGCGCGCGACACGGCGACAGGCAGGCCGTTGTTCGCTTTCCGGCTGCACCAGTTCATCAGCAAAGGCAACGCCGTCTACGCCACGCCAGAGGCCCCAGCCGAGCGCTTCGTCACGCTGGACGCCCAGCAGTTCGCGCCCGGCAGGGAACGGGAGGCAGTGCTCTTCCCCCTGGCTTTCTGCCGCGAGTGCGGCCACGAGTACCACACGGTGTGGCTGGACGAACAGAACGATCGCCTCGTCTCGCGGCAGTTCTCGGAGACCAAGGGCGTGGACGGCCTGAAGGCCGGTTACCTCTACACCAGCGTCGAGAATCCCTGGCCGGCCGACCACACGGAGGAGTACTACTCGCGGCTACCCGCCGACTGGCTGGAGGAGCGGAACGGCGAGGTCGGCCTGCGGTCGCACAGGAAGCGGGACGTGCCGAGGACGCTGAGCGTCCTTCCGAACGGCCGCCTAGACCCCTCGGGGCGGAGGTTCCAGTTCGTACCGGCACCGTTCAAGTTCTGCCTGGAGTGCGGCGTGGCGTACCCCGGCAGACGCGGGGACTTCGCGAAGCTGAACGTCTTCTCGAGCGAAGGCCGCTCTACCTCCACGACCATCTTGAGCCTGTCCGCGGTGAAACGCCTGGTCGAGTCAGACCTGGACCCAGAGGCGCGCAAGCTGCTCTCCTTCACCGACAACCGGCAGGACGCGGCGCTGCAGGCGGGACACTTCAACGACTTCGTCGAGGTCGGCTTGTTGCGCGGAGCCCTCTACAAGGCCGTGGCGCAGGGCGGGGAGGGTGGCCTCCAACAGCACGAGGTGGCCCACCAGGTCTTCGACGCCATGGGCCTCGAGTTCCAGGAGTTCGCGCTCAACCCCGACCAAGTACTGGGCGCCAAGGACGACACCAAACAGACCCTGCGCGACGTGCTCGCGTACCGCGTCTTCCAGGACCTCAAGCGCGGCTGGCGCCTGACCGCGCCGAACCTCGAGCAGGTCGGTCTCCTTGAGATCAGGTACCGCTACCTCGACGAGGCGTGTGCCGAGGAAGACCTGTGGTGTGGTAGCCACCCCGCGCTCGCTTCGGCGTCTCCCGACGAGCGCCGAACCGTGGCCAAGACGCTCCTCGACCTACTCAGGCGCAACCTGGCGATACGGACGCATTTCCTCGAGAAGGGCTACCTGGACCAGCTGAGGAACCGGAGCCAGCAGCGCCTGAGGGAAGACTGGGCCATCGGTCTCTGGGAGCACCTCGAGTACGCTCCCGTGGCCTTGCCGCGCGGCAGGGGCGACGGTGACTCCGGACAGCACTTCTTCCTCTCGCCGAGGGGCGGCTTCGGCCGGTACCTGAGGCGTGACGGCACGTTCCCGCACCTCCCGGAGAGGCTTTCCACCGAAGAGGTCCAGCAGGTGACCGTCGAGCTGCTCCAGGCGCTTTGCCGCGCCGGGCTAGTTGACGAGGTGCTGCCGGCCAAGGAGGCCGGCCACGTTCCCGGCTACCAGCTCAACGCTGGGGCGCTGTCGTGGCATCCGGGTGACGGCACGCCCTACCTCGACCCCCTGACCGTCGTGGTGGCGCCCGAGAGGGTACATAAGGTCAACGAGTTCTTCCGCCGTTACTACCGCGAGGTCGCGGCCAACCTGGGCCGCGTGTGGGCGGCCGAGCACACCGCCCAGGTCCCTAGCGACGTGCGGGAAGAGAGGGAGCAGGCGTTCCGGGACGGCAAGCTCCCCGTGCTCTACTGCTCGCCCACCATGGAGCTGGGCGTGGACATCGCCTCGCTGAACGTCGTCAACCTGCGGAACGTGCCGCCCACGCCGGCGAACTACGCGCAGCGTAGCGGCCGTGCCGGTCGCAGTGGGCAGCCGGCGCTGGTGTTCACCTACTGTCTCAACTGGAACTCTCACGACGCCTACTTCTTCAAGCGACAGCAGCGCATGGTGGCAGGCGCGGTTGAGCCGCCACGGCTCGACCTGGCGAACGAGGAGCTGGTTCGGGCGCACGTGCACGCGATCTGGCTGTCCGAGACCGATGCCGACCTCGGCGATAGCCTTGCGGACGTGCTCGACGTGACCACCAAGGGTCTCCCCCTGAAGGACAGCGTCGTGGCGGCTGTGTCCAACCCGCAGGCCCTGGCGCGCGCCAGGAACCGAGCGGAGCGAGTGCTCGCCAGCATCAGAGATGATGTCGCGGGGGCCTCCTGGTACCACGACGGTTGGCTGGACGAGACCCTGCAGCAGGTGCGGCGCCGCTTCGACGCGACCGCCGACCGTTGGCGGGGGCTCTACACTGCGGCGGTAGAGCAGCTGAACCGTCAGCATGCGGTCATCCAGGACGCCAGCGCACCGCAGGACAAGCGCAGGATCGCCCAGAGGCTCTACCGCGAGGCTGTGACGCAGCGTGACCTGCTCATAGACGCTAGGTCCGCCATGGCGTCGGACTTCTACTCCTACCGCTACTTCGCCAGCGAAGGCTTCCTGCCGGGGTACTCGTTCCCGCGCCTGCCGCTGTCGGCGTTCATCCCCGGACGAGTGCGCCCGGACGGCCGCGACGACTACATCTCGCGGCCCCGGTTCCTCGCTATCAGCGAGTTCGGCCCACAGGCGATCATCTACCACGACGGCGGGAAGTACCGCGTGAACCGCGTGATCCTGCCTCCCGACCCGGAAGGACGCGACGGCCTGCCCCTCCAGACGGCCAAGCGCTGCGAGGCGTGCGGCTACTACCACCCCGTTTCCCAGGACTGGGACGGCGACACTTGCGAGCACTGCGGCGCCAGGCTGCCCACGCCGTTCTCCTCGCTGCTACGGATGCAGAACGTGACCACCAAGCGGGTGCAGCGCATATCGGCTGACGAGGAGGAGCGGCAACGCCTGGGCTACGAGGTGATCACCTCCTTCAGGTACGCGGTGGAGCGAGGCGTGCCGCAGGTGCGTTCCGCCACGGTGACCGTGGACGGGGAGAGGGCCGCCGACCTTGAGTTCGGGCAGGCAGCAACCATCGCACGCCTCAACCTTGGCTGGCTGCACCGTGAGAGGCGCGACCAGTACGGCTTCTCGCTGGACATCGAGCGGGGCTACTGGAAGAAGGAGGCCGACCAACAGGAAGAGGACGCCGTCGAGGAGGACGACCCGCTGTCGAGGTCGATCGTCAAGGTCGTGCCCTACGTCGAGGACCGCCGGAACCTCCTCGTATGGCGACCGGCGGAGCAGCTCACCGACGTGCAGATGGCGTCACTGCAGGCGGCGCTCAAGGTCGCCGTCCAGGTCGAGTACCAGCTCGAGGACAACGAGCTCGCCGCGGAGCCACTGCCGAGCTCCAACGACCGTAGGGCGCTCCTGTTCTTCGAGGCTGCTGAAGGCGGCGCCGGCGTGCTGCGGTCGCTCGTTGAGGACCGTGGAGCCATCGCCCGGGTGGCAAGGCGGGCGCTAGAGGTGGCGCACTTCGACCCCGTCACGGGCGAGGACCTCGGCAAGGCGCCAGGCGCCAGGGAACGGTGCGAGGCCGCCTGTTACGACTGCCTGATGAGCTACGGCAACCAGCGCGACCACCGCTCGCTCGACCGGATGGAGGTGCGCGACGTGCTGTTGCGTCTCGCGCGGGCGGAGGTCGTCACGTCCCCCACGGCGGAGCCGCGTGCCCTCCACCTGGAGCGGCTGCGGAAGGCCTGCGCGAGCGAGCTCGAGAGACGGTTCCTCGACCTGCTCGAGGCCAAGGGGCTGCGCCTGCCTGACCATGCGCAGCACTGCCTGGACGTACCCGGGGGGATGACGGTGCCCGACTTCTACTACGCCGACCAGGGAGTGGCCGTGTACGTCGATGGCCCACCGCACGACTTCCCGGACCGTCAGGAGCGAGATGCGGCCCTCACGGCCGCGCTCATGGACGTCGGGATCACGACGCTGCGCTTCCACCACGAGGACGACTGGCCGCGTCTCCTGGAGGAGAACGCCGCGGTCTTCGGGGGCGGGCGGTGACGTTCCAGGCTGGTTCGCTCGTGCGGGCCCGCGGTCGCGACTGGGTGGTTCAGCCAGGTTCCGACGAGGAGTTCCTCGTTCTCAAGCCGCTTGGCGGCCGCGACGAAGAGGTGACCGGGCTACTCGTCGGGCTGGAAGAGGTGAAGGAGGCCAGCTTCGGCTTGCCCAGCCCGGATGACATCGGCGACGCGCGGTCGGCCGGTCTGCTCCGAGACGCCGCGCTCCTGTCCTTCCGCTCCAGCGCGGGCCCCTTCCGCAGCTTCGGGCGCATCGCCGTCGAGCCTCGCCCTTACCAGCTCGTGCCGCTGCTGATGGCGCTGAAGCTCGACCCGGTACGGCTGCTCATCGCCGACGACGTGGGTATCGGCAAGACGGTCGAGGCGCTCTTGGTGGCGAGGGAGATGTTGGACCGTGGGGAGGTCAGGCGCCTCAGCGTCCTTTGCCCACCGCACCTGGCTGACCAGTGGCGCACGGAGATGGCGGAGAAGTTCCACCTCGGCCCCGTGCTCGTACTGCCGAGCACGGCGGCGCGCCTCGAGCGCGACCTCGGCGGCTTCGCGCAGTCCCTCTTCGAGCGCTACCCCATCACGATCGTCTCCACCGACTTCATCAAGAGCGAGCGTCGCCGGCACGAGTTCCTACGGTCGGCGCCCGAGCTGGTGATCGTCGACGAGGCTCACACGTGCGCGGACGCGGGGGACGGCCGTGGGGGGCGCCACCAGCGACACCAGCTCCTGAAGGGCCTCACCGAGGACGAGAGCAGGCACCTGGTGCTGGTCACCGCTACGCCACACTCGGGGAACGAAGGGGCCTTCAGGTCCCTCCTCGCGCTCCTCAGGCGCGAGTTCGGAGAGCTACCCGAGGACCTGTCCGGCGAGCAGAACGAGCCGCACAGGCGACGGCTAGCCAGGCACCTCGTACAGCGCAAGCGAGGCGACATCCTCCACTACCTGGGCGCATCGACCTACTTCCCACAGCGGGACGAGGCCGACGTGCCGTACCAGGTGGGGCAGGAGGCCAGGGCCCTCTTCCAGAAGGTGCTGGCCTTCGCGCGCGAGGAGCTCCAACACGGCGACGGCTCCCATCGGCAGCGCGTGCGCTGGTGGGCCATGCTCGGCCTGCTGCGCGCGCTTGCCAGTTCGCCGGCCGCCGCGGCCGCGACGCTGCGTAACCGCGCTGCGCCAGCCGACACCGAGTCGGTCGAGGAGGCGGACGAGGTCGGCCGGCGCACGGTCCTCGACCTCATGGAGGACGAGGCGCCTGAGGGCGTGGACGTGACCCCTGGCAGCCAGGTGGACGGGGAGCAGGCCTTGAGCCCGTCCAGGCGGAGGCTCCTCGACCTCGCGGCGGAGGCCGACGCGCTGCGTGGCG
Organism: uncultured bacterium; assembly: GCA_964473205.1. Lineage (GTDB taxonomy): Bacteria > Deinococcota > Deinococci > Deinococcales > Trueperaceae > CAYMRL01. The sequence goes on along the minus strand of CAYYOK010000112.1, from coordinate 1,575 downwards.
CCAAAGACCAAAAGCTCAAGGTCCTCGAGCGCATGCTGAAGGAGCAGCTCGACGACGGGTTCGCACCGATAGTCTTCTGCCGCTTCATCGACACCGCCGAGTACGTGGCCGAGGAGCTCAGGTCACGCCTGCCACGCGACGTGGAGGTCGCGGCAGTCACAGGTCGCCTGGCGCCAGAGGAACGTGAAGCCCGAGTGCTCGCGCTAGCTGAGCACGGCAAGCGGGTCTTGGTGGCCACCGACTGCTTGAGCGAAGGCATCAACCTGCAGAACCACTTCGACAGCGTCGTCCACTACGACCTGAGCTGGAACCCTACCAGGCACGAACAACGCGAGGGCCGCGTCGACCGCTACGGGCAGTCACGCGAGAAGGTCCTCGTGAGGACGATGTACGGCACCGACAACCAGATCGACGGCATCGTCCTCGACGTCCTGTTCCGCAAGCACCGCACCATAAGGAACAGCCTGGGCATCAGCGTGCCAGTGCCGACCGACTCTGACCAGGTGGTCGAGGCGATCTTCGAAGGCCTGCTCTTGAGGGGCCAGGCGACCGGCGCCGCCGAACAGGGGCTCCTGTTCGCGGAACTAGAAGGGTACCTACGGCCGCGTACCGCTGACTTCAACAGGCGCTGGGACGCCGTGGCGGAGCGAGAGAAGCGCTCCCGCACGATGTTCGCCCAGCGGACCATCGCCGTGGCCGAGGTGGCGAGAGAGCTCGAGGAGGCGAGGTCCGCCGTGGGCGGACCCGAGGTCGTTAGCCGCTTCGTCATCGACGCCGTTCGCCTGCACGGCGGTGCCGCCAGCGACGGCGGTGACGGCGTGCACGACGTGGACGTCAGGCACGTTCCGGAGGCGCTGCGCGAGGCCGTGGGGATGGAGGCCGTGAAGGCGCGGTTCGAGCTGCCCGTGCGTGACGGCGAGGTGTACCTGAGCCGCACGCACCCGTTCACCGAAGCGCTGGCGAGCTACGTCCTGGACACGGCTCTCGACCCGCTCGCCGACGGCCAGGCCACGCGCGCGGGAGCCATGCGGACCCACGCCGTCCGCGTGCGCACCACGCTCGTACTGGCCCGCCTGCGGTTCCACGTGATCACCAGCCGGGGGGACGAGCGGTGGCAGACGCTCGCCGAGGAGACCCTGCCGCTGGCCTTCACGGGCTCGGGGGCGGACCGGCGCTGGCTGGAGCAGGAGGACGCCGAGCGACTACTACACGCTGAGCCGGCGGGCAACATCGCTCCGGTGCAGGCGCGCCAGTTCGTGGAAGCAGCGCTGAACGAGATCGCCGGCGCCCGCGACCGGCTCACCAGCCTCGCTGGAGAGCGGGCCGAGAGGCTCTTGGACGCCCATCGGCGCGTCAGGACCGCGGCGCGGGCCAAGGGCCTCACGTACCGAGTGGAGCCGCTGCTGCCGGTCGACGTACTGGGCGTGTACGTGTACCTGCCTCCTGTACCGGGGGTGGCGTGAGCATGAGGACCAACGACTTCATTACCACCGTCCGCACCGAGGGCGCCTTGCTGCCAGCCGACCTGTTGCGGCGCGTTCAGGCCGGTGACCGCACGCTCCCGGCTCTGACCCC
>CAYYOK010000111.1:0-11324 GCA_964473205.1 uncultured bacterium | reverse complement strand
TGTAGAAGAAGAGGTGCCGGCGGATCCTCTCGACCTGGCCGCCCCTCGGCTCGAAGACCCAGTGGGGGTAGAGCCCGTGCTTGTAACGCTGGATATCGGGTGCCTCCCCGACCACCGAGAAGACTCGCTCCCAGAAGTTCGGGCTGCTTCCCGGGCCCGCTTGGGCGAGGCGCTCGAGCGGCCATTCTCTTGCGATCGCCCGACGAATCGCCAATCCGTCGCGTCGGTTGATACGGCCCTCCCTCTGCTCGAGGTCGACGGGATTCGACGGCAGGTTCCAATGGACGATGTCGCGGCAGAAGAGGTGGAAGTCCAGCCCCTCTTGCCCGACCGACGTGGTCGACAGGACAAACGGCCAGAACGGCGAGTTGAAGGCCTCGCGCACTGCCGTCTTCCGGCTAGGCCCCGATTGCTCCAAGGGGACTCCTTGGTCGACCTTGACGTCCTCGCCGAACGCGAGCGCGAAGTGCGACCGGCGGACCAGTTGCTCGGCGCGTATGCGCCCCGTATCGGTCGTCAGATTGATGTTGGGGCTCCCCGTGCCTACGCCCAGCACGCGAGCCAAGTGTTCCGCCATTTCGGCCGGGCCGTTGCGCTGCAGAACGTTCTTGCCGAGGTACAAGTACTCGTCGGCACTCGCCTGGAAGTGCGCGCGCTCGCAGTACTCGATCGCAGCACGCGCATAGCCGCGCCCTGCCGGCACCGAGCGCTCGACGATCGCTCGAACGGTGCGCCGGTTGAAATAGCTCCGGAGCTCGCCAAAGCAAAGGTCGACGAGCCTTTCGTGCACCTCGCCGCGGCTGTCGGGATAAGTCGTCCAGAAGGCGCGCAGGAGAGAGATGGCCGGTGAAAAGGCAGCGATGCGCGCAAGATGCGTGAGCCGCTCCTCGGAGATGCGCAACGAGCCCTCCTCCTCCATCCAGTCGACGAAGGTATCGACGTGCTCGGCGAAGCGCTCGGTGATGTCGTCCCCGTTGTAGGCCGCGCTCCCTTCCAGAGCATCTCGGATCGACGAATCCGAGTGCCGCTCCAGGCGCGCGACGACTTGCCATATCGGCGATCGGCTCGTGGCTGCAACCTCGACGCCAGCCTCCTCCAGCGCCCTCTTCAGAGCCTTCCGCGTGCGCCTGAGCAGTTCCTTGGCCGTGAGGGCGTCGCTCGCCAGAGCCGAGGGTTCGACGAGCCGAGCGAGCGCCGGCGATGGCAGGCAGACGTCGAAGATGTGGAAAGAACCCTTCTCGGTGAAGCGCAGTGGCGGCCGGTCGTCGCCCTCCCACAGGCGACCGCGCGGAGCGATTCGTTGTTCGGCCTCGTGGCTTGTCAGCAGAGCGATGGCTTTCGGCACGAAGCGCCAGCCGGAGAACACGAGCATCTTCTTCGGATCGGCATCCCGGAAGAAATCGTCGCGGTAGTAGGTGTAGGTCGGCCGCGTCCACAAGAACCGCCAACGCTCGTCGGGACCGCCGAACATCGCCTGGAAGAGCTCTCGGAACCGCAAGTTCCGACGCGGCAACGCGCCCAATTTCGACGCTTGCTCGATGACGCCCGCCGGAACTACGGCCTTCTTGCGCTTCGCCGCCGCCATCGGCGCGTACTGCGCGTCCATGAACGTGAAAGGCGCGGGACACGACTTCCAGTACTCCGTGATGTGCTGGGAGGTGTCGACCTTGTCCAGGAGGAATCTTCGCAGTCGGATGTAGTCGACGACCTCTTCCTTCTGAGGCACGGCGAACACGTTCCCCGTCGGCCGCACTTCCTGTACGCCCTTCGTCGGGTCGTGTATGTACGCGTTGCGCTCCGTCCTGCAGATCACCTTGCGGAGGCGCTGCTCGATGCGCGCTCGAAGCGCCAGCAGCTCGTGATCGTGCCCTCGAAGGAAGGCCCCGAGTTCGAGGCGTTCGCGAAACGCCTTCAGATCGCTCCGCAGGCGAGCGACCTCCTGCTTGCCCTGGTCTGCAAACAGGAAACGCACCGTGTCCAGGAACTCGTCGTAGTGCCCCTGCCCTTCATGGTCCAGGGCAAGCATGCGGTAGGGCGTCGCCGACAGAATGAGGACGCCTGGACGCCTCTCGAAGAGACGCGCCGCGATGGACCTGCGGCTGGTCGCCTCCTCGATCACTTCCCGGAACCGCTGGACCTCATCGAGAATGACGAGGTGAGGCTGTAGATCGTCGAGGAGAACGCGCTGCGCGGCGCTGCGAAGCATCCCGACGATCAGGTTCCGGCGCCTCCGGCTTCCGGCATCGGTCGGCTTGAACTGGTCGACCTCGCCGCGCAGGACTTCGGACAGCACGAGCGTCGCACCGTCGACCTCGATCGGCTTTCTCCACTCCTCGGCGATCCTCTGCTGCAGCCCGGGGCGGAGCTTGCGATTGAACTCCAGCCGCAGGACGGCGAACTTCGTGGCCGCCTTCCAGCGCTCTTCTCCGGCGCCGCATCGGAAATACTCCCGCCACTTACCCTTCCGGATGTCCTGCCGGAGGACGCGGTGAACCAGGAACAGCAGCAGCTGCCGCTCCCAGGCCAATCCGGTGCCCTCGGACAGCGACGTGCCGGGAGTGAATGAATAGAGCTGAAGGTTGTCGCCGGCTTTGGTGCTCCACGCGAGCTGGGTGATCCTTCGCAGCGACGGCGGGGCGTTCGGCGCAAGCTTCGTTCGGTTCTGGTCGGCGATCTCGGTGTTCGAACACAGGTACACCACCACTAGCTCTCGGCCCCGCCGGCGCCGCAAGAGTTCGTCGATCACGCCGCGCGCGACGACGGTCTTGCCCAGCCCGACTTCGTCGGCGAGAAGAAATCGACGCGATCCGCCTGCGTTCGTCAAACGCTCGCAGATCGTTTCGACCGCGGCGCGCTGAAATTCGGCGAGCTCGAGACTAGACACCGGCACCTTCCTCTTCGAGCGATTCGCGGAACACCGCCCAGAACTCGCGGAACGTGCTCATGTTGGATGCGTCGCCGCACGCCGCCAAGACGGCCTCGACCTCGTGGATGCGGCTCGGGTCCGCCGTGCACGCCTCGAGGATTCTTTCGATCGTCGCTCGCCTCAGCAGCGGATCGCCCGCCTGCCAGACCCCGTACTGTCCCCCGCCTGCGGGCCGCGATGTCCCGCCGGGCAAGCCCGCCAGCACGTCTAACAGCAGGCTGCGCGCGTCGACTCCCTCGAGAAGGCGGGCGTTCACGGCCTTGTCCCGTTCATCCGCCTCCAGTGCTCCGAGGTTCAGCTCGAACTGCACGACAAACGCGAGTTCGACGTCCCGGTGGTGCACGCTCCAGACCACGACGTAGGCGAAAGCCGCGACGTCCTCGAGCTGGATCCCTTGGAAGGCCGCCCCCGGACCGTAAACGAGCCGGTAGTCCGCGCGTGCCGACTGATCTCGCTGGAGGAGTGGCACGATCTCCGCGCGCATGTCCGCCGGCCACGTCTGCTCGCCGGCCGAGGACGGCGCGAGCAGCCGAAGGGTCTTCTTCACCGGGTCGTACTCGCCGCGAATCTGGTCCGCGCGCAGGAGACGTTTGAAGTGCTCCAGGCGCTTGGCCGCCTCCCGCTCGGGGTCGGCGACCGCGGTCTGGCGGACGTACCTGTCGATCCACGGTTGCAGCTGGTCCTTGGCAGGCGCGACGAAGGCTTTCACAACCGCATCGATGCCAAGGCCGGGGTTGAGCGACACCATCGCCTCGCAGTTGACGTTCGGACCGCACCCCCAGCCTGGGCCCGTTGCGTTCGCCGACCCGATCAGGGTCTCGCTGACGCCCTCGGACTCCCAGGCCAGCAGCTTGGCGTGAAGGTCCAGCGACGGCGCCTCTTCGTCGGCTTCGGCGGAGACCACAAAGACCCGGGCGTTCGCCAGGCACTGGTGAGTCTCGTCGGAGAGTTGATCTAGTTCGTCCTGGGTGCTGACGAGCGTCAGTTCGTCGGTCCGATCGCACAGACGCTTGAGGAAATCCGCGCGCAGGAACGGCGATATCAGGAGGACGCGCGACATTGTCCGCGGCAGCCGGTTGATGAGCACGCGATCGCGAGGCCACTGCCAGTCGAATCTCAGGCCCTGCGCCGCCTCCCGAGGTGCCACGAACTCGACGTACTTCAGCTCCTCGATCAGCTTCCACAAAGCCTTGGGGAGATCGCGGGAAGCCGCCACTTTCCGGCAGAAGGCGGCGACGTCCGATCCGAACTTCTGTGTGCCGGTTCGCCGTGACCCTTCGAACAGTGCGCCGAGCTCCCAGCAACCGGAATCCGTCACGTTCCTGCTCGCCGTCAGCAACCGATAGACGGGCTCGACGCTGTGCCGCTCGGGGCGGGCCACCGGATCGAAACGCAGGACCCAGACCTTGGGGTGGAATGCGCCCCCGTCCACCGCCTTCGGCCGGAGTATTCGGTCGTAGAGCGCGTAGAGCCGGTTCGTCGTCGCTGGCGGGTGAAGGCTTCCCCCGTTCACGAAGACTCGCAGGCGAGACCTCAGCCTCGCCACCGACGTCAGCACTGCAGGCGCGTTGTTCAGGGGTTCCTCCACGTCGGCCCCGACGAATGCCAGGAGCACGGCGGTGAAGAGCTCGAAGTCCAGGCTGAAGGTCGTGCCGATGCACGCGCCGAGCACGAATCCAGGCGGGGGACGCAGTGCGTCGGTGAACGCACTGCGCTGGCGAGTAACGTCGAGAACGCTCACTGGCCGCGCTCCATGCCGTCGAGGATCTCGGAAACGAAGCGGGACCCGATGCTGTGTCGGTAGTCGAACTGGTAGATCCCTTCGCCGACCCGATCGGGCTTCCACTGCCTCAGGTGCTTCTCGTACTTGAGCCGCGCTTTTGCCGGCTTGACGCGTCGCTCTCGCTCTCGGATCAGATGCCTGGCCTTCTCGTCGCGCAGCAGTGCTTCGGCGGTCGACGCCGCGACACAGCGCTCGAGCCAGCCGTCGATGAACCAGCGATCGCCTCGGTTGCCGAGACGCAATGCCGAGGCGACGGTCGGGACCGTCACGAACTCGCTCGTGCGCCACTTCTTCAAAGGCTCTTTGGCCTCGATCCACCACTCGTCGAAGATGGGAGCCACGAGGTCCGTGTCCTCCTCGATCCTCAGCTTGTCGCGCTCCTCCATCAGCAGGGAGTAGTACTGCAGCGTGGCGCCTCGGACGAGGAGGCTCATGTTCCTGGCGTGCCAGACCCAGACGGCGAGACTCTCGGGGAGCTTCGGGCACTCCCAAGGCCAGTCGATGCCGATGAGTCGATGTTTGAGCATGTGCGACAGGAGCGACTCGGAGAAACGCGACGTAAACCTCTTGTGCAGGTCCGAGGCTTCCGCCCTGGTGAGCTTGAAGGTTGCGCCTGGCCGTATCCGGCCATCCGAATCCAGAAAACTTGCCGGCGGCAGATCGTCGGACCAGAACCGCACGCCGTCCGGCCCCTGCGGCGTCTTGTCGTCGTCCTGATACCCGCGGCGGCTGCGCCTGATGTCGTCGAACTGCTCCTGATAGGCGCTTTCGGAGAGATTCGACGTGAACATCCCGAGTTTCTTCAGCCCGCTCCAGTAGATCTGCGATGGGAACTGCCTCAGGTTGATGCCTGCGTCCCGACCGATGACGCCTATCGTCTCCGTATCCGAGAGGACGTCCCTCAGCTCGTCCTGCCGTTGCCGAGACAGATGAGGAATCTGGCTCGCACGAACCCCTTCGCGCTCGAGCGACCGATAGATGCCGGCGATGAAGTAGAAATATCGCGCAGACCGCATCAGGGTGGTTGTCGCCGGATGCAGCAGGTCGGAGAACCGTCCCAGAAGAGCGAGGAACCCGAGCTCGTCGATGACGCCTTCTTCCTGAAGGGATCGGATGAAGTCGCGCGCTCGCGCGAGATCGTCCGCGCGGAAGTCCAGCCACGTCACCGCGTCGTGCCTCACGGTCGCCTCCCCACCGCTGGGCGCCGCTCCGTGCTTGGCGTCGCCCTGGACTCTCGCCGATGAGATGGCCTGCCGCTCATAGCTCGCTCGCCGTCACCTGGATCGCGCCGGCTCCGACGGGCAGGACGATCCACGCCTCCGCGACGGAACGCCCCGTGGCACGCACGAGGGCATCCGCGTAGACGGACAGTTGCCCGCCGTGCTCCTGGGCAACCTGATCCCATCGATCCCGCGGCGCCGGATTTGCCTTGTGATCGAGAAGCACCCAGCCAGCCTTCGTCTCCAGGAGGAGATCAATGCGGCCGTGCATGACCTGCCCGCTGGGAAGAATCGACTCGATGGGCATCTCGGCATAGCGCTTGCAGTCCGGCCAGCGCGCGGAGATCCACGCATCCAATGCCGCGATCTGTCGAACCAGTGCGGACGGTTCGAGTGCGCCCGCGAGTCCGAAACCGCCGAGGATGCGCGCTGCCCGGGGCTCGTCGAAGGGCACGCTCGGATCGGTGAACGCCGTCGCGATGCAGGCGTGGATCGCGTCGCCGAGAGCGGTCATGTCGATTCCCGCCGAGAGCGGGATGCGATCGCCGATCGATGCGGAATCCGTGATCCTGCAAGCCCGGGCCTGGGTGGCCGAGGCAACCAAGGTCGCTGGCAGCCGCTCGGTGCGCGATTCGGTGCCACGGAACCAATGGAGCGGCGCATCGGGTTCGACCGCGACAGAGGGCGCGGCCGGCGCGTCGAAGCTGCGGAAGTCGCACGAGACGCGCGAACCATCGGGGAGAGACACCGCGTCGTCCGCGACGTCCGGCGCCAGCCACGGTGCATTCAGCGACCCGAGCCACTCGCACGCGCCTCGCTTGGCGGGGAACGCCAGGACCAGGCAGTCGCGTGCCCGTGTCGCGCTCACGTACAGGAGGCGCTTGGCCTCTTCGATCGCCTCCGCACGCAGGCGAGTTCCCTCCGCCGACTGGCCAATGGTGTCGGCGATGTCGACCTTCTTCTGGGCGCCGAACGGCCACGGCCAGTATCGGATCCACCGGTCCTTGAGCGGGGCAGCGACGTCGAGGCGGCTCTCGGACCGCGCGCCGACCGACCAGATGCGGTCCTGGATGTCCTTCTCCAGGTCCAGCAGGACGACAATCGGCCACTCCAGTCCCTTGGCCGCGTGGTGCGTCATGATCTTGACCGCATCGACGGGCGGTTGCGCGAGCATGTCCTGTTGGGCACCGGCCTGCTCGCCGAGCCAGAGAATCAGGCCGGAAACCGTACCCGGCTCGCGCCGAGCAAGGCACGCGTCTTCGTAGGTCCTAGCGAGGCCGAGGAGAGCCTGGAGGTTCGCCAAGCGCACCTGGGCGACGAGTTCGTTTCGCCGCCAGCGCAGCACGCGGCCGGCGAGATCGCACTGGACGACGACGAGCTCCATCGCGGCGTAGGGCGAGAGCAGCGGCGCCTGCTCTCGCAGCTTCGCTATGTGCGCGAGCAGCGGGTGACCGCCCTCGGTGCCGTCCCGCCACTGCGCGCTGTCGCCCCCGGCTTCGAGGTAGCGCAGGCGGTCCGCGAGCCAGGACTCGGGCTCCTCGCAGTCGGCCAGCGAAACGATCTCCGCGCTCGCCAGGGTGTCGCGCGGGTCGTTGAATCGACGCAGGCACGCGACCGCAAGGACGGCCTCGGGTGTGGATAGGAGCCCGGACTGCTGCGTGGCCCAGGGCACCGATGCGAAGCGCAGGGCCTCCGCCACCGTCTGGACGCCCGCGTTGGTCTTGCACAACACCGCGATGTCCCCGAAGTGAGCGGGTCGGGGGTTGCCGCTCGACGGGTCGACGACGCGATAGCCTGAAGCGACGAGAGCTTTGACGCCTTCGGCGAGTGCGGCAGCCCGCTCCGTCACGTTCCTACCGTTGAGCACCCAGTTCGCGAGTGCCGCGTCGGGGACCAGCTCTTTGCGGACGGGCGCCAGTTCCACCTCCTGGCGCGAGAGCCCGGGCGCAAACGCGTCGCCGAAAGCGCCGTTGACCAGTCGAACCAGGCCAGGCCGAGAACGCCGCGACTGGCCGAGCACCTCCTTCGTCCCGCCCATCGCCGGAAGCTCGGCGAGCACCGCCTTCATGAGCTCGGCGTCGCTGCCCCTGAAACCGTAGATGGCCTGTTTCACGTCGCCGACCCACACGCTCTCGCGGGCAATGCGCGACAGGCGCACGAAGAGTTCGAGCTGGATGGGGCTCGTGTCCTGGAACTCGTCCACGAGAAGGAGATCGAGTTCCTCCGAGAGAGCCTCGACGACTGCGGGTTTGTCCAGCAGACGGAGAAAGAGGTGCTCCTGGTCCACGAAGTCGATGACGCCCAGCTCGCGCTTTCTCTGGGCGTAGGCATCCAGCGCCCTCGCGCCCAGCGCGAAGATCGCCGCAAGGTAGCGCTCGATGTCCTGGCGCAGGCGCGGGTGCGCCGGGAAGCGACCGGCGATGTCCGTCGCGGGCTGCGCGACCGTCCTCAGGCCCGCCTCCGGCGCGCTCTTGGAGAGCTTGACCCAGTCGGACCAAGTGGCGGTTCCACCGCGCACCAATCGCAGCGTTTCGCGCGCAAGCGCGATGAAGTCGGCCGTGTTCTTCTTGCCGGTGGCGCGCTTCTCGATCTCGGGTACGGCGGCGTCGATCGCACTCACGAGCAGTGCGTCGAGGTCGTCCGTCGCCGGCGCGGGAAAGTGGGCGAGAAGCTCTGTCGCGTTGCGTTCCCCGAACGCGGCGAGACGCGTGTGCGCGATGTCGTTCGCGCGAGCCTGGTCGATGATCGACTTGAGCGCGTCTTCCCAGCTCTCGATGCCGAGGCGCCGCGCGAGCTCGACCAGTTCCTGCACGGAGGCGCTGTCGGAGACCCTGTCGATGGCCTCCCGCACGAGTGCGCCCGACTGCGCCTCCTCCAGCACGCGCTGCTCCGTGGCGAGGCCTGCCTCGAACGAAAAGCGCTCGAGATACCCGCCGCAGACGCTGTTCACCGTGCCGATGCGCGCCTGTCCGATCGAATTGGCCAGTGCGAACTCGCCCTTTTCGATCAGCGCCGTTCTGACCCGCTCGCGAAGCTCGGTCGCGGCCTTGCGCGTGAAGGTCGTCGCGATCACCCCGCCGGGCCTGGCCTGTCCCGAGCTGAGCTTCTCGTGCAGGATCTGCGTGAGGCGGTAGGTCTTGCCGCTTCCCGCCCCCGCGCTGACGAACCTGAGGTTGCCGGCCATCGCTCAGCCCTCCCAGCCCGTCAGCCACCGGTAGTCGTCGTAGTCCTCCCGCAGCTCTTCCGGTTCGAGCGCCTCGACCGGCCCCACCGATTCGGCGGTGGGTTCGATGCCCCGGGCCGCAACTTCGATCAAGCCCGCATCGATCTGGGAGCGGCGCCAGTTCCAGGCTGCGACGAATCGATCCCACAGCACCGCCGTGGATCCCGGGCCGCCTTGCTGAACCGCCCGCGCCTCCGGAAAGAACCCCGTGTCCGGCGCGATGAGGCGCGCTGCTTCGAGGATGAAGTAGGAGACCTGCGGCCACGCTCCCGTCTCCTGCCGAAGCAGCTCCGCATACACCGCGAGCTGCAGATGGCGATTCTTTGCGAGCCGTTCCTGGTGGTAGTTGCCGCCGGACCACTTCATGTCGACGATCGCGTGCTGGCCGGACCGGTTGCGCACGACGAGATCGGCGACGCCCTCGAGCTCGCCGCCGGTGAAGTTCCCGGCGAGCGCGCGCTCGGGCTCGACGGCATCGATGCTCGCGGCCGCGAACTGCCGCTGGAACTCCGCGATGGCGCGCTCCAGGGACGAGCGAAGCCGTTCGTAGTCTCCGCGTCGGCCTGGCATGAGGAGGACCGCGCCCTCTTCGGCCACGACCGTCTCGAACTCGCGCGAGAACCAGGCCCTCAATGCTTCGCCGCGAAGCGCGAGCGCACCGCTCGTCCGAAAGAACCGATCGATCAACCGATGGGCGAGGTTTCCGTAGAGCAAGTTCGCATCGGCGACCGCGAGGAGGTTGGACGGATTGAGCCGAGCCGCGTACTTCAGAACCCACTGATGGGGTGCATTCAGAAACGCGCTGAGGCTGGAATAGGACTCGCGGGTGCGCGGCGGAATCGTCGCTTGCGCCGCCAAGTGCCACCAACGCCTGCGGGCCGGCAGCGCCGCGTGCTCGACCGCCGGCAGTTCGTTGCCGGCGCGGCCGGTCAGGAGACTCTCCAAAGGCTCGGGCCGTACGCCATCGACGAACCACTGGATCTCTTGCCACAGCGGGTGCATCTCCTCCCCGTGCGGAGGAAGCACGAGCACGAGTTGCCGCCGTGCGTGCAAGACGGGCCTGAGCCACTCCTCGCCGCGCCGCTTCAGTAGCTCTTCGAGCGGCGGGAGTTCCACGCCCGCACGGGAGAGCGACGCTATCTCGCTCGCACTCCAGGGGTAGTGACCCGGCAACGACGGCGCACCCATCTGCCACCAGATCACCCGGTCGAAGGGCTCCAGCAGCGCCCCCGGATCCGTAGCTGCCGGTGCGCAGCCGACCTGCGCGTGCATCGCGAAGTTGGGCGCACCTCGCGCCGTGCACTGCGCCACAAGCGCCTCGAGCTCCACCGGGGCGACCGAGGCCTCGCCCTGCGCTGCGAGCGCCTCGAGGGCCGCGGTCACCGCGGCGGCCTGTGCGAGACCCGTTGCAGCAGCTGCGCTGCGATTGGCGTCCTGATCCGCGAGCCGCGCGCCGAAGTAGTCGCGAATCGCCCGGGTTCTTTCGAGCAGCGCAGAAGTCGGTGCGCCCAGCTTGGGGTCGAAGCGCGTGTGCTCGACCCAGAACGCCAGCGCCCGACGGAGATCGTCGGCACGCTCCGGCTGGCGACGCACGATCTCCTCGACCGCCTCCCGCCATCGGGGGCCGCCGATCCCGGGGAACTGAGCCACCACCTCGGCCAGCCGTCGGCGGGCATAGCCGGGTACCGGCCCGATCGGGTGCGAGAGGAACTGGAGCATCGCGTAGACGTCGAGCGGCTCCCAGACCGTGGCAAGCGCCAGAGGCAGGACTTGAAGCGCAGGTGCGAGCGGACTCGCGTCCAGGAAGCCCTGCCGGGCGACGTCGGCGGCATCGAGCGTCGCGTCGAGCAGCGAACGGTTCTGCTCGGCGACGATCGCGGTTCCCTCGTGCGGCGCTGCGAGATCGTCGGCGACGCAGCGCGCGGCGACCAAGCCCGTCTCCGCACGCACGACGTGCAGACTGCCGTCGTCCAACCAGGCGATCTTCCCTGCAGGCTTCTCGCCTTCGTGCGCAGCATTGAGCGCGATCTGGAGTCTGCCCAGCACCGTGGTCGGGTCTGCCGACGGACCGTACGCCCTGACCGAACGGACCGGCAGCTTCGCGAGCACCTCCCGCCAACGCTTGGGAAACGCCGACAGTGGGTCGACGAGCTCGATGCTCTCGATTCTCGG
>CAYYOK010000110.1:0-11347 GCA_964473205.1 uncultured bacterium | reverse complement strand
GGCGCGGTGCAGACGGAGCTGGCCTTCGAGTGGACCGTCGACTCCCGCTACGCCGGCTACCTGTGGGGTGTCGATGTCCGCTCGGCGCTGGGCGCTCCGGTGTCGCTGACCGTCACCGGCTCGTCGGGTGAGGTGGTGAGCCTCGGCGCCGCCACCGCGCTCAGGCGCGACGGGATCGGGATCGAACCCGGCACGTACACGATCAGGCTGAGCGGCGAGAGCGGCACCGTCAGGTTGCGGCTCGAGCGTCAGGGGCAGCGCAGCAGCGGCGTCGAGGTGGAACCGAACGACGGCACCGAAACGGCGACGTCCCTAGCGCCGGGGACCGAGGTCAGAGGGTCGTTCGACGGCAACGATTACTACCGCGTCGATCTCGGCGACCAGCAAGGCGCGAGCTCCTGGCAGCTGGTCGTGAGCGCTCCCGGTGCGGAGGCCTTCGACGTCTACCTCGAGGACATCAACCGGAGGACGTTGATGACGCGCCGGGGCACGGAGGGGCTGAACGAGACCCTCACCCTGTCTCCCGCCGCCTACTTCGTGAGGATCACCGGCCGCCAGGGTAGCTACGCGGTGGCGTGGCGCCAGGCCAGCGCTCCGGCAGCCGGCAGCGAGCTCGAGCCCAACGACGTGCCGTGGCTGGCAACGCCGCTGGATGGCTCCGGTCAGATCAGGGCCGCGTTCGAGGGTCAGGGTCGCGACCTGTTCACGCTGAGCGTCGAGGGGGAGGCTCAGCTCTACCGGCTGCAGGCGATCGGCTCCGGCGTCAACCGGCTGCGCGTGCTCGACTCGGACGAGGGGATCTTCGCCCAGGTCAGCGGCGATGCCAGGCTGCGCCTCGACGACCTGGTCCTGCTGCCGGGCAGCCACCTGATCGAGGTCGGCGGCACCACCGGCGACTACGCGCTCAGGGCCATCCCGCTCGGGCCGGCGCCCACCGCGGCCCAGGTGGCTGCTCAGAGCGAAGGCGCGCCCGCCGAGGGCGACCCGCTGAGCGCCGCCGCTGCCGGCCCAGTCAACAGCCAGGATCCCCAGACGTTCGACACCGACCCGGGGCCGCCGCCCCCGCCCGGGATCCGCGAGCTGGAGCCCAACGACGACGCCACGCGCGCGCAGCGGCTTTTCCCCGGATCCGTGCACGTCGGTCGGCTGACAGGGACCTCCGACCAGGACTACTACCGCTTCCATCTGCTGGCCGATCAGTACGTGCGCGTCGAGGTCATGCCGCCCGTCGGGGACGTCAGCATGCACCTGAACGTCGACAGGCTCGGCTGGTTCGACGTCCCGGTGGCAGGTCCCGGCTCACCCGTGGTGCTGGAGCGCTGGTTCCTCGCGGGGGACCACACCGTCATGGTCGGGATGCGCAGCGGCGTCGAGGCGCCCACCGGCTACTACCAGCTGCGCCTGACGCTGCTGGACAGCGCGTCGACGCCGGCAGACGCCGAACCGAACGACGACAGGCGCGAAGCCGGCCTGCTGCCGGGCGAGCTCTCCTGGAGCGGTCGCGTAGGCGAGGTCCGCGACGATGACGTCTACCGCCTGCCCACCTTCCCCACGGACACCGAGGTGCGCTTCTTGCAGGCGCCGGACTCGGACGTGGAGCTCGCGCTGCTGTCGGAGGGAACCACGCTCACGACGGGCAGGCGCGGCGCCGATCTCGAGGTCAGCCTCGCGGCCTCCGAGGTCCACTACCTGCGCGTGCGCGGCGAGGGCCACTACCAGCTCAGCGTCGAGTTCTCGCAGACCCCCGATCCGGCACAGCTCCTCGCTCCGCGGGCCAGCGACGCCCTCGGCCTGAGCCTGGTCCCGCCGCCCGCCGAGGTGGCCGCCTTCTGGCACCAGGGGCAGCTGCTGTCCAGCGCCGTCACCGTCGAGAACCGCTCCGCCGCTCAGCAGCTCGTCGAGCTCGCCGTCGTCGTCAGCGACGCCCGCGCCGAGGTGCGCGAGGTGCCACCAGTGAGCCTGGCGCCGGGCGAGAGCCGCACCCTCAGCGTCGAGGTCGCCCTTCCTCCCGAGCTCCGCGACGACCAGGGCATCCGCGTCGACGTGGCGGCCCGCAGCCCTGCGGGCTCAGCGGCGGCGGGCTACACCGCCATGCCGCTGTGCGAGGCTGCTCCGGTGCTGCCGTTCGAGCACCACGGCGTGAGGCAGGCTTTGGCAGGCCGCATGAACCTGCTGTGGGACGGACTCGGCGCCAAGCTCTTCGGCGAGAGCGACAGGCCTGCACGCGACGCGGTCCTCATCGACGGCCGCATCTCGCCCGCCGACGCCGGCACCCTCGACCCGAACCACAGCCCGACCTTCGAGCTGGCCGGCGCCGAGACCCTGACGCTGATCGGAGCGCTGCTCAACCCGATGTCCGGCGTGAGGGCGGAGGAGCAGCTCAAGGGCTTCCGCATCGAGACCTCGCTGGACGGCGTCACCTTCCAGACTGCGCTAGAGGGCGAGCTCGCCTCGGCCGCCGTCGAGCAGGCCTTCGAGTTCGCGGCGCCGGTGCGCGCCCGCTACGCCCGCTTGGTCTTCGTCAGCAGCCACGACGGTGGAAGCAGGGCGTACCTGGGCGAGCTCAAGCTGATCGCCGAGGACCCGGCGGTGCTCGGGCCGCACGACCTGGCCGATCCGCGGTTGGGCGGGCACGTCAGCTGGACGCAGCCGCTGCTGGGCAACTACGGCCTCCAGCTGCTCTCCCGCGAGGACGACGTCAACGGTGTGGCCGACCTTCGCGACACCGGGGCCCTGAGCTTCGTCGTCGGGTTCCAGGACGGCCGCGCGGCGCAGATCGAGCGCCTCGCCTGGCGCGACAGCCCGCGCAGCGCGGAGGATCGCAACCCGGTCGCGGCCCAGGTGACGGTCGAGGTGAGCGTCGCCGGGCCGGCCGGCCCGTGGCATGAGCTCGCCGACTGGGAGCTCGTGCGCAGAGCCGGCGGCGTGGCAGAGCTGACCCTGAATGAGCCGGTCTGGGCGCGCTTCCTGCGCTTCACCGCGCCGATGGTCGACGGCGAGCGCTACCTGTGGCCCCCCGACCAGGTCTCGGTGATCGAGCGCCGTGCCGGCGCCGGGTACATGTCCGCGCTGGGCGAGTGGGGCACGGCTTCGAGCAGGGCCGTCTACGAGGCACAGCTGGGCCTCGCCAGCCGCGCGGCGGCGACTCAGGGCGCGACCGAACCGGGCGAGACCCCGCAGACGGCCCTGCGCCTGACGCCTGGCACGGCCTTCGCCGACAGCGTCGCGATCGGCGAGGACGTCGACTGGCTGGTGTTCAACGTGCCGACCGGCCAGAACCACTTCGACGTCACGCTGACCGGGGATCCCGCCATCGGTTATGCGTACCGGCTGCTCGACAGCGCGCTGGCGCCGGTGGCGTTCGAGGTCAGCGAGGAGGCCGGCGGCGTGCGCCTCTTCGGCTTCGCCGAGCCCGGCGCCGACTTGTACCTGCACCTCGAGGAGCCCAAGCGCACCGTCGTCTTCGCGTGGGACAACAGCGGCTCGATGGGGCCGTACCTCGCGATCGTCTACAACTCGCTCGCCGCGTTCGCCCTCGGCGTCGACGGCGACCGGGAGGCCGTGCAGCTCCTGGCGTTCAACGACCCTCGCGCGCGCTGGCTGCTGCCGATCTGGTCGAGCGACCCGTCGCGCGTCCAGTACGCCCTCGCCACCTACGACCGCGCCGACAGCTCGAGCAACGCCGAGGCGGCGATGCTCGAGGCGAGCCGAGCTCTGGCGCAGCGCTCGGGCACCAGGGCGATCTTGCTGATCACCGACGCCGAGTCGAACGGCTACCAGCTCACCAGCGAGCTGTGGGACTCGCTGCAGCAGACGCGGCCGCGGGTCTTCACCTTCGAGGTCAGCTCCGGCGGCAACGCGATACCGCAGGACCTGATGCAGGACTGGGCACAGGTCAACGGCGGCAGCTACCTGATGGCGGCCAGCGTCGGCGACGTCGACGCCGGCTTCACCCGCGCCGCCTGCATCCTCAGGCGTCCGAAGGGCTATACGGTCGAAGTAACGACGCGCTTCCAGCAGCCGCCCGGACCTGGAACGCTGACGGTAGCCCGCGGCGCCGATGGCCCAGCGCCCGCGGTCGAGATCATCTTCGACGCGTCCGGCTCGATGGGCCGGGCGCTGCCGAGCGGCGAGCAGCGCATCGTCGCCGCGCGCCGCGCCATCGAGAGGCTCGTCGGCGAGGTGCTGCCGGACGGCACCGAGTTCGCGCTCAGGGCCTTCGGGCACATCACCCCCTCGTCCTGCGAGTCGCGCCTCGACGTGCAGCTGGCGCCGCTGGATAGGGCCGCGGCCACGGCGGCCGTCAGGGCGATCGAGCCGAAGCTGCTGTCGCAGACGCCGCTCGCCGACGCGCTGGCGGCGGTCGCGCAGGACCTGGCCGGCGCTAGGTCGACGCGCACCGTGATCCTGGTGACCGACGGCGAGGAGTCGTGCGGGGGAGACCCTGCAGGTGCCGTCGCGGCACTTAAGGCCACTGGGCAGATCGAGCTGGCCATCGTGTCGCTCGGGCTCGAGCCGGCCGCGCAGGCCGTGTTCGAGGGTCTCGCAGCCAGCGTGGGAGCGAGCTACGTCGACGTCGGCAGCTTCGAGGAGCTGGTGGCGTCGATCGAGGAGGCGCTCAACCCGGCCTACGAGGTCATCGACATGTCCGGCCAGGTGGTCGCCAGAGGCCGCGTCGGCGACGCCGGCGTCGAGCTGCCGATGGGCCTCTACACCGTTCGCGTGCTCAGCGCGCCGGTCACCGAGTACCGCGAGGTGCGGGTGCCGGGCGATGGGAGCGTGACGCTGAGCGTCGGGTCGCCCTGAGGCTCGGACCGCGCTGCGTCGCGGGCCGCGTCGAGCCGCGGATCGTCGCGGCGCGCTGAGCCGCCAGCGAGGAGCGGGCCCCCGAAAGCCGATAGCTCGCGGGGGCCCGCCTCGCTTCGAACCTCTGGCTCAGAAGGCCGTGCGGATGGCGTTGACCACCTGCGTGACGGCGGTGTTGGCAGCTTGAGCGAGCAGCGGCCCGACCGTGGGGTCGTTGTAGCTGACGCTGGTGCCGATCAGGTGGCTGACCGAGATGTTGGGGTTGCTGGCCTCGCCGGCACCGATCTTGGACACGACGACCTCGCCCGTGATGATGTCGGTGGCGCGCACGTCGATCTCGACCTGCGCCCGCGTGGCGCCGAGGCTGACGCCGAAGGCGGCGACCTGGGGCGCGGCGATCGTGGCTCTGGTGACGACGCCGGTGACGACGTAGCCAGCGCCGGCGGCGCGCGCCAGGGAGACCGGGTCCATCGACTCGAGGCCCTGCTGCTCCATGATGCCGATCAGCTCGCTGCGCTCGACGATGACGTAGCAGTCCGACTCCTTCAGCAGCGTGATGAGGCGCGCCGCGGCGGCCTCCTCGACGCCGATGACCGTCGTGCCGCCCGACGCCCCCGCCGTGTTCTCGAAGTCGATGACTGCGATGACGGGCCGGTTGGCGCTGACGCACACGCCTGGCTCCATCGGGGTCTCGGTGACGGGCGCGCAAGCGGCCACCACCACAGCGGTCGCCAGGGCCGCCAACCAGAGAGACGCGATCCTTGACCTCATAGCTGCTCCTCTCGCCGGCCTGCGGCCGGTGACGCGCGCTGGTGGACCTGCGTGCGTCGAGCTACGCCAGATGCTAATGCATGTCAGCGGGGTTAGCATGGCCCAGTCAGTTCCAGGAGGCCCCATGCGCAGCATCCGCGAGATCGCGACCGCCCTCACACCCCAGGCCGTAACCCTAAGGCGCGACCTGCATCGTCACCCCGAGATCGCCTTCGAGGAGCACAGGACGATGGGCATCGTCGTCGACAGGCTGCGCGCCCTGGGTCTGAGCCCGCGCGCGAACCTTGGCAAGACCGGCGTCGTCGCGGTGTGGGACAGCGGCAGGCCAGGCCCCACGGTGCTGGTGAGGGCCGACATGGACGCGCTGCCCGTCCCCGAGGAGAAGACCGTCGAGTACAGGTCGACTATCGAAGGGAAGATGCACGCCTGCGGTCACGACGGCCATACCGCGATCCTGCTCGGAGTCGCCGAGGCGCTGCTCGAGCGCGGCGCCAGCCTGCGCGGGCGGCTCGTGTTCGTGTTCCAGCCGGCCGAGGAGATAGTGCGCGGCGCCAGCGCGATGCTCGCCGACGGCGCTCTCGACGGCCTGAGCATCGACCACGTCGTCGGCCTCCACCTCTCGAGCAACACGCCCCTCGGCGCCGTCTCGGTCCGCGAAGGGCCGGCCATGGCAGCCACCGACAGCTACAGGCTGATCGTGAAGGGGCGCGGCGGCCACGCGGCCTACCCGCACGGCGGGGTGGACCCGATCGTGATCTCCGCCCAGGTGATTCTGGCGCTGCAGACGATCGTGTCGCGCAACGTCGACCCGGTCGACAAGGCCGTCATCAGCATCACCAGCGTCCACGGCGGCACGGCGTACAACATCATCCCCGAGGCCATCGAGCTCAAGGGGACGCTGCGGACCTTCGATCCCGAGACGCGGACCCGGTTGCGGGCCAGGATCCTCGAGGTCGCCGAGGGCGTCTGCAGGCTGCACGGCGGCGCGTTCGAGAGCGAATGGTTCGAGGGCACGCCGGCGGTCGTCAACGACGCCGAGTCGACCGCTGCCTTCCAGCGAGTGGCGGCGAGCATCGTCGGCGCTGAGAACGTCAAGGAGTCCCCGCAGATCATGGGCGGCGACGACATGGCCTTGTGGCTGCAGCAGGCGCGCGGCTGCTACTTCTTCGTCGGCTCGTCCTCGTCCGACGCGACCAGCGTCGACCACCACAACCCGCGCTTCGACATCGACGAGCGCGCCCTGACCGTCGGCATCGAGGTGCTGACGGCGGCGGCGGAGGAGCGGCTGGCCAACGGCTGAGCGCGCGCCTGCTCGGGTAGCGTCGCGCGCCGATCGAGACTAACCTTGTAGCAAGTGTCAGTCAGGCTGCAAGCACGCCTTCTGGGCGGGGCGTCGTTTCGCTTCGGTGAGCTGGCGGTCGAGCCCGGGTCGCGCAAGGGTGTCGCCTTGCTCGCGTACCTCGCCTTGAGCGAAGCCGGGGTGCGCCGCGAGGTGATCGCCGAGACGCTGTGGGAGCGGAGCAAGCTGGGGAGCGTCAGGCAGGCGCTCTACGAGCTGCGCAAGCTCCCTGGAGCCGGCGGTTGGCTGCACGACGCAGGCGAGACGGTGCGGGTCGAGGCCGAGACCGACGTGACCATCTTCGATCTCGCCCTCCAGCGCGGTGACGCAGCCGCGGCCCTGGCCGCGTATGGCGGCGACCTGCTCGCAGGCGTGCCTGACATCGATGTGCCGGCTTACCAAGACTGGCTGTCGGTGTCGCGCGCGCGGCTCGCCGCGATTCGTCATGCCCCCCTCAAAGGCCAGGCCGCGCGCCACCAGGCCCCCGGTCTCTTGGCCGAGGCGCAGGCTGCGGTCACGGCCGCCCTCAGGGTGGACCCGCTCGACGAGGCGCTCTACCGCTCCGCCATGCGCCTCGCCTACGTCCAGGGCGACGCCGTCTCGGCACGGGCTCAGTTCTTGGCCTGCGTCGCCACTCTCGAGCGGGAGCTGGGCGCGGAGCCGGCGGAGGAGACGAGAGCGCTCTCCCGGATCATCGAGCGCGGCGAACCGCTCTCGCTCGCCATCGACATCGGCGCCCTGCCGGCCGGGCGCCTGAGGGTGCTGCAGGCCTTGGCGGTGAGCGACGGAGCGCTCGGGGTCAAGGGCGTCGCCGAGATGCTCGACCGTAACGACCTCGAGGTCGCCGCCGACCTCGAAGGCCTCGAGCGTGCGGGTCTGATCGGGGCCGAGCTGACGGTCTCGCCGCCTCGTCTGGCAGCCGTCACCGCCTCCATCTCCCACGCCTCCAGGCGGCTGCTGCATGAGCGCGCCGCGACGGCGCTCGGCGCTCAGGCGGGAGTCGCCGACGCAGTGGTCGCGCGCCACCTGCTCGCAGCCCACGACCCCAAGGGAGCCGCGCCCCGCTTTCTGGCGGCTGCCAGAACGGCGATCGAGAAGGCCGACCTGGAGGCCGCCATCGGCTACCTGTTCCGGGCCTGCTGGGCCGCTGACTCGTTGCCTGAGCTGCGGCTGGAGGCCTGCCTGTTGCTGGAGGGTCTGGCCTCGCAACGAGCCGATGAGGCGCTGCAGGACGCCGCCCTGGCCGAGGCCGAGCACCTGGCCTGGGAGCATCAGAGCGATCGGCAGCTGGCCGAGGTGCGCATGCGCCGGTCGCGCCAGCACCTGCTCAAGGGGCGCGTCGGCGAAGGCTTGGAGCTCGCGCTGGAAGCACTCGAGATCGCCGTGCGGCTGGCCGACGGGGGGCTGCTGGCGCGGGCCCGTAACGCCGTCGGCGGCGCCCATTACTACGCCGGCGATCTGGACGGCGCGGCCGAAGCCTTCTCCGCCAACCTCGGCACGGATGAGGTGATCGAGAGGTACCGCGCGCACAACAACCTCGGCAGCCTCGCGGCCATGCGGGGCGCGAGCGACGAGGCGCACGCCCAGTTCGACGCGGCGCTCACGCTGGCGCGCGCCAGCAGCCAGAAGATCGACGTGGCTGCCGCTCTCAACAACCTGGCAGCCACCGCCGAGCGGCTGGGCGACTACGCCCGCGCCGTCAAGCACTTCCGCGAGGGCGTGGATCTCGCCCGGCGCAACCTCGCCGCCGGCCGGGAGGGCCGCCTGCTGAACAACCTGGCGATCGTCTACGCCCGCCAGGGCCAGCTCGGCCCGTCGTGGAACACCGCTGCCGAGATGGAGGAGCTCGCCGACGAGCTGTCTGACCCTCGCCTGGCGCTCTCCGCCCTGGAGCTGAAGGCGGACATCGAGCGGCTCTGCGGCGCCTTCGACCATGCGCGCGCGAGCATGAGCCGCGCCCTGGCGATGGCGCAGGCGCTCAACGACGAGCGCAAGAGCCTGACTCTGGCGGCACAACTGGCAACCATCGATGCCCTCAACGGCGGCAGTCGCGCCGACGCCGAGCGCGCCATCGAGGTGGTGGAGCAGGGACGGTGGGCGGACATCTCGCCCTGGCTCTGGTTGGAGCTGTCGCTGACGGCCGCCGGTGCGGATGAGGCCGAGCGCTACTGGGGTCGCGCCTCCAACGGTGGTCAGCGAGGGGCCCACCAGGCTGCGGTCGTCGACATGGCGGCTATCCGTGCTGCGCTGCTGACAGGTGCTAGCGAGGCGTGCCGAGCGGCAGGGGCAGAGGCGGCGGCTCGCCTGACGGCCAACGCCGATGCCGAGGGTTCGCTCGCGCGGCTCGAGATCGCCGAGCGGCCGCTGGGGCTGCTCTTGCTGGCCGCCTGGGGCAGAGCCGCCACGGGTGGCGTGCCCGGCGAGCTCGAGGTTCCCGAGCCGGTGAGGCTCGAGGTCGCCGAGCAGGCCGCCGGCCTGCCGCGCGGCCTGGCGGCCAAGCTGCTGGAACAGCCCGAGCGCTGGCTCGGCCTCCTGCGCCTTTGACGGTGCGTTGACGGCGCGCGGCTAACGTCCTCTCACGGTCCCAGAACCGAGTGCCATGTCACCGACGCGACTTCCCTCAGGGATGCGGCCGGCCGGACGCAGGCCCTCGCCCCCTCGGATCGGAGGGAGGTAAGGCGATGCGGCGAACTCGGAGACTTCTCACGGTCGGCACCCCGGCGCTCTTGGCACTGGTTCTCAGCGGCTGCTATCCGTTCTGCTTGCCCGGCGTTCCCTGCTTGTAGCGGCACCGTGGCCAGCCCGTCGAACCTATAGCAGCCATGAAGAGCATGGATCAGCCTGACGCCGACAACCGCTACCTGTTAAGGGTCTGGCGCGATCAGGAACACGATCGGACGTGGCGCGCGACGCTGCGCGACGTGCGCGACGGCAACCTCCGCACGTTCACCGACCTCGACGAGCTGGTGGAGTACCTCAAGGCCCCGCCGCGCGAGAGCGGCGAGGCGGAACCCGCATGACGTCACCCATGGCGGCTGGAGGAGAAGGCTGATGCCCAAGATCTACCTCGGTGAAGCGTTCGCGTTGATCGGCAAGACCCTGCCCATCATCTGGGTGAGGCTGGGCAGCTACCTGCTCTTGGGCTTGGCGCTCGGGGTCTACGCAGCGCTCTTCTTCGGCGTCGGCTGGCTGCTCGGCCGGCTCTGGGCGCCGCTGGGGTTCGTCGTGTTCATCGTCGCCGTCGGCGGTGCCTTCGCGGTGATCCAGTGGGCAGGCCGCTACTGGTTCCACCTGCTGCGGGCGGCGCATACCGCCGTGCTGACCGAGTTCATCGTCCACGGGCGGGGACCTCAGGGCAGCCAGCTCGAGTTCGGTAAGCAGCAGGTCATGTCGCGCTTCAAGGACACCAGCATCCTGTTCGCTGTCGACCTGCTGGTCGGTGGCGCGGTCAGGGCGGTCGTGCGCACCTTCACGCGCATCGCGACAGTGCTGCCGCTGCCGGGAATGCGCAGCCTCGGCAACCTGCTCGAGCGCATCGCGATCATGAGCACCACCTACATCGACGAGGCCGTGCTGTCGCGCGCCTATCAGCACCGTGAGCAGAACGTGTGGGCGGTGGCGAAGGACGGCGTCGTGCTGTACGCGCAAGCCTGGAAGCCGATCCTCGCCAACGCCGTGGTGCTGGCGCTGATCAGCTTCGCCGAGTTCCTGGTCTTCCTGTTGATCCTGGGTCTGCCGGCCCTCGCCATCGGTGCGGCTTTGCCAGGACTGCGCACCGCTCTCGGCATAGGCGTGCTGATCGGCGCGTGGATGCTGAAGCTGGCGGTGGCCGACGCCTTCGCGTTGGCCGCGACGCTGCTGGCCTACCACCGCAGCACCGCCGACCTGAGCGTCAACCAGGAGTGGGTGGCGAAGATCGACGCCGTGTCTGACAAGTTCCGCGAGCTTGGTCGCAGGTCCGTCGAGGTGGTGCAGCCGGGAGCGAGGGTTGGAGACGCTGCGGAAGGCACTGCGGAAGGTGAGGTCGAGGGCGATGTCGTCGCGGACGCGACAGATCTGGCAGTCGAAACGGTGCCGGTGCAAGCGGACGCAGGAGGCGAGAGCCGTGACCCAGCCTGAAGGCGAACGCAAGGGCGACTAGGCGCTGGGCGGTCGTTCGGTCGTCCTGGTGATGTCGTCGGTAGGAGGGTAGGCGCGATCGAGGTTCCAAGGATAAGTGGGTCTGACGCGCGAGACTCGCGGGTCTGGTGCCTTTCTGACCAACGCCGAACCAACGTTCGCGCAACGCTCCCACCCCTACACTCCCGGCCATGGCTAGCCAAAGAACCACCCGGCGCCGCCTGGCAGCGGCGTGCCTCGCCTTGAGCGCTTGCCTCGCCATCTCGGCCTGCGTGCTGCCAGACAGCCAAGCGTTGGTGATCATCTCGCCGA
>CAYYOK010000109.1:0-11361 GCA_964473205.1 uncultured bacterium | reverse complement strand
CACGCGGCGGGCGCCGAGCTGGCGCGCCTGTTGCTGGGGATACGAGGAGGCATCGAGGCGCAGCGAGAGGGTGAAGGTGCCGAGCGCGGTGGAACCGCTGGAGAGCGCCGCATCGGCCCTGACGCCGAGGCGCGCGCCCGCCACCCACGGGTTGGTGGGGTCGAGCGCCGACGCCAACGCGGTGACCGCGGCCAGCGCGCTCAGCTCGACCGAGGCGCTGGCGCGCTGCGAGGCAGGCCGGCGGTCGGGGAGCGGCAGCTGGCGGCGGTAGCTGAGGCTCAGCGCACCCTCGTGACGCGGGTCGCGCGCCGGCAGGGCGCCGCTGAAGATCTCGAAGCCGAGGCTGAGGGAGCTCCCGAGCTGGCGGCTGATCTCGAAGTCGAGGTACGGTCTGCCGGCTTCCAGGCCGGCGGTGGCCGTGACGAGAGCGGCTCGGGTGCCCTCCTCGCCGGGCAGCTCGGCGCGGGCGTTCAACAGCAGCACGGCGCCCAGGTCGTGCTCGGTGTCGATGCCGGTCGCGCCGACGTCGAGGCTCAGGCCGCCCTGCACGGGTATGCCCACCATGCGGACCCCCAGGCCCGCCCCCGGGCGGCGCTGGGTGCTGTCGGACACGAACTGCACCTTGACCGGCAGCTCGAACGTGGCGAGCGTCTCCTCGCTCAGGACGATCGTCTCGCGCAGCGGGATGCGCAGCTCGCCCAAGGCCAGCTTGCCGCCGTTCAGCTCGACGCTCCGCGACGCCAGGTCGACCTCCGCGCTCAGGCCCTCGATCTGGTAGACGGGCCGCTCGACGTCGATGCAGGTCGTGACCACGGCGCCGCTGACCAGCAGGGTCTCCCCGCGCAAGACGGCGCCGTCTCCGCGGATGGCGAAGGCGGCGCTCTCCAGCTCCAGCTCGGTCAGGTCGATGACGCCGGTCTTGAGGTCGAGGGTGACGTGCGACGACCGGCCGGCCACGCTCGGCCCGCTCACCGTCGCCTGGCTGAGGCGGAGGGTGTTCTCGTCGGCGTCCAACCTCGCCGCCGAGATCCGCCAGACGCCGTAGATGAAGGTGGCGTTGGGTGCGATCAGGCCGAGGGCGCCGCTCAGGCCGGTGACGCGGACGCTGTCGGCGAGGACCGTCCACTCGCCGCCGACGGCGGTGACGCAGACGCCGCCGTAGAAGTCGACGAGGTCGTTGGCGCTGTCGGAGCGGAAGCTCGCGTAGTAGGCGGCGACGAAGCCAGGGAGCGTCACCTCGGAGGTGGTGGGGGCGCGCTCGCACTGCGCCCAGGCGGCGGAGAGCAGGCTCAGCGCCGCCAGGGCGAGAGCGGCGCGGAAGGTCACAGGCGCGCCGCGAAGCGCTCGAGCAGGTCCTCGCCTACGTCGGTGGTGGCGTCGTACGCCACGCTCTCGCCGTTCTGACGCAGGCGCAGCTCCAGCCTGCCGCCCTCCTCCGGCGAGACGAGTATCAGGAAGCCGCCGTCGAAGCTGTAACGGCCGACCAGCAAGACGTCGCCGCTGAGCGTGTCGAGCAGGGCGCGGTCGGCCGAGAAGACCGGCGCGGTCGATGCCACCGACCCATCGAACTCGGCTATCCCGTCCTCGGCGAAGTAGCTCATCCGCTCCGCCGTGAGGACGAGGTCGTCGCGTACGAGGCTCAGCTCGCCCGTGGCGGTCAGGAACGCTTCGGGGATGTCTATCCGCAGCGTGTCGGCGCGCAGGTGTCCGAAGGCGCCCGTCACGCTCACGCCGGAGGCCTCGATGAACGAGCCGTCGAGGTAGCGGATGTGCGCGGCCTCGAGGCGGACGCCGGTCTGCTGGTCGATGACGTGACCGCCGTCGGGCAGGACGCTGATGCCAGTGGTGATGTCGAGGACCTGACGGCCGTTGGGCACGACGCTCAGAGCCGCGAACGGCGACTGAGCCGCCGCCAGGAAGCTGAAGCAGGTCGCAGCGAGCAGCACGGCGACTAGGTAGCGCCCCGTCAGCACGACTGGAGTCTACCGCCGGGCGCGATGAGAACCCGCTACGGGGCTGACCCAGGGCCGAGCGTGAAGAGGTAGCCGCGGTCGAAGGGCCGCTGGGCCAGGAGCTCCAGCCCGTCGGCGAGGGTGGCTGCCAACGTCTCCGCCAAGACCTCCTCGACGCTGACGTAGCGCCGGTAGAGCTGGTAGGCGGTGCCGAAGGCGGTGAGGCGTCCGAGCGGGGTCTCGGCGCGGAACGAGAGGCTGGTGGCGAGCTTGCGCTGCGCTCGGCGCCACTCCGCTTCGCTCAGGCCCTCCGCCTGGACCCGTTCCAGCACGCCCAGGTAGGTGTCGATGACCTGCTGGGCGCGTTCAGGGGCGACGTTGAGGTAGCCCTCGTAAGACCCCCGGTCCTCGCGCAACGCATGCGAGAGGCTCGCCTGGTCGGCCAGCCCTTTGTCGACGAGCTCCCAGTAGAGGCGACTGCCCTCGTCGGCGCCGATGGCCAGCGAGAGTATCGCCGCCGCGTAGCGTCTGGGGTCGTCAGATCCGATGCCGGGAGCGTAGTAGGCGACGTGGGTGCGCTTCAGCGCTGGATCGACGCGATCGCCGCGTCCGCTGGCCGGGCTCACATCCGGGCGCTCGCGCGAGGTGGGGTAAGACGGCCACTGCCCGGCCACGGCCTGCGCCCGGTCGAGCACCGCCTGCCACTCGAAGTTGCCCGTCACGGCCAACACCTGGTTCGAGGCCGAGTAGCGTTGCTGCATGTACGCGTGCATGGCGTTTCGCCCCAAGGCCCTGATGCTCTCGCGCGATCCGAGCACGGAGTTCCCGAGTGGGTGGCCGTTCCAGAAGCCGGCCGTCGAGAGGTCGAAGACGTTGAACTGCGGACGGTCCTCGTACATCGCGATCTCCTCGAGGATCACGTTCTTCTCGAGGTCGAAGTCGCCGACGCGTAGGCTCGGGCGCATCAGCTGGCCGAGCAGGTCGAGCAGCGGCAGCAGCTTGTCGGGCAGCACGGCGCCGAAGTAGACGGTCCGCTCCGTGTTCGTGAAGGCGTTGTAGCGCGCGCCGAGCTCGTCGAAGATGCGGTTGAAGTCGTCGGCCGAGTAGGCGTCGTTCCCCTTGAACAGCATGTGCTCGAGGAAGTGAGAGACGCCGGAGACCTCGGGCGTCTCGTCGCGGGAGCCGGCCATGACGAAGAAGCCCGCCGCCGCCGATGCTGCCGCGGGGTTGCGCTCGCCGATCACGGTCAGCCCGTTGCCCAGCACCGCGTGCTCGAAGGTCACCGCGCCCTTCACGACGCCACCTCCGGCACGAGGGCGTCGACGAGGCTCGGGTCCTTCAACCTGGGACCGAGCGTCACGACCGTCGGCTGCGCCTGCGGCAACCCGGCGAGGAACGCGTTGAGGTCGTCGAGCGTGACCGCAGCGACGTTGCCGCTGATCTCGGCGAGCGTGCGCGGACGGCCGATGGTGAACGTGTCTGCGGCCAGCCTGCCGGCGGTCGCGCCGGAGGACTCGCCGTTCATCACCAGGTTCGAGAGCAGGCCGACCTTGGCGCGCTCGAACTCCTCGGCCGAGACGCCTTCGCGCAGCCGGGCCAGCTCGGCGAGGTAGACGTCGAGCGTCTCGTGGGCCCGCTCGGGGGTCGTCCCGGCGTAGCCGACCGTGTAGCCGAAGCCTTTGAGGGAGCGGCTCGAAGCCGAGACGCTGTAGACCAGGCCGCGCTTCTCGCGCACCTCGGTGTGAAGGCGCGCGCCGGCGCTGCCGCTCAGCACGGTCAGCGCGAGGCTGTTGCGGTAGGCGGCGTCGCTTCCTGGCACGAAGCCAGGAAACGCCAGGCCGATCTGGACCTGGTTCGACTCGGCGTCGACGTGGTGGCGCTGAGGCACCGCGATCACCGGCTCGGGCACCTCCTCTGTCGTGCCGCTCCAGGCTCCGAACGCGCGCTCCGCGGCCGCGACGAGCCTGTCGAACTCCACGCCGCCAGCGACGGCGAGGATCGAGCCCTGTGGCCCGACGCGTCGGGCGGCGTCGGCGCGCACGCCGGCGGGGGTCAGCGCGGTGAGGGACTCCATCGTGCCGACGGCGCTGCGCCGCTGCGCGCTGGCGAAGAAGCGCTCGTGCAGGGCCTCGGAGAGCAGGTCGGCAGGGCTGTCTTGTAGCGCCTTCAGCTCCTCGAGCGCCAGCTCGCGCGCGCCGTCGAACTCGTCGTCGGCGAGCGCTGGAGCCGTCGCCATCGAGGCGAACAGCGGCAGGGCGGCTTCCAGGTCCGCAGCGAGGAACGCCGCGCTGAGGGTCGAGCCCTCGCGACCGCTGCCGCCGCCGCGCATGACGCCGAGGTCGTCGAGCCGGTCGGAGAGCGTCCGCGAGTCCAGGCCGCCGGCGCCCCGCTGCAGCCAGTTGTGAAGGACGTTGGCCGAGCCCTCGGCTCCGTCGGGGTCGGTGGCCGAGCCGAACGGCACCAGGAGCGTGAGGCTCAGCGTCTCGAGCCAGGGCTGAGGTTCGAAGACCAGCTTCAGGCCGTTGCCGAGCTGAGACTGGCGAGGTTCACGGGGTACGGCGCCCGGAGGGCGGCCTGCGGTCGACATGCGAGGCAGTATAGCTACGCCGTGGGCGGGCTCGCAGCGGCCAGCGCCAGGCCGCCGGCCGAGCGGGAGCCTACCGGGTTCGGGCGGCAGGGCCCGTCAGCGCACGCAGCGCGCTGGCCAGGTCGCCGCTGCCAGCCAGGCTGGTGCCGATCAGCACGGCGTCGGCCAGCCCCTCGACGCTGCGGAGGTCATCTCTGGACCTGTAGCCGGACTCGGCGACGAGCGGGCCAGTGTGGCCAGCGCCGCGAGCACGCTCCAGGAGGCGCGGCGAGACGCCCAGGTCGATGCTCAGCGTCACCAGGTCGCGGTTGTTGACGCCGATGATCCGCGATCCCGCCGCCAGCGCGAGGTCGAGCTCGGCCTCGGTGTGGACCTCGACCAGCGCCTGCAGGCCTAGCTGGCTCGTGAACTCGAGGTAGTCGGCCAGCCTCTCGCCGAGCACCGCCACCATCAGCAGCACGGCGGAGGCTCCGGCGTCCGCCGCCTCTACGACCTGCAGCGGGTGCACGGTGAAGTCCTTGCGCAGAACGGGCAGGGGATTTCCGAAGCCACGCTGGCTGAGGACGACGTCCTCGAGGGCCTGCAGGCTGCCTCCGAAGTGCCGTGGCTCCGTGAGCACGCTCAGGGCCGCGGCGCCGCCGGCAGCGTAGTCGGCCGCCGCTGCGACGGGGTCAAGGTCTGCGATCGGCCCCTGCGAAGGGCTGGCGCGCTTGATCTCTGCGATGACGGCGAGCGGCGAGGCTCCGGCCTCCCGGTTGGGCCTTCGCCCTGTTAAGGAATTATCAAATGCTAGCGGTAGGTCTCGCTCTCGCCCGGATACCGTAACCGACTCATGGCCGACGTAATCCGCCAACCTCTCAAGACAGATGCGTCCCAGAACGCCCGGCACCGCGCGCGCCTCGCGCTCGGGCAGCGGCTCGGGTGGCGTGAGCGGCCGGCCGGCCGCCCGCCCCTGTGAACCTGTGCTGGGGCCCGAGGGCGGATCAGTAGACGAAGAAGCCACTGAGCCCTCCCGCTTCGTTCCACTCCGTCTCGATGTTGCTTACGGCGGCATGAGTCGGACCGACGCGCAGCCTCACCAGCAGCAGTTCGAGGTCGTCTCGTCTCCCCTCCGCCACGACCTCGACGCGGCCATCGGGCAGGTTCTCGGCGTACCCGGCGATGGCCATGTCGACGGCTTGCCGGCGCACGAACGCGCGGAACCCGACCCCTTGGACGTGGCCGGAGACGATCGCGGTCAGGCGGGCGGTGTGTGAGCGCTCCACGCGGCACATGCTACCCCTGGTCGCGGCAGGCTGCCGTGGTCGGCCGGAAGCGGGCTTCTCATTTGCGCGTGATACATTCAGTGGTCACGGCAAGCGCGTAGGGAACGGGGCTCCTGCCGCCTGCAGCGCCTTGAGCCCTTCGCCACCCCGGCCGCAGGATCGGACAGCCGCCAAGAAACCGATGCCCCGACGCAGCCTGATCACCGCCATCACAGTCGTGGTCGTGCTGGGGCTCCTGGTGCTATTGCCCAGCGTGCCGTTCGTGCGCGAGGCCATCGTCGCGCGCGCGCTGCGCCTGGTCGAGGGTCTCGGCGTCAGCGTCGAGTACGCGGCCAGCGGCGGCAACCCCTGGCGCGGGATCGCTCTCGAGGGCGCTCGCGTCAGAGCGCCGGGGGTGGACGTCGAGGTCGACCGTCTGCGTCTCGGCTACTTCCTGCCCTCGCTGCTCGGCGGCGAGCTGCCGCTCGACGTCCACCTAGCCGGCGTCGACGGAGACGTCGACCTCCAGGAGCTGCTCGACACGCTGGCCGCGTCCGGCGGCGGTGGCGGCGGCGTGTCGGTGCGGCTGCGCAACATCGCCCTCGACGACGTAGCCGTGAACGCGGCGAGGCTCCCCTTCACGCTGCCCGACCTCAGCGTCGACGCTTTGCGCCTCGAGCAGCAGGGCGCCTCGCTGCTCCTCGACATCGCGTTGTCCACCTCTTCCGGGCGAGTCGCCGCCAACGGCCGCTACGACGCGCTGACGGGGTCGTTCAACGGTGAGGTGACGCATGCGGACGTCGGCGTCGCCCGCCACTGGTGGGACGGGGCCATCGCCGGCAGCGCCAGCGGACCGATCTCGCTTCGCGGCGGCCTCATCGAGGGGCGCCTGCAGGTCCGCGACGCCGAGGTGCTTCACGACGGCCTGCACGCCACGGCCGTGAGCGGCGAGGTCAGGATGCGCTACCCGGTGATCGAGGCCGAGCTCAGCGGCACGGCTTTCGGTGGCCCCGTCTCGGCCAGAGGCGTCGTGAACGTCTCGGCCCAGCGCTGGGAGGTGGCCGGCCTGGCCACCGCCGAGCTCGAGCAGGCCGCCGCGTGGTTGGCGCGTTCGCAGTTTCCCGACGGTCTCCCCCTCGACGTCAGCGGGGTCGGCGACGTGCAGCTGCAGCTGAGCGGCTGGCGTCAGATCGAGGCCGGCGGCGAGGTGAGCGCCGCCGGCACCGTGCAGGGAGTGGCGCTGGACGCCTTCGGCGCCTCTTTCCGTCTCCCCGCCGACGGCGTGCTGCGGGTCGACGGCACCGGCACCCTCGGAGGCGCGCCTCTCACGCTCGGCATCGGCCCGGGAGGTGGCGGCACGCGCACGCAGCTTCGCGCCGCAGGCGTCGACCTGGCAGGCGCAGGGCTGCCGGGGCTCCTCGATCTGGTCCTCGACGCGAACGGGTCGGCCGGCACGACGGTGGACGCACAGTGGCGCGGCGAGCTCGGCGGTCGCGCGCTGAGCGCGGTGGTCGAAGCCGAGCTGACACCGGACGGCTGGGCGGGTTACCTGACCGGCAGCGACGACCAGGGCGCCTCGTTCGAGGGCGCGGCCGTGCTGTCCGACGGCAGCCTGCAGGGCGAGGTGACGGTGCTCGACGTCATGCCAGGGTTCCTGACGCCGAGCGGCAGGCTCAGCGTCAGGGCAGCGGGGCCCCTGAGCGCCCTGGCGCTGACGCTGACGCTGGCCGGCCCGGAGGCGGTGACGCTGGCGGCTCTGGGAGACGGCGCGCCCGATCTGAGGGGAGCGGCGACCGCGGAGCTCAGAGACGGCCGCCTCGAGGCCATCAGCGGAGGCTTCGGGCCTGTCGCGGTGGCAGGCTCGGCGTCGCTCTCGCCGTTCGCGGGCTCGGTGTCGGTGCGAACGGATCCTCTGTCGCTGGAGGCCGGTGGCGGCGGCGCGGTACGGGGAACGGCTGCCATCTCGGACGGCGTCCTCGAGTTCGGTGCCGCCGGGACGCGCTGGCGCGGAGACCTCGTCACCAGCGACGTCGTCGTCTCGGCAGGCGCACCGCTGGCCGTCGCCGTGCCGCCGCTTCGGCTCGCGGGCGAGCTCGGCGAGGACGCGCCGTACCTCAGCGCGCTCGCCGAGGACGGCAGCATCGCGTTGACGTTCGGCGCGGATGGTATCGATCTTCGCTTCGCGGACCTGCGGCTGGCCGCGGTTCCCGACGCTGCGGGGGCCTCGGGGGCGGATTCGGCCGAGGTCGCCGCGGTCCTGAGCGGCCGGCTGAACGCGCCGTCTGGGTCAGGCCCGTTCGACTTCCAGCTGAGGGCCGCGGACGGCGCGCGCCTGGGAGGCGTCCCCCTCGCCTCCGGCGCCGAGCTGGCAGGCACGCTCAGGACGGCCGATCCAGGGGAGCGAGCCCAGCTCACCGCCACGGGCGTCCTCGGCGAGCTGCCCCTGTCGGTGAACGCCGCTTGGGCGCCCGGCGACCTCTCGCTGTCGGCCGCCCTCACCAGCGCGGAAGGCGCCGTGCTGACCTTGGGCGCGTCCACTCAGCCGAGCGCTGCCGTCGCGCCGCCAGCGTCGGGGCTTGTGGGCGGACCTCTGCAGTGGCGCCTCGAAGGCGCGGTGGCCGTCGCATCGGTTCTCGGCCAGCTCGGCATCGACGCCAGCTCCGTCGCCACTGCCGCCGCACCGGCTGGTCCGGTGCTGACCGGGACGATGACCGGCTCCTGGGCCGACGGGAGCCTCACCGATCTCGCCGGCGTCTTCCAGTCCTCGCTCTCCCTTACGGCGGAGGCCGAGCCGCTGAGCCTCGAGGTCCGGGGCCTGGGAAGCCGCCTCGGCGTCGAGCTGGCGGGCGAGCTGGGGGGCTTGCCCGTATCCGTCGTCGGAGACGTCGCGCCCGCAGGCTCTGCCACGGGCGCGCCGAGCGTCTCCGGCGTCGCCAGCGTCGGTCCGCTCACCGACATCGCGCTGGACCTGCAGGGCGCGTCTGGGAGCGGCAACCTGGAGCTGGCCTTGGCGCCCGCGTCTGGCCCCGCCGTGAGCATCGACGTGCCGTGGCGTCTCGAGGCGTCGTGGGCGAGCGCGACGGCGCGCGTCGATGTCGGTGACGGCGGCTTCGACCTGCGACTCGTCGACGGTGCGCTCCACGCCAGCGGCGCCACCTCGCTCACTGCGTACGTCGATGGGGAGGAGCTCGAGGTCCAGGCTGCCCTGACGGGTGAGGGGCCGCTGCGCTCGGCCTCTGAGGTCGTCGTCACCGGCGCCGTTCTCGAGCCGGGCAGCTCCAGCCTGGCTTCACAGCCCCTCATCGCGTTCGAGGGCCCGCTCGACGCCCTCGCCGTCACCGGGGACCTGAGCCTCGCCAGGATCCTGGGCGTGCTGGGCGTGGGCGGCTTCTCCCCTTCCGGCTCTGTGACGCTGGCTGGCGTCGTGGACGTGACGGACGGCCCGCGCTACGCCGCCGACCTCGCGCTGCAGGCCTCGCCCTCCGCTGACTCGGCCGGCTACGACCTCGCCGGCAGCGTCCAGGGCAGCGGCGCGGAGTTGAGCGTCGAGCTGAGCGGCGCCGGCTTCGACCTTCGCTACGCGGGCGGGGAGCTGAGCGTGACCGCCTTGGGAGCATCGTTGCAGCCGCTGCTGCCGCCCGGGTTCGCCAGCTCGGTCGACGGCACGCTGCGCCTGGCGGCGGGCGCCTGGACCGGCGAGCTGGGCCTGGCAGTCGACGGCGACGGCGTCGCACTCAGCGGCACCCTGTTCGGGGCTGGAGACAGGCTCATCGCCGACCTGGGCGCCGAGCACCAGCTCGGCTCCCTCGCCGCCAGCGGCACGGTCGTGCCCGAGCTCGCTCTCTCCGGCTCGCTGTCGGCGCTCGACGGGTCGGTCACGGGCTCCCTGACCTTCGATGGGCCCGGCGGGCTCAGCGCAGACCTCCGCAGCGAGCCCGTCGATCTCGACTACGCCTTCCTGCCGGCCCAGACTGCCCGCCTGAGCTGGCGTCCTGGCTCGGCCATCACGCTCGTCGGCGAGAGCGTCCAACTCAGCGCCAGCGGCCCGGCCGAGGATGCCGAGCTGTCCGGCACGCTCCGGCTCGGCGGCAACCTGTTGGACGAGCCGGCATCGCTGGTGGGCGGCGTCGGCGGCACCGTCGGCGAGCCGCGTTTCGAAGCCCAGCTCCTGCGCGACGGCGTCAGGGCTACGCTCTCGGGAGGTCCCGACCTCGTGCTGGTCGACGGCGAGGTGGATCCGACGGGTGTCTCGGACGGGCTGCGCCGCCTGGCTCCAGGAGCGGCTCAGGTCGAGGGCGCTCTGACGGAGCCGATCGGCGTCGGCGGCAGCTGGAGTCCGGCCACCGGCTTCCAGGCATCCGTCGCGACCACGGTGGCGGCCGGCGGGGCGGGGAGCTTCGACGTCGGCCTGGCGCTGTCGGGCACGCCGGACAGCTACGGCGGCCAACTGAGCCTCAGCGGCGCGGCCGGTCCGCTGGCGAGGATCGAGGTTACCGGTGCGGGCGCCGACCTGCGGGCCGTGCTCGACCTGGCCGCGGTCGAGTGGGCGGCGATCTCGCAGCAGGTCGGGGTCGATTTCCAGGTCAGCGGCGGAGGCTCGCTTAACCTCGCCTCGTCGCCACCGAGCGCCACGCTCGACGCCGACATCAGGGCGGTCGTCGGTGGCGTCGAGGTCGCGCTCAGCGGGTCGAGCGAGGACCGTCTCGAGCTCTCCATCGGCGGTCAGGGTGTCAGCGTCACCGGCGCGCTCGACGTCGGCGAGGCGGTCACGGCGGTGCTGACGGGCGAGATCCGCGGCGAGCCGCTGTCGGTCGACATCGAGCTGGGCCGCGACCTGGCTAGCGGCAGGTTCAGCGCG
Organism: uncultured bacterium; assembly: GCA_964473205.1. Lineage (GTDB taxonomy): Bacteria > Deinococcota > Deinococci > Deinococcales > Trueperaceae > CAYMRL01. The sequence continues at coordinate 720 of CAYYOK010000109.1, read as the reverse complement.
GTGGTGCCCGGTATCGCCGCCGAGGGGACGTTGGCCGGCGAGGACGGTAGGTTCGAGCTGACCTCGCTGACCGCGATCGCGACGACGGCGCCCGGCCCGCTGGCCGGCTTCGCGCCGTTCGAGCTGACCGCCTCAGGAGCCCTGGCGCCGGAGCCCGAGGTCAGCGGCGTCCTGGTGTCGCTGCCGACCGGAGAGACGGCCAGCCTGAGGTTCGGAGCCTCGGGCGCGGGCTCCGAAGCAGCCTCGCAGCCTGAGAGTCCGGCCGCGATGCTCCTGACGATCGCCTGGCGCGACCTCCTGGCCACCTTCGATCCCGCCTCCAGCACGGCGCGGGTCGTCGGTTCTCTCGAGCTCGAGGACGGAGCCGACGGGATCTCGTTCGAGCCTGGCGGCCGCCGCGGTGGCGCGACCGGCCCGACGCGGGTCGTGGCGGAGTCGCTCGACCTCAGCTGGAGCCCCAGCGCCGGCCTCAGCGGCGAAGCGACGCTATGGGCGCGTCTTCCACAATTAGACCGACTGGTTGGTATATCACAGGTCGACGCCAGGTTCGTCACCGACGCCTCTGGGCGGCTCGAGCTGATCGCAGCGGCCGGCAGGGAGCTGAGCCTCAGCGCCACCCTGCCGCCTCTCCTGGTCAACGGCGACAGCGCTCTGGACGGCGAGCTGAGCTTCGCGTTGGGGATAGACGGCGAGCTGGGCGCGCTCCTCGTCGAGGGGACC
>CAYYOK010000108.1:5278-11668 GCA_964473205.1 uncultured bacterium | reverse complement strand
TGACCAACGTGCGCGCGGCGAAGAAGTACGACGGCACCGTCATCGTGAAGGTGCGCGCGCCCGTCGAGTTGGCCGAACGCGTGGCGGGGATCCGAGTACAAGAGCCGCACGTCGGCGATCCGCTGGCGCACTACGTCGAGCGTCTCGAAGACGATGTGATCGTGTGCCGCTGCGAGCGGGTGACGGCCGGCGAGCTACGCGCCCTGATCCGCCAGGGGTACCGCGACGTGAACGAGATCAAGGCGGTCGCCCGTGCGGGCATGGGGGCGTGCGGCGCGAAGACCTGCGCGCCGTTGATCGCTCGCCTGTTCCGTGAGGAGGGCGTTCCCGAGGGAGCGACCACGCCGGGGGTCCGCCGTCCGTTGTTCGTGGAGGTGCCGATCGGCACCTTCGCGGGGATCGACGAGTCGTGAGCTCCGAGCGCTACGACGCCATCGTGATCGGCGCAGGAAGCGTCGGTGTCCCGGCGGCGTTGGCGTTGGCTCGCGCGGGTCTCTCCACGCTGGTGCTCGACGAACGCCCCAGCCCGGGCCAGGGCGCCAACAAGGCCGCCATCGGTGGGGTGCGGGCGACGCACTCCGATCCGGCGAAGATCCGCTTGTGTCGCCGTAGCCTCGAGGTCTTCTCCGGCTGGCAGGAGTCAAGCGGGGACGACATCGAGTGGTCCAGCGGCGGGTACGTGTTCGTCGCCTATCGCGACCAGGAGGAACAGGCGTTCCGTCGGCTGCTCGAAGTCCAGCGTCGCTACGGTCTCGACATCGATTGGCTCGACGCCACGGACCTGCTCGGGCGCGTGCCCGACCTCGCTTCGGAAGGCCTGCTGGGTGGCACCTTCTCGCCGGGCGACGGGCACTGCTCGACGCTGCTCGCATCTCACGCCATGTACCGAGCCGCCCAGCGGGCAGGCGCGACGTTCCGCTTCGGGGAGCGCGTGCACGAGTTGGTGGTCGTGAAGGGCGCCGTCCGCGGGGTGCGCACCAACCGCTCCCTGTACGAGTCGCCGTACGTGGTGAACGCCACCGGGGCCGGCGCCGCGCGCATGGCGGCGCTCGTCGGCGAGACGGTGGCGGTGCGGCCCGACATGCACGAGGCCGGCATCACGGAGCCGGTGGCGCCGTTCCTCGGTCCGATGGTGGTGGACGTCCGGCCGGGTCCGGGGTCGGCCAACGCGTACTTCTACCAGGCCCGCAGCGGACAGGTGATCTTCTGCCTGACGCCGGCACCGCCTCAATGGGGCGAAGGCACCGACGAGACCAGCGCGTTCCTGCCGCTCGTGTCTCGGCGCATGCTGGCGGTCGTGCCGCGTTTGGCGAACGCGCGCGTCCGGCGCACCTGGCGTGGGCTCTACCCGATGACGCCGGACGGTTCACCTCTCGTCGGCTGGTCTGACGCGGTCGATGGTCTCGTGCATGCTGTCGGGATGTGCGGCCAGGGGTTCATGCTCGGACCCGGCGTGGGCGAACTACTGGCGCGGATGTTGACCATGTCCGAGACGCCGGAGGACCTGGAGACGCTGGCGTCGTTCGCGCCGCACCGCGCCTTCGCCGGCCAGGAGGCGCTTCGTTGAGGACCGTCCTAGGATGCCGCCGGAGGTACCGACACCTCCAGCGGCATGGCGATCATGCCATCGCCAATGGGCGTTCAGCTTCGCCGACGGGGATCGCGCCCATCGCCTGCAACACGCCGAGGTTGTCGTACGCGACCCAGACCTCGGCGATCTTCCCGCGCTCGACATGGAACATGTCGACGCCTTCGATGTGGATACGTTTCCCGGTGGGTGGGACACCTGCGTAGTCACTGCGGTGCGTGCCGTCGCCTGCCCATCGGATGGCGACCCTGTCTTCGAACCCGATGACGTCGAGGTGTTGGATGCGCATGTCCGGGAAGGCGGTGCGCATGAGCGTCGCGGCTTGCTTCGCGCCCTCCACACCGTGGAACTCTCGGCCCGTGATGTGGGCGACGAAGTCCGGCGCCACGATCTCGGATGCCGCTTCGAGGTTCCCTGCCACGAACAGATCTTGGTGCCAACGCCGGACGAGGTCTTCGGTTGCTCGGTCTCTCATGGCGCGTGCTCCTCTCGGGTAGCGGAGTACCGATGCGGTTCCGCGCTGCCCCTTAGGGAACCAACTACCTGCACCTTGACCAGCATGCTCCGAAGGGAGGTCACCTCCGTTCCCGAGGCGCGCGTGTCCTCGTGCCAACCGAGTAGGACGCGCGAGTGCGAGCGAACGTCAGGTTCGCCTTCATTACACACCTGGCCGGGGTCGACGCAAGGGTCGAACGTCCCGGTCGCTCCGGGTCGGTGGGCGCGGGCTGCCTAGCCGGCACCGCCAAGGTAGGCGCGCTGCACCGCCGGGTCGCTCCGCAACTGCTCGGCGCTGCCCTGACCCACGATCCTGCCGGTCTCGATGAGGTACCCGCGGTCGGCGATGGCGAGGCTCTGTTTGGCGTTCTGTTCGACCAACAGCACGCTCACGCCGGCGTCGCGAACCCGTGCCAGCACCCGGAAGACCTCCCGCGACAGCAGTGGGGAGAGCCCGAGGGAGGGCTCGTCCAACAGCAACAGGCGCGGCGATGACATCAACGCGCGCCCGATGGCGACCATCTGCTGTTCGCCGCCGCTCATCGTGCGCACCGCTTGCCGCCTGCGCTCGGCCAGGCGCGGGAAGAGATCCAGCACGAAGGCGAGGTGCTCGCGCTCGTTCGGTCGAGCGCGTCGAGGGAACGCGCCGAGCCGCAGGTTCTCCCGTACCGTCATCTCGCCGAACACGCCACGGCCCTCGGGCACCAAGGCGATCCCCGCCTCGACCACGCGGTGGGGTGCGGCGTGGGTGACGGCCGCGCCGGCGAACCGCACGCTGCCGCTGCGTACCGGCACCAGGCCCGCCACCGCTTTCAGCAGGGTCGACTTGCCCGCGCCGTTGGATCCGAGCACGACGACGATCTCGTGCTCTCCGACGTGCATGTTCGGTCCGTCGAGCGCGACGTGTTTGCCGTACGCCACCGAGAGGTCGTGGACCTCGAGCAGCGCGCTCGCTGGTGAAGGAGTGGCCCTGCGCGCCTTCTCAGACATCGTCCGTACCCAAGTAGGCGCGCAGGACCTCAGGGTCGCGGAGCACATCGGCAGGCGAGCCTTCGGCGATCTTCTCGCCGGTGTTCATCACCACGCAGCGGTCGCACAGCGAGCGGATGGCGTCCATGACGTGTTCGACCATCACCATGGTGATCCCTTGCGTCCGCAGGTCGCGAAGCAGCGCCACGCCGTCTTCCAGTTCCGACGGGTTCAGGCCCGCGAGCCACTCGTCGAGCAGCAGCAGGTCGGGGTCGAGCGCGAGCGCTCTGGCGAGTTCGAGGCGTTTCTGATCGATGTAGGTCAGCTCGGAAGCGATGACGTCTTCTTTGCCGGCGAGCCCGACGCGCGCCAGCAACTCGTGCGCCGCTTCCCGCGCCGCCGCGCCGAACGACGGTCTGGCCCGGAACGCCAGACCGGGGACCACGTTGTCAGCGCAGCTCAACGACCCGAAGACGCGGACGAGTTGGAACGTGCGCGCCAGACCGCCGCGCGCGACCCGTTCGGGCGTCTCGCCCGTGATGGGCCGACCGGCGTGCACGACGCTGCCCGCATCGGGTCGGACGGCGCCCGACACCAGGTTCAGGACCGTCGTCTTGCCGGAGCCGTTGGGGCCGATGAGGCCAAGGATCTCGCCGCGTCGCACGTCGAAGTCGAAGCGGTTGACGGCCACCAGCCCACCGAACGCCTTGCGCAGACCACGCACCTCGAGAAGGGTGTCATGGCCGCCTGGGACGCTTGCTTCCTGGGTTCGTGGCGTCCGCGCCATGGCTTCGTCAGCGGCGCTTCCGCGCGTGTCGAGGGCAACGCCCGTGGTCGTGGCAGGGGCGAGGGATGCTGCCTGAGCGTTCTCAGGTGCCACGGGTCCGGCGGCAGCTGGCCGCCGCCTACGTGCGAGCTGCGCCACGGCCCCCACCACGCCGCGCGGCAGGAAGTAGACGATGACGATGAAGACCACGCCGAGCAGGATCGAGAAGTGGTTCGGGAACCGCGCCGTGATCGCTTCGAACAACAGGACGAGCGGCACCGCGCCCAATACCGGCCCGATCATGCTGGCCGCCCCGCCGAGCAGCGCCATGATGACGACCTGGAACGACAAGGTGGGCGCGAACGCGATGACCGGGTCCAGGTAGACCCAACGCGGCGCCATGATCGCACCGGTGAGCGCCATGAAGGTCGAGGACAGTACGAACACGCCGAGCTTGACCTTGGTGGTGTTCACGCCCATGTGGCGCGCGACGGGCTCGTCGTCGCCGATCATGCGCAGAGCGAGTCCGAGGCGCGACCGATGGACCGACCAGGAGACCAGCAGCACGACCGCTGCGAGCACCAGCAGCTGGAAGTAGATGTCCCGCGGGGTGACTTCGGTGAAGATGTAGCGCCCCAGCGAACGCGAGACGTTGACCTCGTACCACGTGACGAGTTGGCGGATGAGCTCGGCCAAGCCGAAGGTGAAGATGACGAAGTAGACGCCGGAGAGGCGCAACGTCGAGAGGCCGACGACCCCGGCGATGGCCGCGCCCACCGCCGCCGCGGCCGCGAGCAGAAGGGGTAGCGGCAGGACCTCGTGTCCGACGGCGACCGTGTACGCGCCGATCCCGAAGAACGCGACGGTGGCGAGCGTGATGTAGCGGGTCGGACCGGAGAACAACGCCCAGGCGCTGGCCAGCACCACATGGCTGAGGATGCCGATGCCGAGCGCGACATGGTACCTGCTGCCGATGCTGGGAACGAACGCTGCGATGCCAAGCGCCACCATCACGGCGGCGATCGTGGCCCAACGACCGACCTTCACGCCGACCTGCCGAAGATCCCCGTGGGGCGCACCAGCAGCACGATGACGAAGAGCGCGAAGTTGACCGCCAGCGTGAGTCCGGGGTCGATCAAGCGCGAGACCGAGGTCTCCGCCAGTCCCAGCAGGAGGCCGGCCGCGAGCGCCCCGACGACGTTGCCGACACCGCCCATGATGACCACCACGAGCGCCTTCATGGTGAACACCACGCCCATGGCGGCGGTGAAGGTGAAGAACATGCTGATCAAGACGCCGCCGGCGGCGCAAAGCGCACCGCCGGCGGCGAACGCGAGCGCCGAAGCCGACCTCACGTCGATGCCCACCAACTGCGCGGACGTGGGCGCGGCGGCCACCGCGCGCACGGCGGCCCCGCGTCTGGTGGTCGTGAGCCACACGAAGAGCAGCAGACCCGTCGTCATCGCCACGGCGAACGCGATGAGGCGGTTGAGCGGCACCACGGCGCCAAGGATCTCCAGACGCGTGGCCAGGAACCCGTAGCTGTAGTACTGCCCGCCGAACAGCACGAGCATCACGCCCTGGACCACGAACAGGAGGCCGAAGGTGAAGAGGATGGTGTCGACCTCGAGCGCTCCACGGTTCTTCGCACGACGCACCAACGGCGTGAGTAGCACCTGGTAGACCACCCAGTGCAATGCGAACGCGAGCGGCATGATGATCATGAGCCCGACGAGCGGGCTCATGTCGAGGGCGTCCTGGAGCCAGTAGGCGCCGAACGCCGAGGCGATGAAGAACTCGCCGTACGCGAGGTTCAGGATGCGTGCGACGCCGTACTGAAGCGTCAGGCCCGTGGCCACCAAGGCGTAGATACCACCGAGCACGACCCCGGTGACGACGATGTCGAGTGCCAGCATAGAGCCTCTACGGGGCGGACGCGCCCTGCGTGCCGAGTTACGGCGTGCGCCCGCGCGCCCCGTGTCTTACGGCCACGCGGGCTTGGGAACGATGGGCGTGCCGATGCCTTCGCGATCCAGCGGCGCCAACGCCACGAACTCCCCGTCTTGCCACTGACCGACCCACCACAGGTTCGTGAGCAAGCCGTTCTCGAGCTTCACAGGTCCGAGGATCGTATCGAACGTTCCGTTGCGGATCTCCTCGATGACGGCGGCGCGGTCGAGGCTGCCGACGCGCTCGATGGCCTGCTCCAGCACCTGCAGACTGGCGTACGTGTTCGGGCTCGCCCAGCGGTCGGGCTCGGCGCCGATCACCTCGGTGTGGTGCGCCTTGTACTCCTGGATGAGCGGCGAGTTGGCATCCCAGCCTCCGATGCCCATGACACCCTCTGCGGCCGCACCGAAGCGGTTGACGTAGAGCGGGAACGCGGTGCCGACGGCGGTGTAGAAGACGGTCGGGTTGAAGCCGAGCAACTGGGCTGCCTCGGTCAGTGCGATGGTGCCGGGCGGGTAGCTGAAGGCGACGAAGGCGTCGGGTTCGAACGCCATCACGTCGGCCATGATCGGCTGCATGTCCTGGGAGCCGACCGGGTAGCTGCGGTCGTAGACCAGCTCGA
>CAYYOK010000108.1:0-5268 GCA_964473205.1 uncultured bacterium | reverse complement strand
TGCAGCCGACGAGAGCTCGATCCCGAACTCGTCGGACGCCGCGACCATGGCGATGCGGTTCCCGAGGGTGCCGGCCTCACGCTGCTGGGCCAACACCGAGACCAGCGCCTCCGCGCCCTGGGTGGAGGTGCCGAGGAAGAAGAAGGCGTTGTTCCAGCGTTGCGCCAGCTCCGGTGCGCGGTCGGTCACCGACGTCACCGCAAGGTGCGGGTACCCGGCCGCGTGAAGAAGTGGCGCCACGGCCAAGTTCGTCCCGGTACCCCACGGCGGCAGGATGAAGTCGACCTGGTCTTGCTCGATGAGCCGCTCGACGGCGCGGATCGCCTCTTCGGACGAGCTGCGGTCGTCGTACTCGATGACCTCGATCGGGAGGCGCTTGTCGATCGACGACAGGTAGATCCCGCCGCGAGCGTTCACGTCCTGGACCCATAGCTGGTAGTTGGGGAGGGTGCTCACGCCGGCGCCGCCCGCGTTCGGGCCGGTCTTCGCGATGGCGTAGCCGACGCGGATGACGGTGGGTTCGTCTTGCGCGAACGCGATGCCGAACGTCAGCAGAACGGCGAGGGCGATGACCGAGGTGCGGATCCAGTTGCGGTGCTTCATGCGTCGCTCCTTCGTGCGCGACTCGAGTGTGGTCGCGTTGTGGGTCCGGACGTGCCGGGAAGCCAGCGGGGCGAGATGTGCTCGTCGTGATCGGTCGCGGTGTTCGGTGACCTGCCCTCCCGTTCCGTTGCCGCCGCGGAACGCGCGGTCCTGGGAGCGCCGTCCCAGCCGGGTTTCGCTCTACGAAACCACGTTTCGTAATTTGATGGCTCTTGATAGCATCGGCCGTCGGGCGTTGTCAAGGCGCGACCGTGCGTGGGGCCGGTGGTAGCGTGTCGCTCAGCGATGCCCTGCGACCGAGCGGACTTGCGGGCGGCGGGCTACGGCTGCTCGCCGAGGAGGGAGGTCGACGCACGAGGATGCGAGCGCTCCGCTTCGCCCACCTAGCCGACCTGCATCTCGACACCCCGTTCCATGGCCTCGCCGCCGTGCGCCCCGACCTGGCTCAGGAACTCCGGGACGCCTCGTTGGCGGCCTGGGACGACGCCGTGACGCAGTGCGTCGACGAGGGCGTCGACTTCGTCGTGATCGCGGGTGACGTCTACGACGACGAGGTGGCCGGTGTGCGGGCGCAACTCCGCTTCCTCCACGGCGTCGAGCGGCTCGTCGGGGCCGGGATCGCGACGTTCGTGGTGCACGGCAACCACGATCCTGCGGGTGGGCGCTGGCCGGCGGTCTCGCGTTGGCCGGACGGGGTCACCGTATTCGGTCACGATGGTGTCGAGGCCGTGCCGGTGACGAAGGGCGGCGAGACGATCGCGTTGGTGCACGGTGTCTCGTACCGCACCCGTCACGAGGCCACGAATCTCGCCCTCGGGTTCGCGCGGCGCCCGCAGGACGTCTTCCAGGTCGGGCTGCTGCACGCCAACGTCGGCGACGTCCCCGGACATGGGCGTTACGCGCCTTGCAGCCTCCAGGACCTCACGCGCGCGGGGCTCGACTACTGGGCGCTCGGTCACGTGCACGACCGGCGCGTCTTGCGCGCGGCCGACCCCGCCATCGTGTACCCAGGCAATCTCCAGGCACGGCACCCGAAGGAGACGGGCGTCAAGGGCTTCTTGCTGGTGGACGTCGAACCGGGCGCGGCGCCGCGGTGGTCGTTCCGCGCTGCCGATCGTTGGCGTTTCGCCGAGGTCTCCATCGACTTGTCCGACGACGACGTCCGGGGCGTCGACGCGATCGCCGGTCTGCAGGCCGCGCTGCACCGGCGCGTGGTGACGCAGGCGCGCGAGGCGGACGGCCGCGGTCTCGTCGTCCGCGGCGTCGTTTCGGGTGCGTCCGACCTCCACGCGGCGCTGTCACGGCCCGGGGCCGAAGGCGGCTTGCTCGAGACGCTGCGGGACGCCGCGCCCGAGCGCGTCTGGTGGGAGAGCCTGCGCGTAGCCTCGCGGCCCACGATCGATCGTGCGGAGCGCATGCGCGCGGGGGACTTCCTGGCCGACCTGCTGCTGCGTTCGGAACGTGCTCGCCAGGGCGCGGAAGGGGCGGTGCGTGCCCACCTCGACTCCCTGCGGTTGCATCCGCGCCTCGCTCCGTTCGCCGACGAGATCGCCTGGGAGGATCTCGCCGGCGAGGCCGACACGCTGTGGGACGAGGCGGAACGCCTGGCGTTCGACCGCCTCGACGCCATGGAGGCGGAGTGACGGCCAGGGCACGACAGCGGTTCCGATGGGCCCAGTGGTCGCGATGAGGATCGCGCGCATCCAGGTCGACGCCTTCATGGGCGTGCGCGGTCTCGACGTCGGGATGCCGCTGCCCGGGCAGGGCGGCCTCGTGGTCATCGAGGGTCCGAACGAAGCGGGGAAGACGACGCTACTGCGGTTCGTTCGCCAGATGCTTTTCGGTGGGAGCGAGGAGATCCGAGGCGCGTTGATCCTCGAGCACGAGGGGAGACGGTACCGGCTCGTTCGGACGGCCAAAGGCAAGCGCTACGCCCTTCAGGACCTGGAGACCGGCGCGACCGTCGATCTCTCGCTCGACGCCCTAGTCGGTCACCTCGACGCGAAGGTCTACCAGAGCGTGTTCGCGTTCGGGCTCGAGGAGCTGCGGTCGTTCTCGTCCCTCACGGCGGAGGACGTGCAGGAGCGGATCTACTCCGCCAGCGTGGTCGGCGCGGGCCGGAGCGCGCGCAGCGCCCTGCGTTCGATCGAAACCGAGATGGAGGAGCTGCTCCTCCCACGTGCGACGTCTGCGCGCCTGGCCCGGTTGGCAGCGGAGCTCAAGGGAGCGCGGGGGGCCGCCACCGCGGCTCGGGCGCGCGCGCGCGAGTACGTCGAGCTGCGCGAGCGTGAACACGACCTAGGCTTACGCGCGGAGGCGGCCCAAGTCGAGATGGCGCGGCTTCAGGCGGACAAGGTGCGGCTGGAGAAGGTCCTAGCCTTGTGGCCCGACTGGCGCGAGCGTCTCGAGCTGATCGCACGCCTCGAGGATGCGGCCACGGACGCGGCGCACGACCCGGCGTGGCTCGCTGCAGAAGGCGAGGTCATCGGTGCCGCGAACGAGCTTGGCGCGCACGAGCAGCGCCTTTCGGCTCTGCGAGACCTGGACGCGGCCATCCTTCGCCTCGCGAAGAGCGTTCACGTCGCTCTGGCGCGGCTTGGAGAAGGCTGGGACGAGGACGGCGTGGCCGCGTTCGACGCGGCCTCGAGGTGGCGTGCCGCGGCAGCGGACGCCGCACGCAGCCGGGCGTCCGCCGAGCGTCACCTGCGGGAAGCCGAGGTGCGGCTGGAGGCCGCCGAGCGCAACTTGGAGGCGGCGACGGAACGGTCGGCGCAAGCCCCGGCGCCGGCAAGCGACGAAGGCGCGCTCGCGGCGGCCGAGGAACGGGCTATGGAGCGCGTCACGCGTGCAGCGCAGCTCGAGGGAGCCTGGGAGGACCGCGCCGACGCCGAGCGCGCCGTCCACGAACGGGTGGCCGCGATCGCCGAGGCCGACGCGCTGGCTCGGCGCGGCGCCGGTCGACGCTGGCTCGGATGGGCCCTGGCCGTGGGGACGCCCGTCCTCGCCGCCGCCTACGTCTGGGATCGCCCCTGGTTCTGGCCGGCAGGCCTCGTCGTCCTCGCCGGGCTCATAGGCCTGCTGTCGTGGCCCGGCGGCGTTCGCAGGGGCGCGGGCGCCGGTTCGCAGCGAGACGTGCTCACGCTTGCGCTCGCCGAGGCGCGCGAACGCAGGGCGCACGTCGAGCGCGTCATCGACGGCATCTCGGCGGAACTCGACCTCGACCCGGCCGCGGGGCGCGCCGCGGTGCGTGGCGCGGCGGCGCGCCTGCGCGCCGAGCGCGACCGGGCCACCGACCAGGCCAACGTTCACCGCGCGGCCGCGAAGGCACACGAGAGCGCCCTCGCAACGGCGCAACGGGCGCGTGACGAGGTGGCGGCGGCGCGCGAGGCGCGCGCTCGGAAGCAGCGAGCGTCGACCGAGGTGGAAGCGGCGTGGCGTTCCTGGTGTGAACGTCAGAACGTTCCCACGTGGGTCGGCCCAGGGGACCTCGGTAGCTTCGTCGATGCCGTGAGCGCGGCCCAGGAGCAAGTGCTGCGTCTTCGCTCCGATCGCGACCGCAGAGCGGCGCTTCACGACGAGGTGCGCGGGTTCGAAGACGCGATCGAGGCGCTTCGCCGGCGCTTACCGGAGCTCGTCGACGACGGAGGCATCGCGCCCGAGGGCGCCGGCGACGAGGCGACCGTGGGCGCCTCCGCGAGCACCGGCGCCGCGCCGGCGCTGGGCGGCGCGCCCCTCGAGGGCGAGGTTCGCGCGTGGCGCGGGCGCGTGGAGGACGCGCGTCGCCGTCGCGCCTGGCGTGAGCGCGTGGACGCCATCGACGCGCGGCTCGTCACGCTGTTCGGAGCGGATGCCCACTGGGCGAAGGAGCTCCTCGACCGGGGAGAGCCGTTGGCGTGGGAGGCGGAGTCGGCGCGGCTCGAGCAGGCGATCGCGTCTGTTCAGGAAGGGCTCGCGGGTCGCGAAGGACTCGTCGAGCGCCGGCGCGACGCCCAGCGGGCACGCGAAGCGTTGGAGGCGATGGCCGACTTGGCGCAGTTCCTGGGTGAAGTGGAGGTGCTTCGCGCCGAGGCGACCGAGGACGTGCGCCGGTGGTTGGTCCTACGACTCGCTGCCGACGGGATCGAAGGCACGCTTGCGGAGTACCAGCGCGACCGCGTACCGGCCGTGCTGCGTCACGCCGGCGCGACGTTGGCCACCGTCACGCGCGGTCGCTATGTCGGCGTCCGGCAGGTCGAGGAGGGCAAGCTCACGGTGGTGACGTCGGACGAGCGCCTGGTCGACGCGGCGTCGCTCAGCCGCGGCACCCAGGAACAGCTCTACCTGGCGCTTCGTCTTGGACTCGTGGACGCGTTCGCCGAGCAACGCGGTTCGCTGCCGTTGGTGATGGACGACGTGCTGGTCAACGCGGATCCTGACAGGAGCGAGGCGATGACCGAGGTCATCGCGCGCACCGGAGAGCGCCACCAGGTTCTGTACCTGACGTGCCATCCGCACGTCACCCAGCGCCTCCGAGCGGCGGCGCCCGACCTGGCGCACGTGCCGCTCGAGCGCATCCGGAACGCCTAGGACTCGTGCGCCCACGACGACGCGAACGCGGCAGTCGCGAGGCGCGTAGTACCCTGGGCGCGACCGCGCGGCGCAGCCGCGCATCAGCCGGTACGTCGT
>CAYYOK010000107.1:2219-11863 GCA_964473205.1 uncultured bacterium | reverse complement strand
CGGGCAAGGTGTTCAACCGCTTCGAGATCGAGGAGAAGGTCTGGCCCGAGTACACCGGCGGCAGCAACGTCGTCGACGTCTACGTCGGCTACCTGCGCCGCAAGCTCGAGGGCGACGGCGAGAGGCGCCTCATCCACACCGTTCGCGGCGTCGGCTACGTCTTGCGCGAGGAGTGAGCGACAGGTAGAAGCGTGCATCTGCGGCTGCAGCTAACGCTCGTCTTCGGCGTGTTCATCGCCGTGATCCTCTCGGCGGTGGCGCTCTCGGTCTACGTGCTGACCGAGAGGTCGCTGAACGTCGGCGTCGAGGAGCGCGCGCAGGCCGCGCTCGGCGAGATCACGCGCGGCTCCGTCTCGCTGGTGGAGGGCCTGCAGAGGCTTCCGAGCGACACGTTCTATCAGATCGTGCTGATCGGCTCTTTCGACCGGGCGCGCGAGAACCCGGCCTCGATCCGCGCGGGCGTGCCGTATCCGATCACGGGCTTTCCCGGCTACCCGCTGGTGACGGCGATGTCCGAATCGGCGCTCCAGACCCTCAGCTCCAGCGGCTCGGTGGCCACCACGATCACCAGCGGTGGCGAGCGCATCCGCGTCCTCGGACGGCTGGGTCAGATCAGCTCGACCGACGGCAGGGTGATACCCGCCGCGTTCCTCGTGGGCGTGCCCGCCGGCCTCATGGCCAGCACCCTCGAGCAGCTCGCCCGCGACCTCGTCCTGACCGTGCTCATCGCCTTCCTGGCTTTCGCCTTGGGTGTGTGGGTGCTCTCCGACCGGGTGCTGGGCCCGCTCAAGCGCGTCACAGAGGCCGCCGCGCGCATCTCCGGCTCGGAGATAACCAGGCGCGTGCCCGTGACGACCAACCGCGACGAGATCCACGACCTGTCGGTAGCGATCAACAACATGCTCGACCGCCTCCAGGAGTCGTTCGAGACGCAGAGGCGCTTCACCGCGGACGCCAGCCACGAGCTCAGGACCCCCGTGACGGCCATCGCCGGGCATGCCAGCTACCTGAGCCGCCGCACCAACCCCACCGCCGAGCAGACCGAGTCCCTCGACGTCATCAGGCGCGAGGCGGACCGGATGGGCAAGCTGGTCAACGACCTGCTCGAGCTCGCGCGCGCCGACGCCGGCTTCACCGTGCAGCGCGCCCCGATGAACCTCGTCGAGGTGGTGCACGCGGTCCAGGCCGAGGTACTGCCCGGCGCGGGCGGCACCCAGATCGAGGTGCACGCGCCACAGCCGCTCGCCGAGGTGCTCGGCGACGCGACGCGGCTCAAGCAGGTGGTGCTGAACCTCGTCCACAACGCGATCAACGCCGGCGCCAAGCGGGTCAGCCTCAGCGTCACGCGCGAGAGGCAGCAGGTCAGGCTCGAGGTGCTCGATGACGGCGCCGGCATCCCGGCCGACGCCCTGCCGCACCTGTTCGACAGGTTCTTCCGCGTCGACGGCGCGCGCAGCGGGCGCGGCAACGGCAGCGGGCTCGGGCTTGCCATCGTCAAGTGGATCGTCCAGCAGCACGACGGCGCCGTGACCGTCGAGTCGAAGCTGGGTGAGGGCTCGGTGTTCAGCGTGCTGCTGCCGGCCCTCGATCCGCGCCAGACGGAGGAGAGCGCCGTGGCCAAGACGGCCGAGCAGCCCGCCAAGGCCAGCAAGACGCAGGCGCTCAGCTGAGCCTGACGCCCTCGCCAGGCACGACGCTCCCGATCAGGTAGTGCTCCTGCTCCGCCAGCAGCTCGCGCGCCGCGGTCAAGCGCGCCGCGTCGACGATCAGCACCATGCCCACGCCAAGGTTGAACACGTCGAGCATCTCCGCCTCTGGGACGCCGCCGCTGCGCTGGATCAGCTCGAAGACGGCGGGGACCGGCCAGCTGCCTCGATCGAGCCGGGCGCCGAGCCCGGCGGGCAGGGTGCGCGGCAGGTTGCCGGGCAGGCCGCCACCGGTGATGTGCGCCATGCCCTTGACCAGCCGGGCTCGCAGCAGCGGAGCGACCGGCCCCAGGAAGCTGCGGTGCGGCGCCAGCAGCGCGTCGGCCACGGTGCCTGCGCCCAGGCGCTCGTCCAAATGACCGGCCAGCACGGCGCGCGCCAAGGTGAAGCCGTTGGTCTGCAGCCCGCCGGAGGGCAGGGCGATCAGCGCGTCCCCGGCCGCGATGTCCGAGCCGTCGACGACGTCGCCCTTCTCGACGATCCCGATGATCGTGCCGACCAGGTCGAGCGCGCCGGGCTCGTAGACGCCCGGCATCTCGGCCGTCTCGCCGCCGAGCAGGGCCATGCCGGCCTCGCGGCAGGCGCTGGCGACGCCGCTCACGACCTCGGCCACGACGGCCGGCTCGAGCTTCGAGCTGGCGACGTAGTCGAGGAAGAACAGCGGCTTGGCGCCTTGCACCAGGATGTCGTTGATGCAGTGGTTGACCAGGTCGCTGCCGACGGACGCGTAGGCGCCGCGCTGGATGGCCAGCTTGACCTTGGTGCCGACGCCGTCGGTCGAGGCGACCAGCACCGGCTGCCGGTAGTTGCCGGGCAGCTCGAACAGGCCGCCGAACGCGCCGAGGCCGCGCAGTACGCCCTCGGTGTAGGTGCTGGCGACAGCGCCCCTGATCCGCTCGAGGGTCTCCTCGGCGGCTTCGAGGTCCACGCCTGCTTGCCGGTAGCCACTGGGCACGGGCTTCATGCGCCGATTCTACCGATGGCGCCGCTCGCTACGGCGGCTCGCTACACTGGCTCGTGCCGCGTGCCCTCGACGTGTTGTTCCCGCTGCCGCTCGACGCGCTCACCTATCTGGAGCCGCTGAGCGGCGCCCAGATCGCGCTGGGCCAGCGGGTCGTGGTGCCGTGGCACGGCGGCGCCAAGGTAGGCGTCGTCGTCGGTGAGCGCGACGTCGACCCCGGTCGCGGCCTGGAGCTGCGGCACGCCATAGGCGCTCTCGACGCCGGTCCGTGGCTGCGGCCCTGGGCCGTGACCGCCCTCGGGGTGGTGGCGCGCGCCTCAGGCGTGCCCAGCGGGCTGGTCCTCGCCACGCTGACCCCGCCGGGCTTCGCTCCCGAGCTCGACCACCTCGCCCGCCTGCGTGACGAGGCGGCGGGCCTTCTCGCCGAGCCCGACGTGGCCGGTTCGCTCGCCGGGGCGCCAGCCATAGGCGAGTGGGTGCCGGCCGAGTCGGTGCCGGCGGCCACGCTCGAGCTGCTGCGGCGCCAGGGGCTGGTAGACGAGCGCGTGGCGGAGCGGCCGCGCCTGCGCCGCGTGCTGGTGCCCGTTCGCGGTCCCGACGCTGCGCTGGCCGGCGCTCGCAGCGGCAACCAGCGGGCCGCGCTCGAGCTGCTGCTCGAGCTGGGCAGCGCCGACAGCGCCGCCGCGCTGGCTCGCGACGCGGGCGTCGGCGAGAGCGCGGTCAGGACGCTGGTCACCAAGGGCTACGCCGAGTACGCCGAGGTGCCGGTCGAGCCGCCCGCCATCCTGCTCGAGGACGGCGCAGCCCCGAGGCTGCCCAGCGTTCCCGACTCGGTCGTGCCGCCCGAGGGCGGGGGAGCCGTCACGGGAGGTACCCGCCTGGAGCGGCTGGCGGCGGTCGTGCCGCTGCTCAGGGCCGACCTGGCGGCCGGTCGGAGCGCCGTCGTCATCGCCCCCGAGGTCGCGCAGGCAGCCGAGGCCGCCGGCGCCCTCGCCCGCGAGCTGCCGGTCCAGTACCTGACCGGCGGCTTCGAGGAGGAGAGCCGGCGCCGCGCCTGGGCCGAGCTGCCGGAGGTGGGGCCGGCCGTCGTCGTCGGGACCTTCACCGCGCTCCTCGCCCCGGTGGTCGAGCTAGGGAGGGTCGTGCTGCTAGACGCCTCCAGCGGGTCGTACAAGCTCCTGTCTGGCGCCCGCACGCAGGTGGCGCGGATCGCCAAGCAGCTGGCTCTGGCCGCCGACGTCCCCCTGACGCGGACCGACGTCGTCGTGACCCCTGAGACGCTGCAGTCGCTGGAGGAGGGCTCGCTGCGGTCCCTGCCGCTGCCGGACCTCAGGCTTCACGTCGCCGACATGCGCGAGAGCTCCAACTGGCCGCTGCACCCCGACCTGCTCCTCACCCTGCGGCAGGTCGCCGAGCGCGGCAGGCAGGCTGTGGTGATGGCGCCCCGGCGCGGCTTCTCCGGCGCCTACGGCTGCCGGGCGTGCGGCTGGTCGGCGCCCTGCCCCAACTGCGACCTTACGCTCCGCTACCACCAGCGCGACCACAGGCTCAGATGCCACCAGTGCGGCCACGACGAGGGTCTGCCCGAGGTCTGTCCGGCCTGCGGCAGCGCCGAGCTCGAGCCGCTCAAGGGCGCCGGTACGGAGTGGATCGCAGGGCAGCTCGCGCGGTCGCTGGAGGGCGTGAGCGTCCTGCGCTACGACTCGGACCAGCGCGACGACGTCTCCGCGCTGGTCGAGGGCGAGCCGGGCGTCATCGTCGGCACGACGGCGGCGTTGCGACTCCCCAGGCTGCCGAACCTGTCGCTGCTGGCGGTCGCCTCCTTCGAGTCCCATCTGTTCCAGGCCGACTATCGCGCGGAGGAGGAGGCGCTGCGGACCTTGCTCTCGCTCGCCGAGCTGGCGCCCAAGCGGCGCACGCTGCTGCTGGTGCAGAGCTTCGTGCCCGACCACGAGGTGCTTACGGCCCTGGGCGCCGAGGCGCGCGAGGCCGCCGTCGAGGTGCTGGTCGGCCGCCAGCTCGAGCGCCGCAAGCGCTTCGGCTACCCGCCGTTCACGACCCTGGCCAAGGTCCAGCTCGCGGCCAAGGACAGGGCGGCCGCCAGCGAGGCCGCCGCCAAGGCGGCCGACGCGCTGCTGCTCGCTGGAGCGCTGGAGGGCGAGGTGCTCGGCCCGGAGGCGGCGCCCGTCGAGCGGCTCAGGGGCAGGTACTCGTTCCAGCTGCTGCTGCGGGCCGAGGACGAGACGCGCATGGAGCGGCTGCTGGCGGCGTTGCCCCGCCGCTACGCCGGAGCGACGCTCCGCATCGACGTCGACCCGCGGGAGCTGGGCGAGCTGCTCGATTAGGCCGGCAAGTATCATGGGCCTGCATGTTGCGTAACCGTCGAGCCACATTCGAGTTCGAGCTCCTCGAGCGCTTCGAGGCCGGCATCGAGCTGACCGGCAGCGAGGTGAAGTCCTTGCGCCAGGGCGGCGGCTCGATAACCGAGTCGTACGCCCGCGTGCAAGACGGCGAGGTGTGGCTCGAAGGCATGAACATCCCCACCTACAAGGACGCCAGCTACAACAACCACCAGCCGGTCAGGCCGCGCCGCCTGCTGCTCAACCGCCGCGAGATAGAGGAGATCACCAAGGGCCTCGAGCGCAAGGGCCTCACGCTGGTCCCGCTCGACCTGCGGTTCAAGGGCGGCTGGGCGAAGGTCGACATCGCGCTCGCGCGCGGCAGGAAGCTGCACGACAAGCGCAAGGACGCGGCCAGCAAGGACGCCCAGCGCGAGATCGAGCGCGAGCTGTCGCGCCGGAGCCGCGAGTGAAGCCATTAGCCCTGGCCCTGCTGCTCGCCCTGTGCGGCACCGCCTTCTCGCAGCCCGAGCTGGTCGTCAACGGCCGCACCATCGCCGGCAACACCACCTCGCTCGTCAACGGTGTCAGCTACGCCCCGGCCGGCCCCTTGGCGAGCGCTCTGGGCGGCACGCTGGCCGTGGACTCGCAGCGCGGCGTCGCGGCCATCGACTCGGGGGCTCGGCTGCTGCAGATCGAGGTCTTCGGCAGTCCAGAGGCCGCAGCGGCCGCATCCGGCGCCTTGCGTCTCGACGGCGTGGTGATACCCGGCCCTGGCGCGCTCGACGTCGGCGGCGAGGTCTACCTGCCGGTCAAGCAGGTCTCGGAGGCGTTGGGCGGCAGCGTGACCTTCTTCGATACGATCGGGCGCGTCGTGGTGGTGCAGCCGCGCGCCAGGATCTCGGCGCTGCGGCGCGCCGTGTCGCCGGAGCGCATCGAGATAAGCCTCAGCAGCCCGGTGCGCTACAGCGTCTTCTTCAACCAGCCCGTCAACACGCTGCTGGTCCATTTCGAGCGCACCGACATCGAGCTCGCGCTGCCTGCCCTCGACGGCGAGCAGTTCATCGTCGCGGCCGCGACCGCCAGCGGCGGCGGCGCCGACCTCAGGATCCAGCTCGAGCCCGGCGTCGGCTACCAGGTCTACCAGCTGCCCGAGGGGCGCGGGTACCGGCTGGTGGTGGCGCTCGGGCAGGGCGGGACCAGTCCGCTGCTCAACGGCCGGCGCGTGGTCATCGACCCCGGGCACGGCGGCACCGACGGCGGCACGGTCTTCGACGCGTTCGGGAGCGAGAGCGTCCTGACCTTGGGCTTCGCGCAGCGACTTGCGTCGGCGCTCAGGGTGCGCGGGATCAGCGTCGAGCTGACGCGTGACACCGACCACGATCTCGACGTGGCCAGGCGCTCCAGCGCCGGCATCGGCGCCGACCTGATGCTCTCGGTGCACGCCGCGAACCTGCCGGTCGGGGAGTTCAACCTCTACTACCTCGGGGACGCCGCCGACGTCGCGACCCTCGACATGGCGATCCGCCAGAACGCCTCGGCGGCCGCCGCGATCGAGACGGACAGGCTGCGCCGCGAGCTGCTGCTCGGCTTGGTGCCGGACCTGGCGCGCGGGCGCGAGCTGGCCGAGGGGCTCGGCAGCCGCCTGTTCGCCCTCGGCACCTACCGCTCGAACGTGCTGGCGCCGGCGCCCTTGCAGGCGATCGGCGGCGCTGCCGGGCGCGGGCTGCTCATCGAGCTCGCTCCGGCCGACCTAGCCTCGCCCGAGATGCCTGCGCGCCTGGCCGAGGCCATCGCGGCGATCCTGGAGCGGGAGGCGGTGACCTTCAGGTGAAGGGCGACTGGCGCGGCACGCTCGTCGCGGCGCTGCTCACCCCACAGGTGCTCGTCGCCACCCTGCTCCTCATGGGTGCGCTCGGCCTGGTCTTCAGCGTGGAGCGCATCGATACTCCCACCCCGCCGATAGTGGACCTGAGCCAGGTGGAGCCCGCCACCGTCGGCTTCGAGGCGCGGCTGGTGCTGGTCGACGACGCTCAGCTCGAGTGGCAGCGGGTCGTGAGGATCGAGTCGCCCGACAGCCCGCCGCAACGCCTCGGCGCGGTGCTGGCCGAGCTGCGGCAGGCCCTGCTGGCCGAGAACCTGTGGCCCGCCGCGCTGCCCGCTCCGCTCGTCTACCTGGAGACGATCGACCGTGCCGTCTACGCGGTCCTCGACGTCCGCACCCCCGAGAGCGTCAGCGTGAGCGTCGCGAGGGAGCGGGCGCTGCTGCGCGCCATCACCGCCACGGTCCAGGCGAACGGCGTCTCCGAGGTGAGGTTCCTGCGCGACGGGCGCCCGGCCGAGACGCTTCTCGGCCACGTGGCCGTGAGGTCGGCGCTGTGAGGGCGTGTCCCTGAGCTCGGCACGCTGAGCCCGGCGCCTTGGGGTGCTCGCCGCGAAGCTCCGCGCCCTACGGGTACATGCGGGTGAGCATCCTGGGGAAGGCGATGACCTCGCGCAGGTGCGCGCCGCCGGTGAGCCAGGCGAGCAGCCGCTCGAGCCCCATGCCGAAGCCCGAGTGCGGCACCGAGCCGAAGCGGCGCAGGTCGAGGTACCACTCGAACGCCTCGCGCGGGAGGTCGTGGTGCGCGATGCGCTCCTCCAGCAGCGCCAGATCGTGGATGCGCTGGGAGCCGCCGATCAGCTCTCCGTAGCCCTCGGGCAGGATCAGGTCGGCGGCGAGGACCCGGCTGGGGTCGCCCGGCACCGGCTCCATGTAGAAGGCCTTGGCCTCGGTTGGCCACAGCTCGATGAACGAGGGGCGGTCGAAGCGCTCGCCGAGCAGGGTCTCGTGCGGCGCGCCGAAGTCGTCGCCCCACTCGAGCTTCTCGCCCCGGCTCTCGAGGTACCTCAGGGCGTCGTCGTACGAGACGCGCGGGTAGCCGCCCTGGGCGGCGGGCTCGAGCTTGCTGGTGTCGCGCCCCAAGATGTCCAGCTCGGTCTTGCGCTCCTCCAGCACCCGGCCGACGAGGTAGCTGACGAACCGCTCCTGCAGCTCCAGGTTGCCGGCGTGGTCGAGGAACGCGACCTCGGGCTCGATCATCCAGAACTCGAGCAGGTGGCGCCGCGTCTTGCTCTTCTCGGCGCGGAAGGTGGGGCCGAAGGTGTAGACGCGGCCCAGGGCCAGCGCCCCGGCCTCGGCGTAGAGCTGGCCGGACTGGGCGAGGTAGGCGGTGTCCTCGTCGAACAGGTCGATCTCGAAGAGGTTGGTGGTGCCCTCGACGGCCGTCGGCATGAACAGCGGAGTGTCGAAGCGCACGAAGCCGCGCTCGGAGAAGAAGTCGTGGATGGACCTCTCGACCTCGTCGCGGATGCGCATCACGGCCCAAGGTCCGCGGTGGCGCAGGTAGAGGTGGCGGTTCTCGAACAGGAAGTCGACGCCGTGCTCCTTGGGCGTGATCGGGTACTCGACGCTGGTTCCGACGACCTGCACGTCGCTGAGCCCGAGCTCGACGCCGCTGGGAGCGCGCGCGTCGGCGCGGACCTCGCCGGTGACGATCAGGCTCGACTCCTGGGTCAGCGAGCGGGCGCGCTCGAACACCTCGTCGGCGACCTCGTTCTTGACGAGGATCCCTTGGACGAAGCCGCTGCCGTCGCGCAGTTGCAGGAAGGCGATCTTGCCGCTGGAACGAACGCCCGTGACCCAGCCGGCGACGCTCACCGTCTGGCCGACCAGCCCTGGCAGGGAGGCGATGGGGGTGTAGTGCATGACGCGAAGTCTACTCTGGCGCCCGCGCCGCGAGCGCCGCGACCGGCGGCCCTCGGAACGAGACCGGGGTCAGGCCTGCGCCGACCTGAGGGTCAGCGCCTCCTCCAGCGCCATCACCGCTCCGCACTCCTCGACGTCGCCGACGACGGGGTAGCGCTCGAGCAGGTCGGGGCTGCTGTTGGCCATCACGCGCGGGTGGCCGACGACCTCGAGCATCGGCAGGTCGCCGCTCGAGTCCCCGACGGCCATCACGTCGGCCAGGGGCACGCGCTGGTGCTCGGCGAGGTACGTGACGGCGCTGGCCTTCGACACCCCTGCGCGCGTCAGGTTGACGAACGCGACACCCGGCAGCGCCGGGCTGCTGGTGAGGACGCCGGTGATGCCCTGCGGCAGGTTGGCGAGCAGCTTCTCCTGCTGACCCGCGGCGAGCACCCACTGGCCGCGCACGACGGGCTCGCTGGCGGCGACCTCCGAGAGGTCGGTGACGATCGCGGTGGCGCCGATCAGCTTGGCGTGGTCCTCGCTGAGCTTCGTCTTGCGCTCGACGAACACGGCCGACGGCGTGTAGAGCTCGAGCACGACGCCGTGCCGCCGCGAGGCGTCGATGATGCGGTCGAGCGCCTCGCCGGGGAGCGCGGACGCCCTCAGCGTCGGTCCCTCGGCGAACGCCACATGAGCGCCGCTCTGGAACACGTGCGGGTTGTTGGGCCCGAGCCGCTCGGCGATCCGCCGCGCCGTCCCGAAGCCGGGGCGGCCGGTGCAGGCGGCCACGCGCACGCCGGCGTCGTGGAGCCTGCTCACCGCTTTCCAGATGCAGTCGCGCACCTGGCCGTCGGAGCCGACGACGGTGCCGTCCAGGTCGATGACGACGAGAGGTATCAAGCCTGGTC
>CAYYOK010000107.1:0-2209 GCA_964473205.1 uncultured bacterium | reverse complement strand
GCGCGCTCTCCAGCGGCCCCGGCGCCCCGGTCCGCGGATCGGCGCCGCTCTGGTTCTTGGGGACCGCGAGCGGGTCGCGGATGCTGTCGACCTTGGCGAGCAGCATCACCAGCCGGTCGAGCCCCCAGGCGATGCCGCCGTGCGGCGGCGCGCCGTAGGACAGCGCCTCGAGGAAGAAGCCGAAGCGCCGCTCGGCCTCCTCCGGCGAGATGCCGATGGCCGCGAACATACCCAGCTGCACGTCGAGGCTGTAGATCCTCAGCGAACCCCCGCCGACCTCGTTGCCGTTGAGCACCAGGTCGTAGGCGTAGGCCCTGACCGAGCCGGGGTCGGTGGCGAGCCTGCCCAGGTCCTCGTCCTGGGGACGGGTGAAGGGGTGGTGCATGTACGTGAACGAGGTGGCGCCGTCCGGCGCCTCGACCTCGTCCAGCAGCGGGAAGTCGACGACCCACAGGAACGCCAGCTCGTCCTCGTCGGCGCGCAGGCTCAGCAGGTCGGCCAGCGCCAGGCGCGCGTTGCCGAGCGCGGTGCAGGCGACCTTGGCGGGCCCGGCGACGAGCAGCAGCAGGTCGCCGTCGGCGGGCGCGTGGCTCGTCAGCGCCGCGACCTCGGAGGCGCTCAGGAACTTGGCTACGGGACCGGTGAAGCCGTCGGCCTGCCTGCGCAGCCAGGCGAGGCCCTTGGCGCCGGCACGCTTCGCCAGCGTCTCGAGGTCGGCGAGGACCTTGCGGCTGACGGCAGCGGCGCGGTCGCCGCTCAGCGCGAGGGCCATCACCTTGCCGCCGGCGCCCAGGGGCGCGGAGAAGCCCTGGAACTCGCTGGCCGCGAAGCTGGTAGATAGATCGGTCAGTTCGAGACCGAAGCGCAGGTCGGGCTTGTCCGAGCCGTAGCGCGCCATCGCCTCGGCGTAGCTCAGCCGCGGGAACGGCACGCCGACCTCGCGACCCAGCGCCGCCTTCACCACGTGGCGCATCAGGCCCTCGTTGAGCTCGAGGATGTCGTCTTGCGCGACGAACGACATCTCGATGTCGAGCTGCGTGAAGTCCGGCTGGCGGTCGGCGCGCAGGTCCTCGTCGCGGAAGCAGCGGGCGATCTGGAAGTAGCGGTCGAGCCCACCCATCATCAGCATCTGCTTGAAGAGCTGCGGCGACTGCGGCAGCGCGTAGAACTCGCCGGGGTTGGCCCTGGACGGCACCACGAAGTCGCGCGCGCCCTCGGGCGTGGACAGAGTCAGGAGGGGAGTCTCGACCTGCACGAAGCCGCGCTCGTCGAGGTAGTCCCAGATCGCCTTGGTGACGCGGTGGCGCAGCAGCAGAGGTCCGGCTGCCTCGGCCCGACGCAGGTCGAGGTAGCGGTGCTTGAGCCTCAGCTCCTCGTTGACCTCGCCGGCGTCGACGCTGCCGTCGACCAGGAACGGCGGCGTCTTGGAGCTGGACAGCACCTCCAGCGAGTCGGCCACGACCTCGACGTCTCCCGTCGCCAGCCGCGTAGCGCGCTGGTTGTCGGGCCGCGCGCGCACGACGCCGGCCACCTGCACCACGTACTCGCTGCGCACCGCGCTGGCCGCCGCGAACGCTGCGGCCGCGTCGGGCTCGACTACCACCTGGGTCGTGCCGTAGCGGTCCCTGAGGTCGATGAAGACCAGCCCGCCCAGGTCGCGGCGGCGGTTGACCCAGCCTTGCAACACGACGCTCTTGCCGGCGTCCTCACGCCGCAACGCGCCGCAGTCATGCGTTCTCACCATGGCGCTGAGAGTATCAGGGCCGAGGGCTGCCCCTGGGCGCCGAGCGGCGACCGCCGTACGGACGCGCTCAAGGCCGGCGACCACCCGCGAGCAGTCCGACGACCGCGTCGACACCGAGCTCCGCGTCCTCGACCTCGACCTGCTCGCCGCTGGCCAGGTCCTTGAGCAGCCACACGCCGCGCTGGCGCTCCTGCTCGCCGCGCAGCGCGGCCAGGCGCGCGCCGGCGCGGTCGGCGTCCTTCAGGCCCTTGCCGGGGTTGCGGCGCTGGTAGGCGAACTCGACGCGCAGGTGCTCGCGCAGCCGGCTGGCGGCTGCGGCCGCCTCCGCGACGGCCGCGTCGTCCAGCGGCACGAAGTAGAGCGCGGGTCCCTGCTGCCCGCCGGCGCGCAGCGCTCCCTCCGCCTCGATGGCGGCGAGCACCCGCTCGATCCCGAACGCCCAGCCGACACCCGGCAGGTCGGGAC
>CAYYOK010000106.1:0-12042 GCA_964473205.1 uncultured bacterium | reverse complement strand
GCTCGCCGACGTGCCCGAGGCGCCGACCTGGGGCGAGCTGCGCGACTGGTACCGCACGCTGACGGACCGTTGGGTCGCCTCGACGCTGGACGAGGTGTCGCATGAAGCGGTGGAGGAGGAGCGGGCGGACCTCAACGCCGAGGGGTTCGACGCCCTGCGCGGCGAGGCCCTCGGCAGGCTGGCCGCAGCCGCGGAGTCGTTGGGAGAGCTGCTGGAGTCGGCCGAGGAGCTGGCGCGAGAGGCCGAGACCCATCTCCAGAGCGTCGATCTCGGGTTCCTGTACGATCGGCGCCGCCGCGTGTTCCGCATCGGCTACCGCGTCGACGACGGCCAGCTCGACGAGCACGCCTACGATCTCTACGCCTCCGAGGCGCGGCTGGCGAGCTTCGTCGCGATCGCCCTGGGGCAGGTCCCGCCGGCCCACTGGCTGCACCTCGCCCGCCCCCTGGCCGACGTGGCCGGCGAGCGCACGCTGCTGTCCTGGAGCGGCACGATGTTCGAGTACCTGATGCCGGCGCTGTTCCTCAGGACGCCGCCTGGCGGGCTCGTCGACGACGCCATCGGCAGCGCAATCTCGCGCCAACGCTCCCACGCCGCTGCCTCCGGTCTGCCCTGGGGCGTGTCAGAGTCGGCGTTCGCCCTGACCGACGCTCAGCACAACTACCAGTACAGGGCGTTCGGCGTTCCCGACCTCGCCCTGTCGCACGAGTCGGAGGGCGAGTCGGTCGTCGCTCCGTACGCGACGCTGATGGCGGCGCGCTTCCAGCCGCAGGCCGCCCGCGCCAACCTGCAGCGGCTGAGGCTGCTCGGCGCCGAAGGGCTGTACGGCTTCTACGATGCCGTCGACTTCAGCCGCGACCGCGCCTCCCCAGGGACCGACCTGACGGTCGTGCGGACCTACATGGTCCACCACCACGGGATGGCCCTGATCTCCCTCGCCAACCTGCTCCTGAACGACAGGTTCGTCGCGAGGTTCCAACGCGACGTCAGAGTCCAGGCCGCAGCCCACCTGTTGGAGGAAGGACCGGCCGCCGGCGCCCCGTTCGACCGCCTCGACGCGAAGGTGCCGCTGGCGACGGCCGCGGCCGAGCAGGCGGGAGCCGACGGCGGCAGGCCGTGGTCTCCCGGCAGGCAGGCGGCCGGGCCGAGCCTGAACTCGCTGTCCAACGGGTCCGTCACCAGCGTGCTAAGCGCTTCGGGCGGCGGCTTCACCCGCTGGCGCGAGCTCGACCTGACCCGCTGGCGCGCCGACCCGACCCTCGACGCCTGGGGCCAACGGCTCTACCTGCAGGAGCTCGACAGGGGCGCCTTGCGCGAGCTCAGCGGCCGCGACGCCGGCCCAGCCGCGGCCGCCGACGTGAGCTTCGAGCCGCACAGGGTCGTCTACCGGCGCGACTGGGGCGACATCAGCTCGGTGCTCGCCGTCGCGGTAGCCGCCGACGCGGACGCCGAGCTGCGGACCGTCACGATCGCCAACCACACGGCCGAAGCTCGCGAGCTGGCGCTGTGCACGTTCGGCGAGGTCGCGCTGGCCGAGCACGGCGCCGACCTCAGGCACCCGGCGTTCGGCTCGCTCTTCATCGAGTGCGACGCCTTGCAGGGCGTGGGTGGCCAGGCGGCGTTGCTGTTCAGGCGGCGGCCGCGGGCCGAGGACGAGCCGCCCGCCTACCTGGGGCACGCGCTGGTGCCGGAGTCCCGTGACGGGATCGGCTTCGAGCACGAGACCGACCGCGAGCGCTTCCTCGGCCGCTACGGCGATCCTGCCGCGCCCCGCGCCCTTATCACGGGCGCGCTGAAGGGCAGCGAGGGCGCGCCGCTCGACCCGGCCTTCGCCTTGCGCGCCAGGTTCACCCTGGGACCCTACGCGACGAGGCGCTTCGGCATCGTGACGGCCGCCGGGGCGAGGCGGCGCGACGTCGTGACGGCCCTGGAGCGCTTCGGCCACTACGACCGCTTCGCGCCCGCGTTCGCGGCGGCGGGCCAGCGCGCGGAGCGCGAACTGCGGCGCACCGGCTTGTCCGGTGCCGAGCTGGAGACGGTTCAGGCCGTCCTCTCTGCGCTGCTCTACCCGGCCGCGCGCTGGCGGCCGGAGCGCGAGCTGCTCGCTGCGTCGCAGGGGCCTCAGTCCGAGCTGTGGACGTACGGCATCTCGGGCGACCTCCCGCTCCTGGTGGTGCGGCTCGCCGGCCCACACGACCTGGACGCTGCGCTGCTGATGCTCAAGGCGCACCGCTTCTGGCGGGCCCAGCGGCTGGAGGTCGAGCTGGCCCTGCTCAACCTCGCCGACACCGGCTACCAGCAGGAGACTCAGGTCGCGCTGCGGCGCGCCCTGGCCGCCACGGGCGCCGAGGGGTGGTTGGACAGGCGCGGTGGCGTGTTCGTCGTCGGCGGGCTCAGGCTGCCCTCTGAGCGGCTGGCGTCGTTGACCGCGGCCGCCACCGTCGTCATCGACGACGAGGCGTTGAGGACCGGCGGTCGACCCGACGACGGCGGTCTGCCGCCGCCGTTCTTCGCCACCGATCAGGTCGCCCCCGCGCTGCCCACGCCGCCGGTCGCGAAGCCGGCGGGGCTCGGGTTCGACAACGGCTACGGCGGCTTCGATGCCGAGAGCGGCGACTACCTGATCTGGATCGACGAGGAGCCTCCTCCGGCGCCGTGGATCAACGTGCTGGCCAACCCGCGGTTCGGCAGCCTCGTGACCGAGTCGGGCGCCGCCACGACCTGGGCCGTCAACAGCGGCGAGAACCGGCTGACGCCGTGGTCGAACGACGCGGTCTGCGATCCTAGCGGCGAGGCGCTCTACCTCAGGGACGAGGAGACCTCGGAGGTATGGAGCCCCACCCCGTTGCCGGCACACAGCGGAGCGCCTTACCTCGTGCGGCATGGACCTGGGCGCACGCGCTTCGAGCACGCCAGCCGCGGCTTGCGTCAGGAGCTCGAGGTGTTCGTGGCCGACGACGCGCCCGTGAAGCTCGCCAGGCTGAGAGTCTCGGACCTGCACGGCCGGCAGCGACGCCTGACCGCGACCTACTTCCTCGAGTGGGTCTTGGGCAACGCGCCGGACGCGACGCGCGCGCACCTCGTCTCGCAGTTCGACGCCGGGCGCCAGGCGCTGCTCGGCCGCAACCGCTTCAGCGGCTCGTTCACGGAGCAGGTGGCGTTCCTCGCCAGCAGCGCTCCGGTTCACGCCCTGACCACGGACCGCACCGAGTTCCTCGGTGCCGGGGGCCGCTCGCGGCCGGCCGGACTGAGCCGGATCGGGTTGAGCGGCCGGGTGGACCCGCGCTGCGACCAGTGCGCGGCGCTGCAGGTCCACCTCGACCTGCCCGCCGACGGCTCCCAGGAGCTGTGGTTCGTGATCGGTCGCGGCGAGGACGAGGCCGAGGCGGAGCGGCTGCTGGACGAGTGGCGGTCGCCCGAGCGGGCGCGGCGCGCGCTGGACGAGGTCCGCGCCGCCTGGCGCGCGCGTCTCGGCCAGCTCACCGTCCGCACGCCCGACCCCGCCATGGACCTGATGCTCAACGGCTGGCTGCTCTACCAGGCGTGGGCGTGCCGCCTGTGGGGGAGGAGCGCCTTCTACCAGTCGAGCGGCGCCTACGGCTTCCGCGACCAGCTCCAGGACTCGCTCGCGCTGCTGCACGCCGAGCCGGGCCTCGTCAGAGAGCAGCTCCTGAGGGCGGCCGAACGCCAGTTCGAAGAGGGCGACGTGCTCCACTGGTGGCACCCACCCGACGGGCAGGGCGTCAGGACGCGCATCAGCGACGACCTGGCATGGCTGCCGTTCGTGACCGCCGAGTACGTCTCTGCGACGGGCGACACGGCCGTGTTGCGCGAGAAGGCGCCCTACCTGCGCGGGCCCGAGCTCGCGCCGGGCGAGCACGAGCGCTACGACGCCTACCAGCACGGCGAGCGGGAGGGCAGCCTGCACCAGCACTGCCTGCGGGCCCTGGAGCGTGCGATGACCGCCGGCAGGCACGGCCTGCCCCTGATCGGAGCGGGCGACTGGAACGACGGCCTCGACCGCGTCGGCGAGGAGGGCAAGGGCGAGAGCGTGTGGCTGGCTTGGTTCCTCAACGCCACGGCGCGAGCGTACGCCGAGGTGTGCAGGAGCCTGGGCGAGGACGCGGAGGCCGAGCGGCTGCTGAGCCGCGCCGAGGAGTACCGCGCCGCGGTCGAGGAGCACGCCTGGGACGGTGCCTGGTACCTGAGGGCGTTCTACGACGACGGCTCGCCGCTGGGCTCGAGCGCCAACGCCGAGGCGCGCATCGACGCGATCGCGCAGGCCTGGTCGGTGCTGTCGGGCGCCGGAGACGCCGCGCGGGCCAGGACGGCGCTGCGGTCGGTCGAGGAGCACCTGCTCGACGACGAGGGCGGAGTGCTGAAGCTGTTGGCGCCGCCGTTCGACGAGGGCGAGCAGGAACCCGGCTACATCAAGGGCTACCTGCCAGGGGTGCGCGAGAACGGCGGGCAGTACACCCACGGCGCCATCTGGGTGGCGTGGGCGCACGCCACCCTCGGCGACGGCGACCGGGCCCACGCGCTGTTCTCGCTGCTGAACCCCGTCAACCGCGCCATCGACCGCTGCGCCGCGCGCCGCTACCGCAACGAGCCGTACGTCGTCAGCGCCGACGTCTACGGAGTCCCTCCGCACGTCGGGCGCGGCGGCTGGTCGTGGTACACGGGCTCGGCGGCGTGGCTGCAGCGCCTGGGCGTCGAGGCTCTCCTGGGCTTGCGCCTGGTCGGCGGCAGGCTGCTGATCGAGCCGTGCATACCGCGCGAGTGGCAGGGCTTCGAGTGCGACTACCGCCACGGCGCCTCGCTGTACAAGATCGTCGTGCGCAACCCGCGAGGCGTGAGTGGCGGAGCCGCCAGCGTGCTCGTCGACGGGCGCGCGACCGAGGGCGGTATCGATCTTCTGGATGACGGCCTCGAGCATCTCGTCGAGGTGACACTGCGCGGCACGCCCTCGCCGGTTTAGAATCGCCATCGAATCACAGTCGCCAGGTGGTCGGGAGAAGTGGGCAGCGTCTGCCTCGCTCTCACCCAGAGAGGACTTACATCCGATGAAGAGATCACTTATCGCGATCTTGGCCGCGGTCGCGCTGCTCGGCTCAGCCGCCAGCGCCCAGACCGTCAACCTGCTCTGCAGCCCCGACCTCGCCTGGTGCGAGGCGCTGGGACCGGCGTTCAAGGACGCGACGGGCTACGACCTCGAGTTCATCCGCATGAGCTCGCAGGACGCGCTGGCCCGCATCCGCGCCGAGGCTGCCAACCCGGTGTTCGACGTCTGGTTCGGCGGCACCGGCGACCCGCACCTGGTCGCGGCTCACGAAGGCCTGACCGAGTTCTATCAGCCCAGCGTCTGGGACGACATCATCCCCAGCCTCAAGGAGCAGGTGGGCGGCGCGTACATCCCGCTCTACGCCGGCGCCATCGGCTTCGTCGTCAACGAGGGCGTGCTGGCCGGCAAGCCGATGCCGCAGGGCTGGCGCGACCTGACCGACCCGATCTACAAGGGCCTCCTCGCCATGCCTGACCCGAACAGCTCGGGCACCGCGTACACCATCATCGCCACGCTGATCCAGATCTTCGGCGAGGAAGAGGCCTTCGAGATCCTCGCCGGCATGCACGCGAACATCGCCCAGTACACGACCTCGGGCGCCGCTCCCGGACAGCTCGCCGGCCGCGGTGAGGTGGGCATCGCCGTCCAGTTCATGCACGACGGCGTGAACTTCGCGCTGCAGGGCTTCCCGCTGACCGTCTACGCACCGGTCGAAGGCACGGGCTACGAGATCGGCGGCCTCAGCCTGATCCGCAACGGCCCCAACCGCGATGCTGCCATCGCCTTCATCGAGTGGGCGCTCCAGCCCGAGACCCAGATGATCGCTGCCGATCGCGGCAACTCCTACCAGATCCAGTCGAACGTCAACACGCCGGTGCCCGATGCGTCGCCCAGGCTCGAGGACATCAACCTGATCGACTACGACTTCGAGCACTTCGGAACTCCGGCCGTCCGCGACGCCGTCGTCGGCCGCTGGACCAACGAGATCTTCCCGCTGCCGCGCTAGCAGTAGCCCAGCGGCTTGAGTAGCCAGACCATCAACGTCAGGCGCCGCGGCGGCTTAGCCGTCAGCGGCGCCTGGTTGCCTGCCCTGGTCGCCGGCGTGGCGCTGTTCGCGCTGCCGCTCGGCCGGCCGGGCAGGCCTTTCTTGACCATCGACCCAGAGCGTTTCGCGCTCGCGCTGGGCGGCCCGCTCATCTGGTTGCTGCTGATCGGGACCGTCGCCGCGTTCGTGACCAGCCTGCTGCCGCTGCCGACCTGGCGCCGCGGCGACCTGGTGCTGGTGTCCGGCGGAGTCGCGTTCCTCTCTCTCGTCGGTTGGCTCATCTACTCGGCCATGCCGTTCGGCATCGGGGCGGTGCTGGTCCTCGCCAGCCTCTGCCTCGTGCTGGGGCATGCCCTGAGCGAGTCGGGCCGCGTCATGGGCGACGCCTTCATCGCAGCCAGCATCCTGTTCGTGGCTGCCTTCGTGCTGTTGTTCATCCTCTTCCCGCTGTTCATGGTCCTGAAGTCATCTATCTTCATCGGTGGCCGCTTCGAGTTCACCACCTTCATCAACACTATCAAGCACCCGCTGTTCTTCGTGCTCGACAACCCCCGCACCCCGCGGCCGGAGCTGGCTCTGACGCTGCGCTGGGCCGGGGCGCTGGCGGTGCTCGCCGCCGGCCACGCCCTATGGCGGCGCTCCGGGATCGTCAAGGTGCTGCTGCGCGCCGTCCTCGGCGGCGTGCTGGGCTTCGTCGTCGGCATCATGCTCTACGGCTCGGGCGCCCTCCCGACCAGCTTGGCGGTCGTGTCGATAGTCGCGCCGGCCTGCACCCTGCTCGGCCTGGCCTTCGCCCTCCTCGGTCAGCGCTCGAGGCTCGGCGCGGTGCGCGGCTCGCTCAACGTCATATCGGTGCTGCCGATCATCACGCCGCCCTTCGTGCTGGCGTTCGCGATGATCTTCCTGCTGGGCCGCCGAGGGCTGATCACGTACAACGTCTTCGATCTCTCCAGCGGCTGGATCTACGGCATCCCAGGCGTCGCGATCGCTCAGATCCTCGGCTTCACGCCGGTCGCTTATCTGCTGCTGCGCGGCTCGATCGGCTCGCTCAACCCGGCGCTGGAAGAGGCCGCCCAGACCTTGGGCGCGCGGCCGTGGACGACGCTCAAGAGCATCACCTGGCCGCTGCTCAGGCCAGGGTTGGCCGCGGCCTTCCTGCTGAGCATGATCGAGTCGCTCGCGGACTTCGGCAACCCGATCATCCTCGGCGGCAACCGGCGCTTCCTCGCGACCGAGGTGTACCTCTCGCTGACCGGCCGCTTCAACCCGCGCGAGGCCGCGGTCTACGGCGTGGTGCTGCTCGGCCTGGTGCTGCTGGCGTTCTTCCTGCAGCGCTGGTGGGTGGGCGGCGGGTCGTTCGTGACCGTGACAGGCAAGCCGGCGAGCGGCGCGCTGGCGCGGGTCCCCGGCTGGCTCGAGGCGTCGCTGATCGCCGTGCTGGTCGTGTGGACGCTGTTCGTGGCCGCGCTCTACGTCTCGATCGTCGTCGGCTCGTTCGCGACGCTCTGGGGCGTAAACTACACCTTCACCATCGAGCACTACCGCAACTTCATGGTGCTGGGCTGGCCGGTGCTGCTCTACACGATGCGCATCGCCGCCTTCAGCGCCGTGCCGGCGATGCTGCTCGGCTTCCTCGTCGCCTACCTCGTCTCGCGCCACCGCTTCCCCGGCCGCAGGCTCGTGGAGTTCGGCTCGCTCCTCTCGTTCGCGACGCCCGGCACCGTGATGGGCGTCGCGTACGTGTTCGCCTTCAACACCGGCCCGTGGCTGATGACCGCGACCGCGACGATCATCATCCTGGCCCTGGTGTTCCGGAACATGCCGGTGGCGATCCGCGCGGCCGTGGCGGGGCTCTCGCAGATAGACCCGAGCCTCGAGGAGGCGTCGACGATGCTGAGAGCCAGGTCGTTCACGACGATCAGGCGCGTGCTGTTCCCGCTGCTGATCAACACGCTCGTGACGGGCCTGATCTTCGCGTTCGTCAGCGCGATGACCGCAGTCAGCCAGGTGATCTTCCTCGTGAGCCCTGGCAACCAGCTCGCCACCGTGCTGATGCTCGGGTGGATCGAACAGGGCAGTCTTGGTAGAGGTGCAGCGATGGGCACGGTACTGATAGTCACGATGCTGTTCACGATCCTGGTGGTGCTGACGCTGGCTCAGCGCCTCGGGGCGCGCCTGACGCGGGTGCAGGCATGACCCGCGCTGGCGTGACGGCCAACGAGCGCGGTGGAGGCAACGCCACCGTCGAGCTGACGGGCCTCGTCAAGCGCTTCGGCCGCGACGTCGTGGCCGTCGACAACGTCGACCTGCACATCGACAAGGGCGAGCTGGTGACCTTGCTCGGCCCGTCGGGTTGCGGCAAGACGACGATCCTGCGGATGATCGCCGGCCTCGAGCGTCCCACCGAGGGCCGCATACTGCTCGACGACGAGGACGTCACCAAGCTGCCGGCGTACTTGAGGGACATCACGATGGTGTTCCAGAGCTACGCGCTGTTCCCGCACATGAACGTGTTCGAGAACGTCGCGTACGGCCTGCGCGTCGCGCGCAGGCCGGCGGAGGAGATACGGCAGCGCGTCGCGGAGGCGCTCGACATGGTCGGCCTCGGCCACCTCGCCCAGCGCGCCACCTCGGCGCTCTCCGGCGGGCAGCAGCAGCGCGTGGCGCTGGCGCGCTCGATGGTGATCCGGCCGCGGGTGCTGCTGTTCGACGAGCCGCTCTCCAACCTCGATGCCAAGCTCCGCAAGCGCGTCAGGGACGAGATCCGCGAGCTGCAGCAACGCCTCGGCATCACCAGCGTCTACGTCACCCACGATCAGGAGGAGGCGCTGGCGATAAGCGACCGCGTCGTCGTCATGCGCGAGGGCAAGATCGAGCAGGACGGCTCGCCGCACGAGCTCTACGCCCGGCCCGCCACGCGCTTCGTCGCCGACTTCATCGGCTCGGCCAACTTCCTCCCGGCGCACTTCGACGGCTCGGCCGTCACCATGCCCGGCTACAGCGTGCCGCACCGCCAGGACATCCCGGCCGGCGAGGTGACGCTGATGGTCAGACCCGAGGCCATCGAGTTCGCGGCCGAGGGCGAGGCCGGCCTGGAGGCGACGTTCCGCAGCAGCGCCTACCTCGGCCCGACCACCGAGTTCATCTTCGATGCGGCCGGCAGCGAGCTGTTCGCCATGATGTCCGGTGGCGGCCTCACCGAGGCGCGCCGCGGAGATCGGGTGAGGCTGCGCTTCAAGCCCGCTGGCGTCTGGTTGCTGCCGCCCGCCTAGCACGGCCGGTTAGCCTAGCTCGTGCCCACCAGCCCGCGCTTCGACGTTCGCCTCGACCTTCGGCGCCCCATCCGCGTCTTCGCCTGCGACATCGACGGCTGCCTCGCAGCCGCCGCCCACGCCGATTACGAGCTGGGGCCGCTCGCCGAGATGGCCGACCTCAACCGCCTCAGCGCCTCGGACGGGACCGTTCCGGCGCTGACGCTGGTCACCGGCCGGCCGCACGCCTACGTCGACGCCGTGACGCAGCTCCTGGCGATCGACCTGCCGGTCTCCTTCGAGAACGGCGCCGGCTTCGCCACCAGGCGACCGTACCGGGCCTGGCTCTCGCCCGAGGCGGCCGTCGGAGCGCGCCAGATGCGTGAGCTCGCCGAACTGATCGAGGACATGGAGCATCTCGTGCTCCAGCCCGGCAAGCTCGCCTCGCTGAGCGTCTTCGCGGCCGACCCGGAGGCTCAGGACTTGGGCGCCTTGGAGCTGGAGCTCGCGGCGCTGCTCGAGCGGCTCGACCTCGACATGATCATCGACCCGTCCACCGACTGCATCAACGTGTTGCTGCCAGGGGTCGATAAAGCCAGCGGTTTCGCGCAGCTCTGCCGCGAGATCGGCGTGCGACCCGAGGAGGTCGCCGGCATCGGCGACAGCGTCGGCGACGCCGCCTGGCTCAGGGCCTGCGGCGTCGGCGTCGCGCCCGCCAACGCTGTGCCTCAGGCCAGGGCCGCCGCCAGCCATGTCGTCGAGCTGAACGACGTGCATGCTGCATTGGCGGCCTACCGAGCGCTGATCGAGGCGAACCGGCGACTGGCCCGAGGCGTCGTCCACTAGTCGAGGCAGGCGCGTGCTGGGCGTACCGGCGGAGCTGCCGGCCTCGCGGAGCGGCGCCTACCGGTCGATCAGGGAAGGCAGCGGATCGAAGGCGCGATGGCGGCAGGTCAGCGGGTTGAACTCGTACGCGCCGAAGTGCAGATGCGTCGGGGTAGTGGCGGCGTTGCCGTCGTTGCCGACGAAGCCGATGACGGTTTCGGGCGTCACCCACATCCCCTCGCGCAGGCCCTCCGCGTAAGCCTCGAGGTGCGTGTAGAAGTACCTGGTCCCGCCCGGACCCAGGACCATCACGCTCCTGCCGCCGAGGAAGCGGTCGCTGATCTCGAAGACGATCCCGCTCGTGGCGGAGCGAACGGGTGTGCCGCGCGGCGCGAAGATGTCCTGCCCCTGATGGGACCTGCCACCGCTGCGCGGCGCCAGGTAAGTGCCGGCTACCTGCGAGACCCTGACCCCCTCGACTGGCATCAACAACGGCTCGGTGACGTCCGCCGGCAGACGCGCGAGGTAGGCGGGCAGCAGCTCGCGGTACGCCTGCCGCCTGGCGCGCTGCTCGCGCGCCTCTGGTGACAGCTCCTCGTCGGGCGTCTGTTGCGCGCCCGCGGTTCCGGCGCCGACTCCAGCCAGGAACTGGGGCGCCAGGCAGGCGGCGAACGCCGCCTCGGAACGGACGGCGACGATCTCGGGGTCGGGAAGGACCTGCGCCGCTGCGGTCGACAGCAGCACGGCTGCCGCGGCAGCGAGGCGTATCCAGTTGCGCATGACCCCTAGCAGAACATCGCGGCGGCGCGAGCGATGTCGTTCAGGGTCCGACACGTCGCCGTCCTGCGGGCTGCTGGCATGGCGGACTCCCCGACGCGAGCGCTGCTAGTGGAGCCGGATGGCCGGGCGCCTCAGCGGCTGCCCGCGCAGGAGCCTCAGGAACCGCTGGATCAGCGGCCCGACCGCCAACGCGTAGAACACCGTCCCCACGCCGACTGGACCGCCCATGGCCCAGCCGCCAGCGAGAGCCGCGACCTCGATCGTCGAGCGCACGGCACCGATCGGAGCCTTGAAGCGGCGTGCGGCGCCGAGCATGAGCCCGTCGCGCGGGCCGGCGCCGAGGTCGGCCGCGAGGTAGAGAGCGTTGGCGAACGCGTACAGCGCGGTGGCGGCTGCGAGCTCGATCGCCCTCAGCCCCAGCGAGTCGGGCGCAGTCAGCCACGGCTGCGCGCGGAACACGTCGATCCACACGCCCAGCATCACCAGGTTGAAGACGGTGCCGACGCCCGGTCTCTGCCTCAGCCACAGCCACGAGAGGAGCAGAAGGACCAGACCGACGATCTGCGACGCCCTGCCGTGGCTGATGCCGGTGCTGAGGGCCGCGCCCTCGTGGAAGACCGCCCACGGCGCCACCCCCAGCCCGGTGGCGAGCATCAGGGCGGTGCCCAGCCCCATCAGCATCAGGCCCAGGTTCAGCACCAACAGCCGCATCGAGAGCGCCCTCAGGCGCCGGGCTCGCATGACGGCAGCCTAGCCCCCGTCTGGACGTCTGCCTAGGGGCCAAAGGACCGTCTCGCAGCGATTAGGATGGCACCATGAGCCACACCCCGACGCAGCTCGAGCACGGCGGCCCGGTGAGCCGCTTCCTGCGCCACCACTTCAGGCACTTCAACGCCGCGGCGCTCGTCGACGCGGCCGATGCCTACGCCGCTCACTTAGAGGGCGGCGGGCACATGATGGTGACCCTCGCCGGAGCGATGAGCACGGCCGAGCTCGGCCTCTCCCTGGCCGAGATGATCCGCCAGGACAAGGTGCAGATCATCACCTGCACCGGGGCCAACCTCGAGGAGGACGTGTTC
>CAYYOK010000105.1:0-12337 GCA_964473205.1 uncultured bacterium | reverse complement strand
CAGCGGTAGAGCAGCCGATTCGTAATCGGCAGGTCGTCGGTTCAAATCCGACCATCGGCTCCATGTAAGCCCCGTCCTGGACGGGGCTTATGCTATCTCTTGCGCCCTAAACCGATTCAGGCTCGTCGAGTCGAGTT
The DNA here is from genome assembly GCA_964473205.1 of uncultured bacterium. Taxonomy (GTDB): domain Bacteria; phylum Deinococcota; class Deinococci; order Deinococcales; family Trueperaceae; genus CAYMRL01. Next base: position 12,200 of record CAYYOK010000105.1, on the reverse strand, counting down.
CCTACTCTTGCTAGGCCTACACCAAACTCAAGCCTGCGTCCAATCCCGGCTTGCCTACTCTTGAGTTCGAACGAGCGCTGCAGAAGATCTTCGAGGCAGTACCGCTCTGTAGTACTATCGGCTCATGGGCATCCCTGACGCCAGGAGAGGCACGGGCACCAAGGAGCTGGTCCCATGCACAACCGTCATAGGCGGGCGCTTGAGAGGATCTTCGCCAGCCCGACCCCGGCCGACCTCAAGTGGAACGAGGTTGTGTCTCTACTCACGTATCTTGGTGCATCGATCGAAGCGAGCCGCGGAGGTTCACACCGCCGAGTACGTCTGCACGGACGCAAACTCCACACTTCCGAACCTCATGGTGCCAACCCACTGGCACGCAGCACTGTGGGGGCTGTTCGGGAGTTCTTGAGAACCTTAGGAGTCGAGCCATGACTAGGACGAATCTACTCAAGCATGCTGGCTACACGGCCAAGATCGAGTTCGACGCTGAGGATCGCCTGTTTCACGGGCGGCTTCTAGGTATCAGAGACGTAGTCCACTTTACTGGAACTACTGTCGACGAGCTGGAACTGGCAATGAAGAACTCGATCCAGGACTACCTCGAGTGGCATGACGAGCTTGGCCAGAAACCAGAGATTCCCTTCTCCGGCAAGACACAGCTCAGGTTTCCAGAGGGTCTTCATGAGCGAGCGGCCTTGGCCGCAGCCAGCAGCGGGCAGAGCCTCAACGAGTTCATCGTTGAGGCGATCCGCGAACGCATAGACTCCGTGTCTGTCGACGGGCACGAGGTGATATCAGCGCTCCAGAGTGCCTAGTCGGAGCGTACGGCCGGGTCGGTTCGGAATCCGGCCGCCACTCGGAACCCGTCACTGCATAGCCCTTAGCCGCGGCTAGAAGGCGGTGACGGAAGCGGCAGGACAGGCTTCTGAGCCGAGAGGTCGTGAGACCTCCCGCTCAGCACCGCGGCCGGCTCGTCCAGCAGGATCAGGCGCACTCACCGCATGACAGAGGAGACGTCTCCTACGGGCCTTGCGACGCGTCCGTCTCGACGACCTCGACCGTAAGCACCTGGCCGACACTCGTTTCCCCATGGTCGGCGACGATCTCGATGTCGAACGCCGTGAGTGGGAACCCCGCCTCCACGGTGAAGGTCAGCTCGCTCCTGGCTTGGGCACCGGACAACTCGGGCGGGTCGAAGCTGAGCGAGACGCCGGCAGGAACCAGACCAATGTGCCTTAGGAACACCGTCTCAGGGGTCGCTTGGGCACGGATGAGCATCACGCCGACAGGCGCGGAGGCGCCCCGAGGAGCCTGGACCGAGGACCTGTCGAGGACTAGGACGGCCTCGAGCCGAGCCGACCTCGGCTCCACAGTTCCCGATGGCACAGGTACGGCGCGCGCCACCATCAGAACGGCACCGACGACGAGCATCGCAATGAACGCATGTCTCATGAAGCTCTCCCTTCGTTAGGAAAATGCTCCCAGACAGACGTTTCAGTGTCGTTGCAGGGGATCCGCTCGAGACGGACCGAGCAGCCCTACCCGCCCCCACTGGATCGGAAGTCCGTGATCAGCGCGGCGGAGGCTCCGAGGCCTCGAACAGCCCCTCGAGCATCACAGCGCCGACCTCGGCGGACGTCCCGCCGCGCGCCGTCAGTCCCTCGGCCGCCCCGCGGCGATCCGCCAAGCTCCGGTTCTGATTGAGCTTCCACTTGCCGACCAGCGACTCGACCGCGAGCCTCACGCCGACGATCCCCTTGAGCTGAGACGCGAGGTACTCCTCCGGCGCGTCGGAGACGAGCCACCGTTCGGGCAGCGGCGCCTCGTTGTGGTCGGTGAGCCGCTCGACATGCCCACGCAGCCAGGCGGGGTCCTCGATCACCTCGGCGCGTCCTCGCGCCTGCACCACGATGTAGTTCCAGGTCGGCACGACCTTGCCGTGCTCGCGCTTGGCCGCGTACCACGACGGGGTCACGTAGGCCTGGGGGCCCTGGAAGACCACGAGGCACTCCGGTTCGGCGGCCAGCTCACGCCACTGGGCGTTGGCGCGCGAGAGATGGCACTCCAGCGTCAGCGGCTCGCCGGTGAGCAGGACGAACGGCGCCAGGTTGGCGCTCAGGCCGCCTTGACCGTGGCTGATCAGCAACCCGCCCGGGTGCGAGCGGATCAGCTCCTGAAGCACCTCTGGGCGCTCTTCGCGGAAGTGCGGCGGCTGGTACATGCGCCGAGTCTACCTGCGCCCGAGGTAGATGCTCATCTCCCGGCGCTAGACTCAGGTTGCAGTGAGAGCCTCGGCACCCAAGCCCCTGTCGGCCGGCTACGCGCGCCTCGAGCGCGTGTTCCGCGAGCCGGTCAACAGCCTCACGCATCTCGCCGGCATCCTCGTCGCGATCGCCGCCACGGTGCTGCTCCAGGTCGTGACCGACGGAGGAGCCTTGGCGCGCGTGTCGCTGGCCCTGTTCGGCGCCAGCTCGGTGCTGCTCTACACCGCCAGCACTCTGCTTCACTCCATCAGGACCGACGTCGCCAAGGAGACGTGGCTGAGACGCCTCGACCACGGTGCGATCTTCGTGTTGATCGCCGGCAGCTACTCGCCCGTCGTGCTCATCGCCATGCAGCCAGAGGCCGCGGCCTGGGGCTGGGTGCTGTTCGGGGTGGTGTGGGCCGCGGCCGTCGCCGGCATCGTGTTCAAGCTGCTGTGGATCGGCGCGCCGCGCTGGCTCTCGACCGCTCTCTACCTGCTGATGGGCTGGCTCGTTATCGTCGCGATCGTCCCGGTGGTGCGCTCGCTCGGTCCCGTCAACACCTGGTGGCTGGCGGCGGGCGGGCTGTTCTACACGGTCGGCGCCGTCATCTACGCCACCAAGCGCCCCGACCCGTTCCCGCGCGTCTTCGGCTACCACGAGATCTGGCACCTGTTCGTGCTGGCAGGTTGGAGCGCGCATCTGGTGATGGCCTTCAGGCTGGCGCTCTCGGCCTGAGCCCTATCCCGCCGGCGGCGCCCAGCGTCCGTGCCGGTCGGTCGACCTCGCGTCGGCAGCCCGAGTCGTGATCTCGACCCCGCCGCCCGCGCGCCGGGTTAGCGTGGCGCTCGTGCCGCCGCTCCGTCTTCACCTACTCTCCCTCGCCATCGGGCTAGCCGGCGGCTTCTTCGGCAGCCTCGTCGGGCTCGGTGGCGGCGTCGTCGTGATCCCTCTGCTCATCGCTTTCGCTGCGCTGACGCAGCATCAGGCTCATGCGACGAGCCTCGTCGGCGTCGTGTTCACGGGCCTCCTAGGGAGCCTCGCCTACTCGAAGGGCGAGGCGATCGACTGGCCGCTGGTGCCCTACATAGCCGCGGCCGCCACCCTGCTGTCGATAGCCAGCGCGGCGTTCGCGCCGCGCGTCGACGCGGCGCGCCTGAAGCGCATCTTCGGCTTCGTGCTGATCACGGCGGCGGTACTGCTGCCGCTGACGGCCGAGCTCGTCGGACCCGGGATCACCGGAGCCCTGAGACTGCCTGGGCTCGTCGCGCTCGGCGCCCTGGCCGGCGTGCTCAGCGGCCTGCTCGGCATCGGCGGCGGTTCGATAGTGGTGCCGCTGCTGGTGCTGGCGTTCGGCTTCGACCAGCACACGGCGCAGGGCACAAGCCTGGCGATGATGATCCCGGCCGGCGTGGCGGGCGTCGTGGTTCATCTGCGCAACAAGCAGATCGCGCTCGGCACGGTGCTCGGCCTGATCGTGGGCGTAGCGCTGGGTGCGTACCTAGGCGGCCGCTTCGCCCTCTACCTGCCTGAGCGCCCACTGCAGCTCATCTTCGGCGCCGTGCTGCTGTGGACCGGCCTGCGCTACGTGCTGCCGAAGCGCGCCAAGCGTTAGAAACCTTCTCTGAAGTGCACAGGTGTGCCGCGGCCCGCGTTCCGGTCGTGGAGTCTCAAGCCCGCCGGGCCGCATGTGGCTGGTTGCGGGTGTAGCAGTGGAGGCCGGCGCCGTCGTAGAGCAAGGCGGTGGCGTCGACCTGCACCACGGTCCGCTCGGGGAAGGCGGCCTGGAGGGCGCCACGACCGGCTTCGTCGCGCTCGCGCACCGTTTCGGGCAGACCTTCCCGCCAGTAGCTGGCGGTGACCACGGTGCCGTTCGCCAGCACGAAGTTGAGGTAGCTGTCTGGCAGGTAGAACTCTAGGTCCTCGCCGGGCTGAGCCCCCTCGAACCAGTGGCGTTCGAAAGCGTCGAGCGCATCGAAGCGGACCTTGGCCGTCAGCGGAAGCGCGGTGGGCATCCGCAGGATGCGCAAGGGGCGGCCCTCAGCATCCCGCGCCTGCTCGAGGATGCGCAGGTTCTCCTGCATCCGGCGGTGCGTGTGGCGCGTCACGGGGCCAAGGGCAAGGTCGTCCTCTGGGACCTCTGCGAGCAGGACGGTGCGTTCGTCCGCGAAGCGAGCGAACTGGTCGACGTGGCCACCGGTGCCGATACCCCAACGACCATCCTCCAGTCGCCCCGTGTCTTCCTCACGTGGCCCGTGGCCCAGCCAGATGACTCGGTCCACCCCGAGCACCCTTCGGTACTCTGCCTCCATCTCGACCTCAGACCGCCCAGGGTTCATGGACCTAGCGAAAGCGCCGCCCAGCATCAGCGTCCCAGCACCATCGGTCTGCCGGTTCCCGCCGTCGCAAACCAGGTCGGAGCGGAAGATCGGCGCCCCCAGGTCGGCGACCAGGATCGCCGCCAGGTCCCGCACCAGCGGCAAAGGATGCCGTGTGTCGAAACCGGTGATGGCCAACTCCTCGGGCTCCCTGCGCAGGAAGCTCGGGCCGGGATCCTGGATGGCGCCGAACAGAAAGGGTGTTCGTGCGAAGCTCACGCACTGGAGGTCGACTCCAGCGCGCGCTAGGCGGTCTTCGATGTCTCGACGGGCGGTCTCGATACTCCTTGGCGGCTCGGGACGTTGCAGTTGCTCCTGCCAGGAGGTCCACTCGTTGTAGAGCAGCCTGATGGGTACATGAGCGCAAACCGCTCGCATCAAGGCGAGCAGCGTCTCGCTCATCGGCGGGCCACCCAGGAAGCCCTCGTCGTTCCATGTGAGCCAGAGGCAAGCCTGCTGCTCGAACTCGGTCGTCGCGACGAAACCCGACGGATCCAAGGTCAAGACCTCTCGGTCACCCTCCGGGCTTCCAAGTACGGCCCCGGGCTCGAGGGTCGGCTCAGAACCGCTCCGTCACCGTCTTCATCTCCATGAACGAAGCCAGGTAGGCGGGACCGCCGGCCTTCGAGTTGGTGCCGGAGAGGTTGAAGCCGCCGAACGGCTGCACGCCGACCAGCGCGCCCGTGATCTTGCGGTTCAGGTAGAGGTTGCCGGCGAGGAACTCGTCTCTGGCGCGCTGCAGGCGCGCGCGGTCGCGGCTGATCACGCCGCCCGTCAGCGCGTACATGGTCCCGTTGGCGAGCTTGAGCGCGTGGTCGAAGTCCTTGGCGCGCATCGTCGCCACCACGGGGCCGAAGATCTCCTCGCAGGCGACCGTGGCGCTTGGCGGCACGTCGGAGAACACCGTCGGCTTGATGAAGTAGCCGCCGCCTGGCAACTCGGCCGCTCCGCCGCCGGTGGCGAGGCGCGACTCGGCGCGCCCAGCCGCGATGTAGTCGAGGATCTTCTGGTGCTGCCTGGCGCTGATCACGGCGGCGACGTCGTTGTTGTCGACGGCGGGTCCGACGCTCAGAGCCTCGGTAGCGGCGACGACGCGCTCGAGCAGGTCGTCGTAGACCTCGTCGACGACGATCAGCCGGCTCATCGCCGAGCACTTCTGGCCCTGGAAGCCGAAGCCGCTGGCCACTGCGGCGGCGGCGGCCATGTCGAGGTCGGCGGTCTCGTCCACGACCAGCGCATCCTTGCCACCGAGCTCGAGGAAGACGCGCTTGAGCCAGCGCTGGCCGGGGTTGACCTTGGCGGCGCGCTCGTTGATGCGCAGCCCGGTGGCGAGGGAGCCCGTGAAGTTCACGAAGCGCGTGCGCGGGTTGTCGACCAGGGCGTCGCCGAGGTCGGCGTCGGCGCCGGTCAGCAGGTTGAAGACGCCGGGCGGGAAGTCGGCGGCTTCGACCAGCTCCATGAACTTGGCGGCGATGACCGGCGTCTGCGGCGACGGCTTGACGATCACCGTGTTGCCGACGACGACCGGCGCCACCGCCGTGCCCACCAGGATCGCGAAGGGGAAGTTCCACGGCGGGATGACGACCCCGACCCCCATCGGCTGGTAAGTCGTCGTGTTCTCCTCGCCCGGCCAGTCGTGAGTGGGAAGAGGCTCGGCGAGAGGCAAAGCCTGTCTAGCGTAATACTCACAAAAGTCGATGGCTTCGGCCACGTCGGCGATCGCCTCGAGGAAGTTCTTCGAGGACTCGAACACCATCCAGGCGGCCAGCTCCTCGCGGCGGCGGCGCATCTCGGCCGCCAGCTTCACGACGGCCCTGGCGCGATGCGCCATGCTCTCGCGCGACCAGGTCCCGTAGGCGGCGTAGGCCGCATCGAACGCGCGCTCGATGTGCTCCGCCTTGCCCATCGAGGCCCGGCCGACGACCTGCTCCGGCTCGCACGGGTCGAGCGAGTCGATCTTGGACGCCGTGTGAACGCTCTCGCCGCCGATGTACAGGGGGTAGTCGCGCCCGAGCTGAGCCCGCACTCCGGCTAGCACGGCCCGGAAGCGCGCATCGGTCGCGGGATCCGAGAAGTCGGCGAAAGGCTCGTTGCGGTAGGGCTCGAACAGTGACATCTACGCGGTCCTTTCTCTCAGGCGGCGCTGCCGCCCACTACCTCGTCAGCCTCGGCTGCCTGGCTCACGGCGCTCACCCGAACAGACCCCTCAGCACGAAACCGAGGTTGGCTGGGCGCTCGGCGAGACGGCGACTGAAGTAACCGTACCAGTCGCTGCCGAACGGGACGTAGACGCGGACAGCGTGACCGTTGGCCGCCAGCCTGTCCTGCAGGGCAGGTCTGACGCCATGTAGCATCTGCACCTCGTAGCGACCGCGGTCCAGCCCAGCCAGGCGGGCGTAGGACAGCACGCGCTCGAGCAGCCTCTCGTCGTGCGTGGCGATGTTGAGGTGGAACCCCAGGTCGAGGGCCTTGCGCGCCAGATCGAAGTACGCAGCCACCACGTCGGACTGGTTCAGCATCGCGACCTCGGCGCTCTCGCGGTAGGCGCCCTTGACGAGCCGGAGCTGACCGCCAGGGGAGAGCGCAGCCAAGCGCGCCAGGTCGTCGGGCGTGCGGTGCAGCGCGCTCTGCAACACGGTCGAGACGTTGACGTGCCCGGCCGCGTGCAGGCGCTCGAGCAGCTCGAGGGTCGCCTCGGTGTAGGGGCTGTTCTCCATGTCGAGGCAGAGGTGCCCCGGCTCAGTACCGGCGCCAGCCGACTGCCTCAGCGCGGCCGCCTCTGACACGGCGGCAGCGACTTCCGAAGCGAGCTCGAACGCGAGCTCGTGATCGAAACCCAGGCCCAGCTGCGTCGGCTTGACGCTGAGGTACGGCTCCACGCCGGCGGCGGCGGCCGTGCGCACGGCGTGCGCGATCCCGGCTGCGGTCCTGCGCACCTCGGCCTCGGTGGAGAGGAACTCGCCCAGCACATCGAGGACGACGAGCTTGCCGCTGGCCTCGATCGCGCGCAGCTTGGGCACCGCGTCCTCGACCGACTCGCCGGCCACGAAGCGTCCGACCCCGAGCTTCCAGCCGTGGCGCGTGAGGAACCTTCTCACCGGACCTGCGTCCGCCACCGCCAAGACCGCGTTCCGGTACATCGAGATAGGGTCCATTACTGCCGAGATGTTACCGCGACGGCGGCTCGCCACACCGCCTATATAGGAGGTGAGTAAGACTTCGAACAGACCCGAACCGAGGCGCTACTTACACTGTTCCTGACGCTGAATCCGGTGCCATGGCTCGACGCCGTGGCACGGTGCAGGCGAGCCCCTAGAGGAGCTGTCGATGCAGCTTGTGCGCCAGATACTCAAGACGTCCGGGGGCGAGGGCGGTTCGTGAGACTCTACTTCGTACGACATGGCGAAACCGACTGGGGTTTGGTCGAATCGCGCGGTGCCCGCGGCATGGCGAAGGAGTTCGCCCCGCTGACCCCGCTCGGCCGGCTGCAGATCGACACCATCGCCAGCGACTACCGGCTCCGCGAGGCCGAAGCGATCCTGTGCAGCACGTTCACGCGCGCGCTCGAGTCGGCGGCTCTGCTCAGCCGCGCGCTGAACAAGCCGCTCTACGTCGAGCACGACCTCCACGAGTGGCTGCCGCAGAAGGACCCGCTGGCCGACTACGACGAGCGCATCCTCAACGACGCCAAGAAGACCCTCAGCGGCCATCTGCCGCCGCCGCCAGAGGTCCCGTGGGAGAGCCTCGAGGAGGTACGCACGCGCGTGCTCGGGGTGCTCAGGCGCTACCGCCGCTTCGGCTCGCTCGTGGTCGTGACGCACGGCGTCGTGATCGGCAGCCTGATAGGCGTCGAGCGCCTCGTCGACCACGCCGAGATCGTGCCGTTCTCGATAGACCTCGATGCCGACGACCGCCCCGAGACCGTTCGGGGTCCCGAGCTCGGCTCGCGGCAGCTCTAGGGCTAGGGCGACCTAGCCGCGGATCACTTGCACCAACCCCTACCCTAGGCAGCCGCCTACGCAGCGGATGTAGAGTCGTCAAGCGTGGCAGCGACTAGCCTGACGACACCGAGCCTGACCCCAACGGTCTCCCTGCCGTTCAGTGGCGAGCTGGAGGGCCCTTTCGTCCGGCTCGTGCCTCTGTCTCCCGACCACCTCGACGAGCTCAAGCGCATCGCGTTCGCGTCCGTCGAGACGTTCCGGTGGACGTCCACGCCCGCCGACGAGGCGCAGGCCGAGCGCTACTTCGCCGCGGCGTTCGCCGAGGTCGCGGCCGGACGCGCGTACGTCGTCACCGTCCTCGGTCGAGGCGGCGAGGTGCTGGGCATGTCGCGGATCACCGACGTCTCCCAGCGCCGCCGCCACTGCGAGCTGGGCTACACCTGGTATCGGCCCGATGTCTTTCGCACCGGGGTCAACACCGACTGCAAGCTGCTGCTGCTGCGCTTCTCGTTCGAGCAGCTCGCCCTGGTGAGGGTCCAGCTCTTCACCGACACCCGCAACATCCGCTCCCAGAAGGCCATAGCCGCGCTGGGCGCACGCTTCGAGGGCGTCGCCCGCCGCCACATGGTCACCAAGGACGGCTTCATCCGCGACTCGCTCAGCTACGCGATCACCGACATCGACTGGCCGCAGACGCGCACGCTGCTCGAGGAGAGGCTGGCACGACACGTCGCGGCCGCCGGCCTCGGCGGCTGACGAGAGCCGCCCGTCGCGGCTAGGCAGTCGTGACTAGGTAGCTAAGTTGACGGCAGAGGCCGGCGAGCCGGTCAGCGGATGCCGTGCAGGATCTCTTCCAAGCCCTCTGGATCGAGGAGGAAGATCTCCTTGGGGCGTGTCTCGATCACGCCCTCCTCCTCCAAGGCCTTCAGCGCGCGAGTGACAGTCTCACGCGAGGTGCCCGCCAGGTTCGCGAGCTCCTGATGCGTCAGCCTGACCAGGGCGCTCTCGCCGCCGAGATCGACGACGCCGCCGCGGTAGAGGCGCAGCAGCACGTAGGCCACCCGCCCCTGAGCGTCCTTGTAGGAGAGCACCTGCGCCTCGTCGTTGGTGCCGCGCAGGCGCGCCGCCAGCGTCGAGGTCAGGTTCAGGCTGATCGCCGGGTAGTCGGAGATCAGGCGCCTGAAGTCGTCGTCGAAGAGCAGGTAGGCGTGCACCTCGTTGAGGGTGACCGCCGTGGCGCTGCGGCTGGCGTGACCGAGCAGGGCCATCTCGCCGAAGAACTCGGGCGGCTGCAAGATGGCGAGGGTCTTCTCGTGCCCCTCCAGGTCGACCTTGGAGAGCTTCACGAGGCCGCGGGCGATGATGTAGAGCGCCTCGCCCTGATCGCCTTCCTGGAACACGACAGAGCCGGCCTCGTAGACGCGCTTGCGCACGGCCGACGAAGCGATCTCCAGGGCGCGCTGCGGAGCGTTGTGGAACAGCGGGACCCTGATCAGCAGCTCCTTGAGCTCGGCAGCACTGTCTTGCTCGTTAGGCATGTTCTCCCAATCCGACCGCTGTCTCGCACGTCGCCGCCCCCGCGGCGGCCGCTCGCCGGCGGTGGCGCTGGAAGCGGCAACGCCGTGTCAGGCACGTATAGTAACCCCGTGACGGCGGTCCTGGCGTGTGAAGGGCTATATCGGAGCTACCCCGCGCCGGGCGGTCCCGTCCACGTCCTCAGCGGCGTGTCGCTCTCCGTGGAGCCTGGCGAGGTCGTGGCCGTCCTCGGTCCGAGCGGCTCGGGGAAGAGCACGCTGCTCCATCTGCTCGCCGGGCTCGACCGGCCCGACAGGGGCACCATCACCTGGGGCGAGTTCCCGGTGCACGCCCACCGACCGGCCGACCTGGCGGCCCGCAGAGCGCGCACCGTCGGGCTGGTGTTCCAGAACCACTACCTGCTCGAGGACCTGACCCTGCTGGAGAACGTGATGCTGCCCGGCCGCATCGTCGGCGAGCCGGATCCCGAGCGAGCGCTCGAGCTGTTGCGGCGCATGGGCCTCGCTCAGCGCGCCGACTTCCTGCCGTCGAAGGTCTCGGGCGGTGAGCGGCAACGCGCGGCGGTGGCGCGCGCACTGGCGCTCAAGCCGCCCGTGCTCATCGCCGACGAGCCGACCGGCTCGCTCGACCACGGGCGCGCCGTCGACGTGTTCTCGCAGCTGCTCGAGCTGGCGGTCTCGGACGGCTGCGGTGTCGTCGTCGTCACCCACGACGAGACGCTGCTCGACGCCGCCGTGGCCACCGGCGTGGCGTTGAGGGTGCACAGGCTTCAGGACGGGGTGCTCGTCTCCGATCACCCTCAGGGAGTCGTGGCCGCCAGCCCGGCGGGCTGATAAGGCGCCGCCATGGCCTAAGCCGGATACGGCTAGGTCTTAATCAGCCCATAACTCGCTTATGCACGACCTTATACGTGGCCTTAACCAGGGTCTTGAACGCGAGCTATGGCATGTTAGTATCCCCAGGTACTTTCGGAGCCTAGGTCTCCGGCGGAGGCTCGCACGCCGCCGCCAGACGGTCCGAAGGATCGCACTGGGAGGTGCCATGAAGAAGGTCCTACTCGCTCTAGCCGCACTGACGTTGGCGGGAGCTGTGAGCGCGCAGACGCTCGTCTACGGCGTCAGCGGGTTCCCGGCGTCGGTCGACGCCGTCGACTCGCAAGACGGCAACTCGCTCGTCGTCAGCGCACAGATCACCGAGAGACTGGTCGACTTCGCACCCGGCGGTACCGACCTCATCCCCGGCCTCGCCACCGAGTGGAGCGCCAACGACGACTCGACGCAGTGGGTCTTCACGCTGCGCGAGGGCGTCACCTTCCACGACGGCACGCCGTTCAACGCTCAAGCTGTCAAGTTCAACGTCGACCGCTGGAACGACCCCAACGACCCCAACGGACACCGCGCCGACGGCAAGACCTTCGTGCCGTGGGGGTGGGTCTTCGGCGGTCCGGTCGGCGAGGGCAACCTCCTCGCCGAGACCATCGTCCTGAACGACCACCAGGTGCAGTTCAACCTCACCCAGCCGGCACCCTTCCTGCCCGCCCTGTGGGCCGCCGTCTACTTCCAGTTCGGCAGCCCCGCCGCCATCGAGGCGGCCGGCGTCGCCTACGGCACGCCGGGCGTGGGCGCGGTCGGCACCGGCCCGTTCAAGTTCGTCGAGTGGATCGAGGGCGAACGCGTCGTCCTCGCCCGCAACGACGACTACTGGAACGGCCCGGCCCAGGTCGAGCAGGTGGTCTTCCGCGGCATCGCCGAGCCGACCGCCCGCCTCGCCGAGCTGCAGGCCGGCACCATCGACATCGCGGTCCTGCTGTCGGTCGACGACCTGCGGACCGTCGAGAACGATCCCAACCTCATCACCGCCATCCCGACGAGCGAGCTGAACGTCGGCTACCTCGCCATGCACCAGGCCACGGCGCCCCTCGACAACCTGCTGGTGCGCCAGGCGATCGCTCACGCCATCGATCGCGTCGCCATCATCGAGGCGTTCTACGGCGGTCTGGGCGTCCCCGCCTACGCCTTCATCCCGGCCTCGATGGCCGGCCAGGGCGACCCGTGGCCGTACGACTACGACCCCGAGCGCGCCCGCGAGCTCCTCGCCGAGGC
>CAYYOK010000104.1:0-12392 GCA_964473205.1 uncultured bacterium | reverse complement strand
AGGAGGGTCAAAATCCAACCGGCCCGACCGGGTCAAGATACGACCGGCCGCGACAGACCTCGCGATCTGCCGCTTTACGACCGCCGCTTCCGGCGGTTCACCCCCGCGTGCGCGGGGACCTCCAGCCAGGCTTCCTTCCAGAGGGTCGCGGTGTCGGTTCACCCCCGCGTGCGCGGGGACCTCACCACCATCGACAGGGCCCTGCTGGCGGAGGTCGGTTCACCCCCGCGTGCGCGGGGACCTCCTGTACCGCGCTCCGTTCGGTGTGGCCAGGGACGGTTCACCCCCGCGTGCGCGGGGACCTCAGCGAGCGCGCTTATCGTTCCGGCTTGCACGCCGGTTCACCCCCGCGTGCGCGGGGACCTCGGCTTCGACGGCGGCGAGGAACACGAGCGCGACGGTTCACCCCCGCGTGCGCGGGGACCTCAGGGCCCGGACGGGTCGCTCGTCGTGGAGACCCGGTTCACCCCCGCGTGCGCGGGGACCTCTCTCCCGATATAGACTGAACACACCTCCGCAGCGGTTCACCCCCGCGTGCGCGGGGACCTCATGCGCAAGCTCCGCGCGGCCTGCCTGCGCGTCGGTTCACCCCCGCGTGCGCGGGGACCTCATCCTCGTACCGCCTGAGCTGTCAGAGGACGCTCTACCCTAGCTCTTAGGGGACATCCACTTTCCCGCACCGGTTTGATCGCTCGCCGGGTACGTTTCGCGTACTCGGGAGGCGAGCGTGGCGAAGCTGTCTGGGCGGGACCTGGTGGCTGCGGAGGTGCTCGTGGGCAAGGGTAAGAGCGTCAGGAGCGTCGCCAGGGATCTCGGTGTCGACGAGAGCACGTTGCGCTACCGCCTGCAGCGCCGCGCTGCGGCCGCGGTGGATGGCCGTTCGCAGCAGGCGGAGGCTTGCGCGCCGTTCGAGCCGGTAATCGCGGCCTGGATCGCTCTGCAGGACTGGGATGGCGAGTCGGGTAGGCCCGATAGCATCAAGAGCCTCTACGAGCACCTGGTCGCTGAGCACGACTACTCCGGGTCGTACAAGGCGGTGGTTCGGTTCGTGCGCAGGCGCGCGCCTGCGCCGAAGCTGCGTCCAGTAAGGCGGATCGAGACGCGGCCAGGGACGCAGGCACAGGTCGACTGGGGGACCCGGCGGGTCTTCTTGCACGAGTTCGGCGGCGAGGTGGTGTTGAAGGCGTTCCTGATGACGCTCTCGCATTCGAGGATGAACCCGGTGCGGTTCTACCTCGACGAGACGCAGCTCTCCTGGCTCGATGGGCACAACCACGCCCTGCGGTTCCTCGGCGGCGTGCCGTTGACGATTCGCATCGACAACCTCAAGACCGGCGTGAAGAAGGGCGCCGGGGCGTGGGCGGAGCTTAACGACACCTACCAGGCGTACGCCGACGAGCTTGGTTTCCTGATCGACCCGACTAGGCCACGCAGGGGCAGCGACAAGGGCAAGGTCGAAAGGCGCGTGCAGGACGTGATTGGGCCGATCGTGAGGCGCGGCGAGCGGTTCGTGTCGTTAGAGGATCTCAACGAAGCTGTGCTGGAACGAAGCGCCGCCCGCGCCAAGAGGCTGATCAATCCGGTGACCGGCGACAGCGTCTACGACACCTGGCTCGCCGAGCGCGAGGTGCTCCAGCCCCTGCCAGCAACCCTTCCAGCGCCGTTCGACGTGCAGGTCGTTCGCAGGGTAGGGCGCGACTGCCTGGTGAGCTTCGAGGGCCGGCAGTACGCCGCTCCCTATCCCCTCTCCGGCCGGGCGGTGCAGGTCCGCGGCGCTCCCGGCAAGGTTCAGATCATCGCCGATGGCAGGGTGGTGCAGGAGTACCCGCGCGGCACCAAAGCCCGGTTGCTCATCGATCAAGCCTGCTACGACGCGGCGGAAGTGTCCAATACCAGACCGGCGATTTCGGGGCCGATGGAAGTGCAGCCGCCCGCGCCGCTCGGCCGGATCGGCAGGATCATCGTGGCGGACAAGAGCTGGGAGGCCGCCACGCGGCCCCTGAGCGCCTACGAGAACCTACTCAGGCGGGCGCGGTGAGCATCGGATCGAGCCTCGATCGCAGCCGAGCGCTGCTGCGCACCCTGGGCTTCGAGTTCACGCCCGAGAGGCTCCCCGAACTCCTCGAGCAGAGCGTTCGCGAGGAGCACAGCCTCCAGGACTTCCTCGAGAACGTCCTTCAGCAGGAGCGCCAAGCTCGTGAGGAGAGGCGCATCAAGACGGCTCTGAAGCTCAGCGGCCTGAGCCTCGCCAAGACCCTCGAGGAGTACGACTTCAGCTTCCAGCGCGGCCTGGACAAGAACCAGGTCGACCTCTTGGCGACCTGCGAGTTCGCCAAACGCAAAGAGAACGCGCTCTTCCTCGGGCCGCCGGGTGTCGGCAAATCCCACCTCGCCCAAGGCCTCGGGATACGCGCCATTCAGAACGGCTTCAGTGTGACGTTCACGACAGCCGATCACCTCATCGACAAGATGCGTCGCGACGAGCAGAACCCCAACAGGCGCAGTCACAGGCGGAAGTTCATGAGCGCAGCCGTGCTCATCATCGACGAGCTCGGCTTCCAGACGTTAGACCGCAAGGACGCCCACCTGCTCTTCAAGGTCATCAGTTACCGCTACGAGAGAGGAGCCACCATCATCACCAGCAACAAGAGCATCAGCCAATGGCCGGACATGCTCGCCGGCGACGAGATCCTCGCCACCGCCATCCTCGACCGCCTCCTGCATCACTGCCACGTCGTGAACATCGACGGCAGAAGCTTCAGGCTCCGAGAACTCGAAGCTCAGGCAGCCAAGCGATGAGCCGAGTCACCCGCGGGAAACTGGATGTCCCCCAGCTGCGGGAATCTAGGTGTCCCTTGACATGAGCCTCGGCCGGAGCGCGGTTCACCCCCGCGTGCGCGGGGACCTCGCTGTTCCTGGGCGTCTCGGTGCGCGCCCACACGGTTCACCCCCGCGTGCGCGGGGACCTCACCGCCTACCTCGGGTCCGGGACCGGTAGGGACGGTTCACCCCCGCGTGCGCGGGGACCTCGCCAACTCGAGCTGGTGCGAGCGCCGCCGCGCCGGTTCACCCCCGCGTGCGCGGGGACCTCAGCCGGCCTGCCCGGAGTCCGTAGCGAGCGGACGGTTCACCCCCGCGTGCGCGGGGACCTCACTTGACCAGCACGACGATTCTCGCGCTCTGCGCGCTCTATGTGTCAGTTGTCAATGTACCCGGACCAAATGGGGCCCGTGATCGAATCCAGAGTCAGTCTGAGCTACGTTCGTCTTCGAAGTCCACTTCGTCTTCGATCCAGTCGCGCCAGGCGCTGTGGCGGTTGGCCACCAGCTGCAAGCCGTCGACGTCCACCACACGCCTACTCGAGTCTCCGTGCATGCGGATCTCGTAGCCCTGCTCGTTGTTGGTTCGGTTCACCATCACAGCGCGGCCCGTTCCGGCAGCCTCTTTGACAACTAGGTCCCAAAGTTGTTCGCGCACCATCGCACTGACTCGACCGACGTAGACGCCGGGGCCGATCTCGGTAAGCCAACGAGTCAACCCGCCACGTAGGCGCGGCGGGACCAGTTCAAGTGTCACGACGACCATACGCGACCCCTCCTGGCACGAACTTGTCGCCGTCCCATATGTCGCCAGGCTTGGCCGCGTCGGTCTCGTAGGGATCGGGTGCGCTCTCCTCCAGGTCGAACAGCTTGTGGAGGTCCCTTGAGACGCGTTCGAGGAAGCGAGATCGTCTGAGCTGGTCGCGAAGCGCCAACCTGACACGCCGTTCGATCTCGTCCCCCGGGACACTCGCCGCGGCGAAGGCGGCCGGTACGACCACTTCGGTCTTGTAGAGGTCGGCTATGTCGTACACGAACGACAGTTGCTTACCGGAGTGCAGGAAGCCGAGTGCCGGCGAGAATCCAAGGCTGACGATCGCAGCATGGCACAGGCCGTAAAGGCAAGCGTTCCCAGCCGACAGGGCCCTATTGACGGCATCGCCCTCTTCCCAGTCGTCGCGCTTGTAGTTGCGTCCTCGCCATTTGATCCCGTTGGCTTTCGCGGCCCGGCTATATGCGGTCCTGACGCGAACGCCCTCCATCCCCCTGATCTGTTCGAGGGTGAGCTCGGGGTCCAGCGCTTCGGAGAACCGAAACGCATACAGCCTCCTGACGACTTCGAGCTTGGACTCTTCGTTGGCCCAGGCCAGGGCCTGCTTCTCGACGTTCTTCGCCGATCTCGTCTCACCGATACCGCCTGCATAGAAGCGGACACCAGCCTCACCGACCCAGGCGACAGTCACTCCGTTGTCGGCAAGGGCCATCATCGCGGCGTGGGTGATGGTCGCTCCCGGGCCCAGGAAGAGCGTAGCGAGCGCCGCGGCCGGTATCGCCACGGCGCCATCGGGACCGTACCAGGCGATGGAAGAGTCGTCGCGCTCGACACGGCCCCGTTCGATGAAGATGTACGTCAGGCCGTCCCTGAGCTTGGGCAGGCTCCTCAGGTCGATGGCGCGCTTGCGCGTCATCGAGCTAGCGTCATGAGGCCGAAGCCGAGTGCTTTGCCAGGCCCGATGCCGGCCTTGACCGCTGCACGTAGGGCCTCAGGCTCGACGACCTCCAGCTGGCCGTCGAACGTGACTCCCATCAGCACTATCGGCCGCTTTGATCCCCGCCTGGCGAACCGAACCTTGCCCGAGTCGCTGGTCTGAGCCCAGATGAGCTTCGCTCCCGCGCCCTTGACCTGACGCTCCAGCCACGAGAGCTGGTCCTCGATCCGCTCCAGCCCGTGTCTCTTCCGCTCCCGGGTGACCGTGGGGTTGGCCCTGAGCCTGAAGTTGAGTACGTCTCCGGTCTTGACACGGCTGAGTAGCCGGTTCTCTCGCGAGCAGAACTCGAGCAGGTAGCTGGGCGAGGCGCCACGTAGCGCCGAAGCATCCGGTGAACTCTCAGTCTGTATCAGAACGACCGGAGGCCGTTCATGATCTTTCGACCGCTCCAACCGCCACAGCGGGCGGCCCGACCCCGCGTCCACGAGACGCATCAGCGTCGAGTGCATCTCATAGGGATTGGCGATGTCCCTCCTGGCTGCGGCGTCAGCGAGGTTGAGGACCGCCCGGCTCAAGACCATGGTTCCCCCCAAGGCGCCACCGCCATTCGCACCCTGCGAATCACGAAGCCCCTGTCCGCGAAGTTGTCGGTCAGCTGGTCGAACCAGTACTGCTCGCCACTCTCGTCCTCGATCAGGTAGCGGACGTCAGGTCCCTTCTGCGAGTCCACGAGCGGTGGGCAAGACACGAGCGCCTCCTCTAGGCCCTGCTCCACGATCGGGTCGGGGTCGGTGGGCGGCCTCAGGTACACGGGCTTGGAGGGGGGGAACGACCGGCGACCCAGCGCTAGCGGCCAGCGCGGCCGCTCGAGGGCAGCGTCGACGGCAGCGAGCAGTTCCTTGTCCTCTCCTTCGAGTCCTACGAGGAATGTCGCGTCGGCGATGAAGTGCCGCTCGGAGAGGGCTGTGTCCTGGAGTCCGCTCCCATCGGCCTTGATGACTTTCTGAGCTGTGTGGAGGTCCCTCATCAGCACGCCCTCGTCGTCTAAGCGCACGCCCATCCGCAGGGCCGCGAGGTCGTCGAGTGGCTCGGTGCGGCCCCTACCCAGAGCCGCCGCCACCAGACCGATGACGCCGCTCTTAGATGGCGCGATCTCGGTGTCACGCCGATCGAACCGGGAGCGTGTGCCCCAGCTCTGCATGGGGCCGGCGAACCGCATGCGCAGCGTCCAGCTCATGGCTCACGCCACCGCGGTTCTGACCGTCTCGACTAGCTCGTCCAGCGATGCGAGCCTCATTACCCCATTTGCCTCGTCGAAGGCTCCCGTAAGGTCGAGGACCCAAGCGGCGGATGCCGGACCGTACGCGGCATCGACCTTCTGCCAGTAGTCCAGAAGCCTCGCGGCCGATTCGCCCACTAGGCCGCCGCTCCTTCCGCTGACGGGCACCTCGAACGCGTTGGCCAAGTTCCTAGGGCCCTGCTCCTTTCGCAGCGTGACCAGGACCACGGAAGGGAGGTTATGTGCGGCGAAGGTGTTCTGCTTGCCGCTGGGCGCCGCCTCTACGACCGACCTGGCGTACGCCGCCACGGCCCGCGTTGTCAGCGCGGGGTCGCCCCCTAGGTTGGCCTTGAGCTGGTCGACGTCAACGACGCTGTAGCGGTAGTAGACGGAGCTGTTGAACTCGACGGTGCCGATCATGCCGGCGCCGCTGGAATCTTCGGGGCTCTCGTCGTCGACCGCGGTGAAGTAGTCGAACTCGCGGTCCACCCGGTGAGTGCTTATGGCGTGGGCGACTTGGCACGCGGCGTCGGCGTTGCCTTCGGGGAGGTTGGCGAGCATCCGACCGTACAGCGCCACGTCGACCGAGCCGGCCCCCTTCCTCTTTAGGATGTCGGTGACCAGCTTACCTGCCTCGGGCAGACTCTTCGACTTCGGGTCCTTGAGCTCATCGGCTTGTGCCGCGATGACGCTCGCGATCTCGTCGAGCTCGGCGGCTCCCACGAACATCAGGTACTCAGTCAGAGGTTCGTCGCTGCCCTTCGGGGCCTTCACCTGCATCTTCTTCTGGCTACCCACTTGGCCCAGAACGTTGACAGCCGCCGTCTTCGCTACGTCCGGTTCGACCCTGCCCTTGAGGCGGTCGACGATGAGCGAAACGAGCCGCTTGCTCCTGGTGGAGCCCGCGCTCTCGGGGACGAGGCCTCCATCCCTCATATGGAGGCGCGTGGCGCGCTTCAGGGCCTGCGAGGAGATGCGGCCGCGCCGCACGCCTCCGAACACGGCGTCCTTCGGGCTGCCGGTATCGTCACGGTTCAGGTTGCTCGGCGCGAACGACTGCAGGATATGGAACTCGATGCGTGTTGACATGCACTCCCCCTTTTAGATCCCAACCGGCGTCTCGTTGGGCCGTTGTTCGGTGCGGGTTCCGACCTCGATCGCTTGGGACTCGTCGTCAGCGGCGTCCGCCGACTCATGCCTGTAGTACTCCCGCGCCCAGTTCTCCTGCACTCGGCGGCGAGGGTCGTTCCACCTGGTCAGGTCACGGAACAGCATTGCCCAATCCGGCGCTATGTCCTGTCCGGACATGAGGGTCACCATCTGGCGCAATCTATGAGGGAGCTGCTCCTCGTCGGCATCCAGCAGCGCCAGGAACCTGGCTTCCACGGAGTCCGACTCCGTCCTTGCTCGAAGCCGATAGGCTGCGGCTCCCATGTTGCCGCTGCCCGCGCTGACACCCGATGCCGCGTACAGGCCAGCGACTAGGTACGCGGCCTCACGTGTCCACTTGTCGGCCGTGGCCACGAAAGGCTCCACGTAGGGGAACGATTCGGGCCATGTCCCGGGGGGGAACGCTAGAGACCTTCGAAGTACGGCCCGAGGTCGCGTAGACTCCTCGATCCGTCTTGCCAGATAGGCCGCGAATCTTTCATGGAAACTGGCTTCGCTCATGCCCGGATCCCCTCCTGCCGCCCCGCGAGCCGTCGAGAACTAGCGCTGAGCCCAGAGATCCTCGGGCCGGTCTTGGCCCAGGCTCTTAGCGCTCGAGCATCCCTTCCGAGGCTGCGGTGAGTAGCCCGTTCTGCTATCGCGACTGCGTCTCCGATCGCTGTGTGCCAGTTGGCGATAGCCTTGTCCACGACATGTTGGACATCGGCATCTGGGGTCGCCAGATCGGTTAGGAAGCGCGCGAACGCTTTCTCCAGGCTCGACCAGAACATCGACATGGCAGGAAAGCTGGCCACGACACCGCGGACCGCGTTCTCATCGGGCTTACGATCCTCGTCGATAGTCAAGAGATCGCGCGCCAGGCGCCACAAGAGACGCCCTAGGTCCTTCGCTGTCTTCTCGGCCTCGTCTATGCCTTTCACGAGAGCCTGCTCCACGCGCTCGTCCCTCAGCGCCACGTCGGGAAGCCGCCAGCGCTCCTGACCCCAACCCTCGATCTTGGCCTTGTCTGCGGCCTGTCCTCCGATGAGGAGGGTCCATGACGCCGGAAACGGACGGTCGTTGTCATGGATGCTTCCCAGTGAGCGAAGCACGGCGGCAGCCTCGTGCTTCTCGGGGTCGGTGCGCACGGAGATCGCCCCTAGGTCCCGCCATACAGCCCTGTTGGTATCGAGGCGCTGCGGAACCCACTTGCCTTCGCTGGACACTCGGTAGGCGACCCAAGGGTCACGGTCGCCCTCGGGGACCTCTGGCCTCAGGCCGGCACCGAACACGATGCTCGACACCAGGCCAGTCTCGTCTGGTGGCAAGATCTTAATGGCCCTCGTCAACCAGGTGAGCCGGTTCGCCAGTCCCACGTATGGGAAGGTCAGAGGCGGTCTGCTGAAGTTGGCCTTGGCGATGGAGGCCGCATTCGGAACGGGCTGTTCCCAGATGGGCAGGTCGTTCGGGTTCGAACCGGGACGGGCGTTGACGAGCAAGGTGTCGCGTAGGTTCTCACCCTCGGGGACGACCAGTAGCGATGTCGCCAGCACAGCGTTGACGTTGTAGCCGACTGGGCTGTTGCCTGCGCCTACCGACAACATCTGGCACGCGACCAGGAGTCGTGCGATCTCCGCCGGGGGCGCCAAGGGCCTGTCCGTCTTGGTAGACGTGTGGTCGAACAGAACCTTGTTGTTGTTGTCGTTCAGCTCGGCGGCTAGCTTCGCCCAGGACATCGTGCCCAGTTCGGGGCTCAGGTCCGGGACCTGCCAGAAGGGCGCCTCGATGTCGAACAGGTCGAAGCGATGCCTCCATCTCTCCAGATACGGCGGCACTCGATCGTGGGCACTGCCTTCGTCCCACTCGTCGTCCCAATCGTTGACGTCCGATATCGGTACGGCTCGATGGAAGATGGCGAAGAGCAACCTGTAGAGCGCGAGCGTCACGAGCGGCGAGGGGTGAGCGATCCGGACAAGGTCGGGAGCTCTGACGAACGCATCCAACAACCCAACCTCCAGGAACTCCCCCGATGTCGTCTCGACCGGAATCCACGGCTCGTCTAGAAGCTGGAACGATGGACTCAACCGGCTTCCCCCTCTCCTAAGTCCGCCCGTGTGAGATGACGAGACCGAGTTCGGCGTCGAGCCGCACACGGGCGTCGACCAAAGCCGTCCCGTCCTCGCTCAACATGAGCGGGGTCAGGAACCTCAGCAGCTTCTGCCTTTCCCACCAGCTCGGCTTCTTGACAGCGTCCAGCTGGGCGATGAGGCGCTTGTTGCGCACACTCAGCTGACACATCAGGGCCGCCAACAGCCAGCTCCTCGGCACGCGCCCGGATGGCGACACGAGGCCGCCGGCGTCGTTCGGCAGGCGCCAGCCGCTCGACGTCTGGTACACGGGAACAGCCGCTACGCTTCTCTCCCCGAGGCGGGTCCGGGCTACGGCCTTCCCTGGGACCCGTTCCTCGGCATCCGTCGCCGTGACCTTCCATGCTTCTGGGGCGGGGTCGGCTGGCCGTGCCGCCAACCAGGCATCCGCCTCACCTCGCTCTACCTGCGTCCTCGTGCGGAGCCGGTGCGCGAGCTGCGTCATCTTCTCGGCGTACCTCTCGAGGTGACTCAGGGGCCGGTCTGTGTCGTAGACCGCCTGCACCAGAGCATCTATGTCACTCGGTAGCACCAACTCCCTGGCATCGACGAGTACCGCCCAGGACCGCCACATCAGGTAGGCGTCGTACACAGAATCGGTCGCTTCCTCTTCGGGCCCCGTGGCAACGTCCCCCAAGCCTGCGATGTGCAGGACGGGATCGACATGCGAACCGCGGTCCGCATGATGGGCATGACGGTGCTGGCGCCCTGTCCGCTGGAGGATCAGGTCTACAGGCGCCAGATCGGTCACCAGTACGTCGAAGTCGACGTCGAGACTCTGCTCGACGACCTGAGTCGCGATGACGAGCCCCTCGCGTCTGCCGCTCGACTCCGGGCCGTAGCGACGGAGGAGTTCCGCCTCGCGCGCCTTGCGCTCGGCCAAGGGCATCCGCGCGTGTAGAAGCGATGGCTCTAGCCCCTCACGGCGGCACAGCTCGTAGAGCTCCTGGGCGCGATCTACGGTGTTGACGATCACGCCGACCGCTCCGCCGCCTGCCGTCAGCTGGCGAATGAACTCTAGGAGCGGCCCGGGGGCGAAGGGGGCTGCCGCGATCCGCACTCGCGAGGACCGGCTAGCAGAGAAGCTACGGCTTCGGACCAAGGTCGCGGAGGAGATGGTCAACCGAGGATAGGTGGTGTCCTCGATATTGGCCTCTGGTTCACCGACGCCGTCGCGATATGCGGCGACCAACGCTCGTCGCGTGGACCCCGGAAGGGTCGCGCTCATCACTACTACGGTGCAGCCGAGGGTAGCCAGCCATCTCACTAGCTCCTCGACCAACCCGGTCGTGTACTCCTCGAAGGCATGAACCTCGTCGAGCACGACCACCTTGCCCGCCAGTGCCCAGAGCTTCACGAAGTGGTGCCTCGTCGGCAAGACTCCCTGCAAGGCCTGGTCCGCTGTCCCGACCCCCAGCTCAGCCAAGAGTTCCTTACGACCCATGGAGAACCACTGGACTTGGGTCGCAGCAGCTTCCATTCCTTCGCGGTCAGCTGGCTCGAGCGCCTGGTCGGCCTCGGGCGGGAGGCTGGGAGCAACATCCACGCCGGTGGCGGAGCGCACCTGGGCCAGGCTCCTGGCCGAGCCGTGAGCCAGCGAGATGCCCACGTTCCTGCGTCTATGGCGGGCTACGAAGTCGTGGAGTCGTGCGTGCATGGCGTCGCTCGTGGCTTGGGTCGGCATCCCGATGTACGTGCCGCCAGGTGACGCCGATCTAACCGCGGCGAAGAACGCTGCCTCGGTCTTGCCCTCGCCCATCGGAGCCTCGAGGACGACCAGTCCCGGTTCCCCGCCTAGCTCCGCCAGCGCCTCTTCGACCGCTAGCTGGAGCGGGCGCGGATTGGCTCCCGCCGGCGTCCCCCGGAACCACGAGGCGAAGCGATGAGGCTCTTCCGGCGCGACCCACCACCGCTCACCAGTCGGCCAAGCGATCTCTCGGAACCGGTCTCTCACGGCTGCGTCGCGCTCGGCGACGTAAGCCGCGACATCGCCGACCGGTTCGGTGTGTGGGAGCCCCGACCCGATCCAGTCGGCCACAGAGGTCAGACCGGCCAGGAACACCCAGCTCGAGGCGCTGCGATAACCTTTGCGTCGCTCGAACTCGGGAAGTGGACCGAAGGCGCTGACGACCTCGCCGATCAGCTCCTCTCGCCACCCTGACCATGGCGTGGACCCGATCGCGGGTAGCTCCACGCTCAAAGCGCGGTCGAACCCGGCGGGAAGTGTATGGCCGTGGTGCACCCCGACAGCGTTCGCTAGGGTCTCGGCTTCCTTGCGGTGCATGCCGAGCTCCCTCAGCCATTCCTTGATCACGAACGCGCTGATGGTTCCGTGAGGCATGTCGTCCACAGGTCGGACTAGCGCTTCGGGTGGAGCGCCCTCCGGCCACTTCCGTTGGAAGCTCGGTGAAGCCTTCCCGATGTCGTGCAGCGCTGCCAGCACGAGGAGGAGTCGCCTCGCCGCCGAAGCCTCAAGCCCCAGGTCGGCGGCGAAGAGAGCTATCGCAGGCTGAAGCCTTGTCTCCGCCAACAAGCAGCGGGCGACGATTCCGACATCGAGAAGGTGGGCCAGCAGGGTGTGCCCCCTGCCTTCCTTACTGGACTTGGCCCACAGGTCACGAGCCCGGCTCACCGCCGACACCTTGAGTGGCACGGACCGGTTCCCAAGGCGCTCCGTATCGGCGCCACGCGACTATGAACGCGCGATGTTTGCACTTCAGACCCTACCCCCCCTACGAGAACCTGCTAGCCGGTCTGACACCTGTTTTCAGTCGACCCACGCTAACTCACCGCCTAGCTTTTCGTTCTCTACGAGTCCAGGGCTGGCGACAAGCAGGGAACAGGCGATATTGGAGGCTCGGAGTCCGGTCCTGGGTGGTGGTGATACTAGACCCTCATCGGGACGGTGTCAAGCTGCGTTCATCCACCGCTGCCAGCCCCGTGCTGTTCTAGTGCAGTGCGAGCATGTCCCTGGGCGTCAGGGGTGAACCGTTGGAAGCTCGCAGTCAAGCGAACATCCCCACTACGTGGGGAGGCAGTGATGGAGTGAGGGCCAGAGCCAATGGCTGGCCCTCACTCGATAGGCGGGACCAGCGCGGCAGGCTAGCCGAGCCCGGTCTCGATGGCGCGCCTACCGTCTACCGGTATTCAGACCGGGTCCGGCACGATCATCGATCGAGAGCCGAGAACGAGCCGCTAGCCCCGAATCAGGTGACGAAGCCGGCCCGCCTAGCTGCGTCCTCGATGCGCGCGACGGCCTCCGGGTCGCGGATGGAGAGGTCGGACCCGG
>CAYYOK010000103.1:0-12479 GCA_964473205.1 uncultured bacterium | reverse complement strand
CGTGGACGCCGGCGCGACGCTCAGCACCCACCTCGGCAACGGCATCCCCGCGCGCATCGACAGGCACCACAACCAGATCTGGGACCAGCTCGCCGACGACCGCCTCACCGCCAGCGCGATCTTCGACGGCCACCACCTGCCTCCCAACCTGATGCGCGTGCTGCACAAGGTGAAGGGCGAGGGGCGGCTGGTGCTCGTCTCCGACGCGGTCTCGCTCGCCGGCATGCCGCCCGGCCGCTACACCGAGCACGTCGGCGGCGCCGTCGAACTGCACCCGAGCGGCCGGCTGACGCAGGCGGACAGCAACTACCTCGCCGGCAGCGCCAGCCTGCTGCTGGCCGGGGTCAACACCGCGCTGGCCGTGCTCGACGTCGAACCCGAGGCCATCCTAGAGCTCGTGACGCGGGCGCCGGAGCGGGTCATGGGGCTCGAGCCAAGAGACGATAGGCTGGAGCTGAGCTTAGGGGTAGCCGAAAGTGTCTATGACTCGGAGCTCGCCGCGCCGCCTGACACGGTGCTTGGCACGAAGCGCGACAGAGAGCGCCCGCTGGGCATGCGCGCCGACACCACCCGCCGGGTCGCGATAGAAGGGATAGAAGAGGTGTGGGTAGCCGGCGTGCTGGTTCACGCCCACGGGGAGGACCTACGTTGACGCTGCGTTCGGCCGTTGCCCCAAGCGGCGCTGTGCTCGCCGAAGAGGTGGTGCGCGAGACCCTCACCACGGCCCTCGCCGGCCGCTTCCGCGGCAAGCGGGTCCTCGCCCTCATCCCCGACCACACCCGCAGCGTGCCGCTGCCGCTGCTGTTCGAGATCGTCGTGAACGCGCTCGACGACGCAGCCGCGCTCGACTTCATGGTCGCTCTCGGCACCCACCCGCCCCTGAGCGAGGAACGCCTCAACCAGCTCGTCGGGATCACGGAAGAGCAACGCCGGGGCCGCTACAGGCACGTCGGCCTGCTCAACCACGCCTGGGACCACCCCGACACGCTGGTGTCGGTCGGCTCGCTGCCGCAGAGCCGCGTCAAGGAGATCGCGGGCGAGAGATGGCACCCGACACTCGGCGGCGACGTCGATGTGTCGCTCAACCGCGCCGCGCTCGACTACGACGAGATCCTGATCCTCGGCCCGACCTTCCCGCACGAGGTCGTCGGCTTCTCCGGCGGCGGCAAGTACCTGTTCCCAGGCATCAGCGGCGCCGCGATGATCGACGTGACCCACTGGCTCGGCGCCCTGGCGGGCGTGAGGCGCACCATCGGCATCAAGGACACGCCGGTGCGGGCGATGATCCACGCCGCCGTCGAGCTGGTGCCGCGGCCGATCACCCTGGCCGCGCTGGTCGTGGAGGGCAGCGGCCTGGCCGGCGTGTTCGTCGGCGACCATCTGACCGCCTGGGCGGCGGCGGCCGACCTGTCGGCGCAGCGGCACATACATTGGGTCGACAAGCCGTTCCAGCGCGTGCTGTCGTGCGCGCCGCCGATGTACGACGAGCTGTGGACCGCCGGCAAGGCGATGTACAAGCTCGAGCCGGCCCTGGCCGAGGGCGGCGAGCTGATCATCTACGCCCCGCACTTAGACGAGGTCAGCTTCGTGCACGGCAAGCACATCCACGCCGTCGGCTACCACCCGCTGCCGTACTTCCTCAAGCAGTGGGACAGGTTCAATCACGTGCCGCTCGGCGTGCTCGCCCACTCGACTCACGTCAAGGGTGACGGCGACTACGACGCGGCCACGGGCATCGAGACGCCGCGCGCCACCGTGACCCTCGCCACCCGCATCCCGCCGGAGGTCTGCGCCGAGCTGAACCTCGGCTACCTCGACCCCGACACCATCGACGTCGAGGAGTGGGCCAAGCGCGAGGACGAGGGCGTGCTGCTGGTGCGCAAGTCTGGCGAGACGCTCTACCGGGTCAGGGACGCTTGAGCGGCAGCCCGCTCGACGAGGGAGCCGCCAGCGCACCGACCCGGCGGTCTCACGCCGTGGTCGTGATGGGCGTGTCCGCCGCGGGCAAGTCGGCGATCGGCAGGGAGGTCGCCCGCGCTCTAGGCGCGACCTTCCTCGACGCCGACGACTACCACCCGGAGGTGAACGTCGCCAAGATGCGCGCCGGCACGCCTCTGACCGACGAGGACCGCGCGCCGTGGCTGGCCGCCGTCGGAGCGGCCATGGCCGCCAAGCAGGCGGCGGGCGAGGGCGTGGTGATGGCGTGCAGCGCCCTCAAGCGCGCCTACCGGCAGGTGCTGACAGGCGCCGTGCCGGGCCTGCGCTTCGTCTACCTGGAGATCGCGCCGGAGGTCGTCGAGGAGCGCCTGACGCGCCGCCGCGGGCACTTCTTCAATCCCGCGCTCGGCGCGTCACAGTTCAAGGCGCTCGAGCCGCCGACCCACGAGGAGCTGCCGGGGCTGATCGTCGTCGACGCCGCACGTGCTTTCAGGGAGAACGTCGAGAGCGTCATGGAGCAGATCGCTGCGGGCAGGTAGCTACTTCTTGCCGCCGACCTTGTCCTTGAGGCTCTTGCCCGCCTTGAACGCCGGGTACTTGCTGGCGGGGATCTTGATCTTCTCGGTGGTGCCGGGCTTCACACCGGTACGAGCCTTGCGCTTGCGTACCTCGAAGGTCCCGAAGCCGGTCAGCGTCACTTTGGAGCCCTTGGCGATGGTGCTCGACATCGACGCCAGGAGAGCGTCCATGGTGTCTTTCACTGTCTTCTTGGGAAGCTTGGTGTCGGACGCGACGAGGTCTACCAAGTCGGCCCTGCTGACGGTCTTGGCCATGAGGTGCTCCTTTCGTGAATCGGCACGAGTATAGGGCATCGCGGCCCGTCGTAGACGGGCGGGTTGTCCCTGCGGGAGGCCGCGAGGCCGTCCCACGGCTCAACGGGCAGGCTGTCCCTGTAACTCACCGACCCGCGCGCCTACTCTGGTGTGCATGAGCGGCGACATGATCATGGTCCTCGTCGTGCTGGCAGGGGCCCTCGCTCTGTTCGTGTCCGACCGCGTGCCGCTCGACCTCGTCGCGCTGCTGGTCGTGATCGCACTGCCGCTGACCGGCGTGCTGACCCCGCAGCAGGCCCTGGCAGGCTTCGCCGACCCGCTGGTGGTGATGATCGCCGCGCTGTTCGTGGTCTCGGGGGCGTTGGTCGAGACGGGGCTGGCTAGCTCTATCGGCAACTGGATCGCGCGCGTGGCCGGCAACGGCGAGGCGCGCCTGATGGCGGTGCTGATGCTCGCGACGGCGGGCCTGTCGGCGTTCATGAGCTCGACGGGCACCGTCGCGATCATGCTGCCGATCGCCGTGCGCCTGGCGTGGCGCCAGCGGCTCAGCCCCAGCCGGCTGCTGATCCCGGTCGCGTTCGCGGCGCTGCTCGGCGGCACGCTGACGCTGATCGCCACGCCGCCGAACCTGGTCGCGTCGCAGACGCTGGTAGCCGCGGGCGAGGATCCGCTGGGCTTCTTCGCGCTGGCGCCGGTCGGCCTGGTGCTCGTCGCGGTGGCCACCTTGTTCCTCGTCACCATCGGGCGCCGGCTGCTGCCGGACCGGGCGCCGAACGCGCCGGCCGCCGAAGAGTCCGGCCCGCAGGCGCTGGGCAGCGTGGCGGAACGGTTCGGCCTGGTCGAGGAGCTGTGGCGCTTCAAGATCCCGCCCGGCTCGCTGCTGGTGGGGGAGACCCTCGGCGAGCTGCGCTGGCCCGAGCGCCTCGGCGTGCGCGTCGTCGCGATCGACACCGACCCGGACGCGATCCGGGCCGGCCTGCGCTCGCGGCGTCACCTCGGCGTCTCGAAGCGCATCGGCCCCTTCACGCTGCTGAGCGAGGGGGACAGGGTCTTCGTCCAGGGCTCACGCGACGACCTCGACGACCTGGCCGACACCTACGAGGTCGAGCTCGAGCAGGTGCGACCGTCTGAGGGACAGGTCGTCCCGTCCAACCTGGTGTTCGCCGAGCTGCTGGTCACGCCGCGCTCGGCATGGTTGGGCAAGACGCTCGCCGAGCTGCGCTTCAGGGACCGCTACCGCCTGGTGGTGCTGGGCATCCAGCGCGGCGACGACCGCCTCCGAGGCGACCTCGCACACGAGCGCCTGCGCTTCGGCGACGTGCTGCTCGTGCGCGGCATGTCGCCAGCCATCGAGCTGATGCGGCGTGAGCGCGACGATGCGGCCTTGCTCAGCGAGGCCGTCGACGGCGACCTGCCCGCCCCGCGCGCCGACCGCGCTCTGGTATGCGGTGCCATCGTGGTGGCGATGCTCGTCGTCATGGCCTTCGAGTTGCTGCCGCTGGTGCTGGCGGCGCTGCTGGCCGTCGTCGCGCTGGTCGTCAGCGGCTCGCTGAGCATCGGCGCGGCGTACCGCAGCGTGCGCTGGCCATCGGTGATCCTGCTGGCCGGGATGCTGCCGCTCGCCACCGCGCTGTCCCAGACCGGCGCTGTCGAGCTGGCCGCCGGCTGGCTGACCGACTGGCTGGGGAACGCAGGCCCGCACGCGATGCTGGCGGGCATCTACCTGCTGACCGTCGTAGTCACGCAGTTCCTCGCCAACACGACATCGGCCGTGCTGGTGGCGCCGATCGCGCTGCAGGCGGCGCAGGCGCTGGGCTACGCGCCGGCCGGGATGCTGGTGGCGGTGGCGCTGGGCGCGTCGTGCACGTTCATCAACCCGGTCTCGACGCCGGTCACGACGCTGGTCTTGGGGCCGGGGCACTACCGGTTCTCGGACGTGGCGCGCGTCGGTGTGCCGCTGCAGGTGCTGGTGACCATCGTCGTGCTGTTGCTGGTGCCGGTGCTCTTCCCGTTGTGATTCCGGATCCGAGACCACTTCAACTCCGAGATCCGACCGCCCTTACTTCCAGTTCGTGAATGCCCTCGAAGTCGCTTGGGTTGGCCGTGTAGAGGGGTAGTTGGTTGGCGATTGCCGTCGCGGCGATCATCGCGTCGAAGCCTCGAGAGGACGCCTTGCGGCCGACCCGTCTCAGGGCGGCCGCTACCCTACCGAACACGCGAGCGGCTGCGGCGTCGAACGGGATCGGCTCGAAGTCGACCTCGGCTTGCTGAAGTACCGCTTGCCTGGTGCTGCGTTCTTCTTCTGTCGCTGCCACCAATGGCCCGACGGACAGCTCCGCCAATGTCACGGCTGAAATCTGAAGTTGCTCTGGTAGCTCGTCCCTGTCGATCATCCTCAACTGGATGACGACGCTGGTGTCGAGGAGGCCCTGCTCCTCGGTCTGCAGCACGCCTTCGTCTTCGGCCATCCTCACCACAGGGAGAAGCCCACCGCTTCGTCGATGTCGCGGCGGAACGCCACGGGATCGACTTTCGGTAGGTGCCGCCAGCGAGCCAGGATCTCGTCACGGTTCTGCCTGCGGGTTCTCAGTGGGCGTATCTCCGCCACGGGCTTGCCGGACTTCGTCACGATGATGCGTTCGCCAGCTTGCACTCTTTCGATGACGTCACCGCCATGGTTCCGCAGTTCGCGTATCCCGACGCTGTTCCTGCTCATGCCCACATTGTATCACGTGTGATACACCAGATGGCTCAGCGCTGGGCTCGCACCCGTCTCAGCTCATGGAGAGGCCACTACCTAACCGAACGCATGCCTCACGCTGCTGCCGCTGCCGTCAGCGCTGCCGACGACCTCGAGCTGTGCCGTGATGCGCCCCTTGAGCGCCTCGACGTGCGTGATCACGCCGACCATCCGGTGCTGGTCGCCGGGCAGGCGGCGCAGGATCGTCACCACCTCCTCGAGCGTGGCGCTGTCCAGGCTGCCGAACCCCTCGTCGACGAACAGCGCCCCGATCTCGACGGCGCCGCTGGTGCGCTGCGCCGTCTCGGCGAGGCCGAGCGCCAGGGCGAGGCTCGCCTGGAACCCCTCGCCGCCTGAGAGCGTCGCGACCCTGCGCCGCCTGCCGCCGGCGTGACGGTCCTCGACGTCGAGGCGCAGGCCGCTCGCGCGGAGCTCGTCCTCGCTCTCGTTGAGCCGGAGCTGGAAGCGGCCGCCCGTCATCCCGGCGAGGTGCCGGTTGGCGAGCAGCAGCACGTCGGTCAGGATGCGCCGCAGCACGTAGGTCTCCAGGTCGAGGCGGAACTGGCCGGTGACCTTGCCGTTGGTCAGGTCTGCCAGGCGCTCGGCGGTGCGGTGCCGGTCGCGCGTAGCGCCGAGAGCTGTCTCCAGGCTGCGCCAGCGCTCGACGTCCAGCTGCAGCGCGTCGCGTAGGCGTCGCGCGGTCTCGGCGGCCTCGGCGGCGGCGTTGCGCGCGGCCGTCGCCTCGTCTTCTGCGTGCTGCAGTGTCCCTAAGTCCGGTTCGACGCGGCCCTCGGTGCTGGTGAGGAGCTGCTGCTCGCGGGCCTTGGTGGCGATCAGCGCCTCGTCGTGACGCCTGACCTCGTCGCTCAGCTCTGCGCGCCTGTCCGGGTCCAGGAGCGCAGCCGCCTGCGCGTCCGGGTCCGGCGCGCCGGCCTCGTCCAGGAAACCGTGGCGTCTCAGGGCTTTCTCGGCGGCGGCGCGAGCCTCGTCGGCTGCCGTCGCGCTGGTCTTGGCTTCGTCCTGCGCGAGGCGAAGCTTCTCGCTGGCGGCGGCGAGGGCTCTCTCGGCGGCCGCGGTGGCCTCGGCGAGCGAGCGGGCGCGCTCGTCGAAGGCGGCGACGACCGCGCGAGCCGAGTCGAGGTCGAGCGCGAACGACGCCGGGTCCTCGCGGTAACGCGGCTCGAGCCGTTCGGCGAGGTCGCCGAGCTTGGTCTGAGTCGTGGCCCTGCCTACCTCGGCGGCGTGCAGCTTGGCGGCCGCCTCGGCGTACGCCTTGGCGGCGGCTTCGGATCGAGTGGCGAGCTGCTCGCGCTCGGTACGCAGCTTCCGTAGGTCGGTGGCGAGCTGCTGCGCGCTGCGCTGCGCCGCCTCGGCCGCCTCGAGCTTGGCCGTGGTCTCGGCCGGGCTCGGGACCTCCGCGGCATCGGCCCAGCCCGCTGCGGCGAGTCCCGCTCGCAGGCGCTCCTCGGCGGCGGCTCTGTGAGCGGCGAGCGCCACTCGACCCTCCTGCGCCGCCTTCAGCGCGGACTCCAGCTCTGCTACGGGGCTGGTGCTGGGCGTGGCGTCGGATCGGGCGGCGAGTCGAGCGTCGGGTCCGGCAGAGGGTCCGGCGCCGGCCGTGGCGTGCTCGTGGCCCGGGTGATCGGTCGCGCCGCAGACCGGACACGGCTCGCCGGGCTCGAGGCGTGCCGCCAGCGCGCGCGAGAGCGGCCGCCACAGGCCGGCCAGATCGATGTCGGTGTCGGTCGAACCCAGCTCGCCCAGCGTCCGCAGCGCTTCGTGCACGCTCCGCGCCGCCTTGGCTAGCGCGCTGGCCGCTGCCAGCGACGTTCCGGTGTCCCCGAGCGCCTCGAGCTCGGCTTCCTTGCTGACGGTGGCTGTTTCGGTCTGGGAGCGGCTCTCGCCGAGCTGGTCGAGGGACTCCCTGGCCTTCGCCTCCGCCGCGGCGGCGACCGCCGCGGCTTCGCTGGCGGCCTCCGACTCTGCACGAGCGGTCGCGTACCGCTGCAGGTCTGGAGCCAGCAGCTCCAGGTGCTTGGCCGTCGCGTCGGCGGTCTCGCGCTGGGGGCGGCCGGACGCGTGCCCGGCCTGCAGCTCGGTCGCGTCCGCTCGCCGCCTGCCGGCTTCGGCCAGGTCGGCCTCGGCCCGTTCCAGTGCCTGGCTGCGGCCCTCGGCCTCGGTGACGGCGTGACGCCACGCGGCGACGGCCGGCTCAGCGTCTCTCGCCCGGCTGTCGTCGGCCAGGCGGCGGCGCCAGACCTCGACCTCTTGCGCTCGGCCGGCCAGCTTGGACAGCTCCTCGCGGGTGGCGGCCAGCGCCGTGAAGTCGGCGTGCAGCCGCTTGCCGGCCGTGTGCGCCTCTATCGCGAGCTTGAGAGCCCCGGCGGCGGCCTCGTCGGCACCCTCGGCGGCCGCCAGGTCGGCGAGGGCCGCGGTCAGCTTCGCCTCCAGGCCGGCGAGGTCCGGCACCTGGCGCGCCGTCCGCAACTCCTCCAGCGAAGCCTCGGCGTCGGCCACGGCGCTCCTGAGGTGCCTGGCGTAGGCGGTCATCCTCTCCTGCAGGCGCTTGAAGCGACCGGTGTCGAAGAGCTGGGAGAGGGTGCTGCGGCGCGTGGCGTCGTCCTCGATCACCTGCCTGAACTGCCCCTGCGGCAGGACGACGGTCTGGCGGAACTGCTTGGCGTCGCAGTGCAGCAGCTCCTTGATGGCGGCGGTGACGGCGTCCTTGCCTTCGGCCAGCAGCCTCGGCTGGTGCGTGCCGCTCAGGCTGCTCGCGCCGGGAGACGCGGCCCCTCCCGGCAGCTCGTAGAGATGAGCGAGGGGCGCGACGCTGGTGAAGCCCTCGCCGCGCTTCTTGGCGCGCAGGTGGCGCGGCGAGCGTTCGACGCGGTAGCGCCTGCCGGCGTGGTTGAACTCGAGGGCCACCGCCGTCGAGCGGCCCGCGGCCAGCGACGTCACCATGTCCTCGCCGTCGCGGCCGCCGCCGGAGGTGTCGCCGAACAGCGCGAAGGTGAGGGCGTCGAGGAGCGAGCTCTTGCCGGCCCCGGTCTGGCCGTGGATGAGGAACAGGCCGTGGGCGCCGAGACGCTCGAAGTCGACGACCTGCGTCTCGACGAACGGGCCGAACGCCGTGAGCTCGAGCCGGACGGGGATCACGCGCCGTCCTCCGTCGCCCGGTTCGGGCGGTTAGGCGTCGAGCCGCGGCGCCTCATGCGCCATCCTCCGGCTCGAAGGCGAGAGCGGCGTCGATGACGTCGAGCTCGGCGTCGCTGGGATGCTGGCCGGTGCGGTCGCGGATGAACTCGAGCAGCACCTCGCGCGGGTCGAGGCTGCGGACGTCGCCCTGGCCGCTCCAGGTCGCCTCGAGCGGCGTCGCCGAGCCGAGCTCGAGCAGCGAGCGCGGGTAGTAGGCGCGCAGCCTGGCGGCGGCGTTCTCGATCGGCTCCACGTCGGTGACGCGAGCGAGCAGGTAGTGGCCGCGCGTGAGCTCGTCCTCGCCGCTGGCCTGCGCCAGCAGCTCTTCGAAGCTGAGGCCGCTGACGACGCGCAGCTCGCGCGGCAGCCTCAGGGCGTGCTCGGTCACGCTCACCTCGCCGCCGGCGACCGTCACCAGCGAGACGCTCTTGGCGTGGCCAGCCTCGGCGAACGAGGTGGGGTAGAGGCTGCCGGCGTAGCGCACGCGGCCGCTGGCGAGGTTGCGCCGGCCGTGGACGTGGCCCAGCGCGACGTACGCGAAGCCGTCGAACACCTCGGCGGGCACGGCGCCCGCGCCGCCGACGGCGATGGCGTCCTCGCCCTCGTCCTCGGCGCCGCTCCCCTCCACGAACGCGTGCGCGACCAGCAGCGGCGTGAGCTGCGGCCGCTCGCGCCGATGCGCTTCTAGCACGTGCTGGACGAGGTGCCGCAGGGTGCCGGAGTCGTCGCCGTCGGGCAGAGTCTGCGCGTCGAGCGCGAAGTGCGTCCTGACGCGTGCGGCCCGCGCGAAAGGCAGGCCGTAGAGGGCGACGTCCCTGACGATCAGCGGCTCGCACGCCTGGCCGATGTCCGCTCGCAGGTGGACGCCGGCGCGCTGCAGCAGCCCGCCCATGTGGCCGAGCCGCTCGGCCTGGTCGTGGTTGCCCGGGATCACGAAGACGCTCGTTCCCACGTCGACCAGCCGGTCCAGCGCGGACGCCCAGACCCGCAGGGCCTCGACGCTGGGCACGAAGGTGTCGAACACGTCGCCGGCGACGATCACCGCGTCCACCGCCAGCTCCCTCGACAAGCTCACGACCTGGTCGACGACCGCGACCTGCTCCTCCAGCAGCGGGAAGTCGCGGAGCCGCTTGCCGAGGTGCCAGTCGGCGGTGTGGAGCAGCTTCACGGGTTCTCGCGCCGGTTCTCTCACCGGTTCTCTCGCCGGTCCTCTCTCGGGCTCCTGCATGCGCCCAGCCATTGAAGCACGCTATCGGCGCGCTCTGGGCTTCGGCTGTGGCATCCTAGGCTCAGACGCAGCAACGGACGACGCTCGGTCTCAGGACTCGCCGTCGCTTAGGAGGAAGCATGGACATCCTCGCGATCTTCCAGGACTCGCCGAAGGCCAAGCCCCTGGCCGCCGGCTCCTACCTCTTCCGGCAGGGCGAGCCTGCGAACGAGATGTACGTGGTCCTGAGCGGCCGCGTCGAGATCCGCCGCGACGGCCAGATCATCGAGACCTTGGAGCCCGGCAGCCTCTTCGGCGAGATGGCGATCGTCGACGAGCGCCCGCGCAGCGCAGACGCCGTCGCGGCCGAGGACTCCAGCGTCGAGCCGATCGACGCCGAGTGGTTCAAGCACCTCATCCGCAAGTCGCCCAACTTCGGGCTGCACGTCATGGGCGTGATGGCTCAGCGGCTGCGCCGGTTCATGGATCAGGGGTAGGTAGCTAGGCTGCGGCCGCCCAGGGCTCCGGGTGTCTTGACCGGGCGCGGGCAGTATCGGTTACCGGCACCCCTACCCTAGGCAATTGCCCAGCCTAGGGGTACCCGAAAGTGGACGACCCCTACGCCGCCCTGACCGCGCTAGGGTCTAGGCGATCGCCTAGCTCAGGGGCGCGCGAGGAGAGAACCATGCCCAGGCTCCGTTTCGGAATCACCGTTTCGCTGGACGGCTACGTCGCCGGGCCCGACCAGAGCCCGGCGGAGCCTCTGGGCAAGGGCGGCGAAGACCTGCACCAATGGGTCATCAAGCTGCAGTCCTGGCGAGAGGCGCACGGGCTCGAGGGCGGCGTGACCGGCGAGGACGACCGCGTCATGCAGGAGTCGACGGCGAACGTCGGCGCGACGATCATGGGCCGCAACATGTTCGGCGGTCACCCGGGTCCGTGGGACGCGGCCGAGCCCTGGGCCGGCTGGTGGGGCGAGGCGCCGCCGTTCAGACACCCGGTCTTCGTGCTGACCCACTACCCGCGCGAGACGATGCGGTTCGAGAACGGCACGACCTTCACGTTCGTGACCGACGGCATCGAGTCCGCGCTGGAGCAGGCCAGGCGCGCGGCGGGCGCGAAGGACGTGTGGATCGGTGGCGGCGCGGAGGCTGCGGGACAGTACCTCGCCGCCGGGCTCGTCGACGAGATGGAGCTTCACGTCGTGCCGGTGCTGCTCGGGGGAGGATCGCGGCTGTTCGAGGGCGTGGGTACCTCGATGCACGGTCTCGAGCTGGTGCGGGTCCTGCATGGGGACGAGGTAGCGCACCTGAGGTTCGAGAAGCGGGCGAGCTAGCGAATGAGAACGGTACGGCTCTAGGCTCGGCGGTCTCAGCGGGGGTCGGCGGCCAGCGCGTTCGCGCGGGCCGGCTCGACGCGGTCCAGAACGTGCTGGAGCGCCTGCCATGGCCGTGAGCCGCGCTCTTGGTCGGTTCCGGCGCAGGGCCCTGGGGTACGTCCCCGAGCTGAGGAGCCTGCAGAGGCGGCGGCGCGATCTCGCCGTCCTCCTGCGAGACCCGCGATTCGAGCTGGCTCCGGGTTGGTACTGGATCGAGCGAAGCGGCCGCTGTGCCTGGAGGATCGGGACCAGGCGGCCGAAGGCCTTGCGTCTGGTGCTGTCGAACCGCCTCCGCCTCCAGAGCTGGAGAGAGCGGGCGTGGACACGGCTGACCTCCTTCGTCTGGAACGCCCTGACCCTCCCGCAGGCGATCCACCGGACGACGGCCCGGTCTTCGCGCACCTCGTCCACCGCGCTGTTCGACAGCAGGCGCGGTCGCGTCCTGGCTTTCGCTCCTGGCAGCAAGAAGGTGACGACACACTTCACGGATGCTGGCGGGGCGGAGGACTCACTGGCCTCGCAGCGGGAGCTGGCCGACTACCTTCCGGTGGTCCCGTTCGAGCCCGGCGAGGACGCGCGCGCAGTGGTCGCGCCGTACATCAACGGTGTGCCCATGCACCGGGCTTCGACAGACGCGCAGTTCCTCGCGTACAGAGAGCTCTTGGCGGGTCTCTGCCGGTTGACGCAGGATCGGCGGCATCCCCCGATGTCGGCCGCGGAGGCTCAGGAGGCCGTCGGTATCGGGCTGGAGTTCACGACCGGCCCCTGCAACGAGTTCCTCGGCAGGCACTCTGAGCAGCTAGCGGCGTACCTCCGTGGGTCTCCGCTGGTGCCGTCCCATGGGGACATGTGCGGGAACAACATCATCGTCGCGGCCGACGGGGCCAAGGTCGTGGACCTCGAGCAGTTCGGGCTGATGCCGTTCTTCTTCGACGCCCTGATGATCCCGCTGGTGAACGCCCGTGACCTGGGGAGCAGCCAGCTCCTGCTCGCTGTCTACGCTGGCGACTTCGATCCGCTACTCGACGACCTGCATCGTCGGGCGGGAATGCCCGACTTCGGGGCGGTGCGGATGCTGTCCCTGCTCGCCACGTTCGTGCTCAACCTGCGCATGGCCCCGCTGAGGGACACGCCGCCGGATGTCATCGCTAGCTGGTCCGAGCCGCTGAACCGCCTGCTGGCTCGGTC
>CAYYOK010000102.1:0-12500 GCA_964473205.1 uncultured bacterium | reverse complement strand
CAGCTCCTCAAGTCTAAGCGCCCGGGCTACCTCGACCTCGCCGTTGAAGTCGACGAGGTGCAGCAAGTAATCCTCGACTCTCCTGACTTCCAGAAGTACGCCGACGAGATCCGCGATCTCGTCGATGAATGGTTCGCCACTCACCGCAAGTCACTGACCGAGATCAACTCCGACACCCGACCAAGCGGGCTGATCGCGACCATCGCCGACGACCTCCTCGACCGCTTCAAGGCGGTACCTCTACTCGACGAGTACGACGCCTACGAGCAGCTCATGAGCTACTGGCACGAGACGATGCACGATGACGTCTTCCTCATCATGAACGAAGGTTGGGAGGCCGCGGCGAAGCCACGTCCAGCGATCGAGGAGAAGGACAGGAAGCTGTCGGAGTCACCGGACCTGCTCATCGGGAGCGGACGCAGCGCGCAGAAGTACAAGATGGATCTCATCCCGCCAGCGTTGATCGTCGCCCGGTACCTGGCGGACGAACAGGCAAAGGTCGACGAACTGACCACGATCGCCGAGGAAGCCTCCCGAGCTATCGAGGAGTACCTCGAAGAGCACGCAGTCGAAGACGGGCTGCTTGCCGAAGCCATGGACGACGACAGGATCTCCAAGGCGCTCGTCTCGGCTCGCCTACGCGTGGCCAAGGGTGAGAAGTCCGACCCGGAGGAGATCAAGGCGCTGGAGCGGGCGGTCAAGCTCTACGACGCTGAGGCTGCGGCCAAGAAGGCACTCAAGGAAGCCCAAGCAGTGCTCGACCTCGCCGCACTCAAGAACTACGGCGACCTCACGGAGGACGAGGTGGAGAGCCTCGTGCTGGACGACAAGTGGGCATCGACCATCCGAAACCGTGTGGTCGACGAAGTCAACGCGCTCACGCTCAGCCTTGTGTCCCGGATCCAGCAGCTCGGCGAGCGATACGCCGTGACCGTCGGCGATCTCGACGCTGAGCTAGAACGCCAACAAGCGAGGGTTGCCGCACATCTCATGTCGATGGGAGTTGCTAAATGAGCGGCTGGCGGCAGGCCGACCTTGGCAGTGTCGCAACGCTTCAGCGT
This sequence comes from uncultured bacterium, assembly GCA_964473205.1. Classification (GTDB taxonomy): domain Bacteria; phylum Deinococcota; class Deinococci; order Deinococcales; family Trueperaceae; genus CAYMRL01. The sequence goes on along the minus strand of CAYYOK010000102.1, from coordinate 11,439 downwards.
GGCTTCGACCTGCCAACTCGCCTTCGTCGCCCCGGCCTGGTGCCGATCGTGAGTTCCTCGGGAGTTAGTGGCCGGCATAACAGTGCGATGGTCAAGGCGCCCGGTGTTGTAACCGGGCGGTATGGGACGATCGGCGAGGTCTTCTTCGAGGACGTCGACTTCTGGCCGCTTAACACGACGTTGTGGGTTTCGAACTTCCACGGCAATGACGAGCGTTTCGTCTACTACATGCTTCAGCGGGTCGACTATGCAACGCACAGCGGGAAGAGTGGAGTTCCTGGTGTCAACCGGAATGACCTCCATACTGAGATCGTGTCGCTCCCGGACTCACCCGCTGAGCAGCGTGTGATTGCACGGGCACTCGCAGACGCCGATGACCTGATCGCTGAGTTGGACCGGATGATCGCCAAGAAGCAGGCGATCAAACAGGGTGTGATGCAGCAACTCGTAACGGGACGCACCCGGCTCCCCGGATTCACGGGAACCTGGCAGGAGGCGTCGATGAGCGAGGTCGCCATCATCGACCCCGAGGCCCTGCCCGCCTCGACAGACGCAGGTGCCCTGATTGACTACATCTCGCTCGAGGACGTTGAGCGAGGTCAGATCCTGGGGCACGCGCGCCTTCGCTTTGGCTCGGCTCCATCGCGAGCCCGACGCGTGATCAAGAGCGGTGACGTTTTGTTTGGCACGGTCCGTCCGAACCTGAAATCCCATGCCATCTACAGCGCCGGTCTCCGGCGGCCGATCGCCTCGACGGGGTTTGCTGTTGTTCGCGCCGTTCGCGGACGAGCTGACGCTCAGTTCCTCTTCCACTTACTGATGAGTCGCCTGACCGACATCCAGGTCGAGCGGATCATCGCAGGTTCGAACTACCCAGCCGTGTCGAGCCGTGACATTCGTCGGCTGGTGTTCAGCTTTCCGCCGCTCGAAGAGCAGCGAGCGATCGGTTCGATGCTTACGGACTTCGACGATGACATCGCAAGCGTTAAGCAACGACTTGTGAAGGCGCAAGCCATCAAGGCAGGCATGATGCAGCAGCTGCTCACCGGCCGCACCCGGCTACCGACGAATGAGGCCGTCGAATGAGCAACGTTGGCCAGATCGAGCGCAAGGCCCAGGCGAAGGTCATCAAGCTCTTCACGGAGCAGCTCGGTTACGAGTACCTCGGCAACTGGGAGTACCGAGACGGCAACGCGAACATCGAGGTCGAGCTGCTCAGCCAGAACCTCAAGGCTCGTGGCTACGACGACAACCTGATCAACAAGTCGATCCTGAAGCTACAGAGTGATGCCTCCCTGGGCGGTGGCCGCGACCTCTACGAGGCGAACCAGGACGTCTATCGGCTGCTGCGCTACGGCGTTCACGTTAGGCCTGGCATCGGCGAGCACACGGAGACCGTCTGGCTGATCGACTGGGACCACCCAGAGGCCAACCACTTCGCCATCGCGGAAGAGGTCACCGTCGCGGGCAACCTCGTCAAGCGACCGGACCTCGTTCTCTACGTCAACGGCCTCGCCCTCGGCACCATCGAGCTGAAGCGATCCAAAGTCGCCGTCTCCGAGGGCATCCGCCAGACCATCGGCAACCAGAAGCCTGAGTTCATCCGCTCCTTCTTCTCGACCGTCCAACTGGTCATGGCGGGCAACGACGTCGAGGGGCTGCGGTACGGCGTGATCGACACGCCGGAGAAGTATTGGCTGGCATGGCGCGAGGAATCCGACATCGAGGAACCACTCGATCGAGCGCTGACACAGCTCTGCTCCAAGGAGCGGTTCCTAGAGATCATCCACGACTTCATGGTCTTCGACGCCGGTGTGAAAAGGACCTGCCGGCACAACCAGTACTTCGGCGTCAAGGCCGCGCAGGCCCGCGTCGCCAAGCGTGAGGGCGGCATCATCTGGCACACCCAGGGCTCCGGCAAGTCCCTGACGATGGTCTGGCTGGCCAAGTGGCTCCGTGAGCACCAGTCCGACGCTCGTGTGCTTCTGATTACCGACCGCACCGAACTCGATGAGCAGATCGAGGGCGTCTTCAACGGCGTCAACGAGGAGATCTACCGCACCAAGAGCGGCACCGATCTCCTCACCACCCTCAACCAGAGCGACAAGTGGCTGATCTGCTCGCTGATCCACAAGTTCCGGGGTTCCGATGACGAGGAGGCCCGCGACGAGGCCGAGGGTGACTTCATCCGTGAGCTGAAGGCCAAGCTGCCGAAGGACTTCCAGGCCAAGGGCAACCTGTTCGTGTTCGTCGACGAAGCCCACCGCACCCAGTCCGGCAAGATGCACGACGCCATGAAGCTGATCCTGCCGGGCGCGATGTTCATCGGCTTCACCGGTACGCCACTGCTCAAGCGCGACAAGGAAACGAGCATCGAGACCTTTGGCTCGTTCATTCACACCTACAAGTTCGACGAGGCCGTCGAAGACGGCGTCGTGCTCGACCTGCGCTACGAAGCCCGCACCATCGACCAGGAGCTGATGGCCCCCGCCAAGGTCGACCAGTGGTTCGAGGCCAAGACCAAGGGCATGACCGACCTGTCGAAGGCTGAGCTGAAGAAGCGCTGGGGCACCATGCAGAAGGTCGTCAGCGCCGAGCCGCGAGCCAAGCAGATCGTCAACGACATCCTGCTCGACATGGACACCAAGCCCCGCCTGATGGATGGCCGGGGCAACGCCATGCTCGTCGGCTCCTCGATCTACCAGGCCTGCAAGTTCTACGAGCTCTTCTGTCAGGCCGGCTTCAAGGGCAAGTGCGCCATCGTCACCAGCTACGAGCCGAACCCGAGCGACATCTCCAAGGAGGACTCCGGCGAGGGTGCGACCGAGAAGCTTCGCCAGTACGACATCTACCGCCAGATGCTCGCCGACCACTTCAACGAGCCCGCCGATCAGGCGGTCAACAAGGTGGAGCTGTTCGAGAAGCAGGTCAAGGAGAAGTTCCTCACCGAGCCGGGCCAGATGCGCTTGCTGATCGTCGTCGACAAGCTGCTCACCGGCTTCGACGCCCCGAGCGCCACCTACCTGTACATCGACAAGAAGATGCAGGACCACGGCCTATTCCAGGCCATCTGCCGCGTCAACCGCCTCGACGGTGACGACAAGGACTACGGCTACATCGTCGACTACCGCGACCTTTTCAACTCCCTCGAGTCCGCCATCACCGACTACACCAGCGGCGCACTCGACGGCTACGCCAAGGAAGACATCAAGGGCCTGCTCTCCGACCGCATCGACAAGGCCCGCGAAGACCTCGACGAGGCCCTGGAGAAGATCCGCGCCCTGTGCGAGCCGGTCGAACCGCCCAAGAACACCCTGCAGTATCAGAAGTACTTCTGCGCCGCTGAGCAAGGCAACGCCGAACAGCTCAAGGCCAACGAGCCCAAGCGCGTCGAGCTCTACAAGGCTGTCGCAGCCCTGGTGCGCACCTACGGCAACCTCGCCAACGAGATGACCGCCGCCGGCTACAGCGGCGCCGAGGCCGCGAGCATCAAGAACGAGGTCGCCCACTACGCCAACGTCCGCGACGAGGTGAAGCTCGGCGCTGGCGAGGACGTCGACTTCAAGCAGTACGAAGCCGGCATGCGGCACCTGCTCGACACCTACATCTCTGCCAAGCCCTCCGAGACCCTCTCCAACTTCGAGGACGCCGGCCTGATCGACCTGATCGTCAAGCTGGGCGCGGGCGCGATCGAGAAGCTGCCCAAGGGCATCAAGAAGGACCCCGAGGCCGTCGCCGAGACCATCACGAACAACATGCGCAAGGTGATCATCGACGAGCGGCCGATGAACCCGAAGTACTACGACCGCATGTCCGAGCTGCTCGACGCCCTGCTCGAAGAACGCCGCAAGGGTGCCCTCGACTACAAGGACTACCTCGAACGACTCCTCAAGCAGGCCGCTGACCTCGGCAAGGGCGAAGGCACCGGCACCGTCTACCCGGAGTGGGCCGACAACGGCGCACGCCGGGCGCTCTACGACTTCTTCATCCCGGAGCTGAACCTGGCCATCGAGGTGGACCGAGCCGTCCGCCACTCCAAGCCGGACTCGTGGGTTGGCAACGGCATCAAGGAGAAGAAGGTCAAGCGCGCCGTCTCCAAGGTGCTGCCCGAGGACTTCGACACCGTCCGGCTGGATGAACTGTTTGAACTCGTGAAGGCGCGAGATGAGTACCGCTAACGCCTACCTCACTATCTCCGGCATCGACGTCGACGTCGAATACAAGGACATCAAGAACCTGCACATCGGCGTGTACCCACCAATGGGGCGTGTACGCGTTGCTGCGCCGGATGCTCTCGACGACGACCAGGTTCGCCTGGCGGTCGTGAGCCGTCTGCCGTGGATCAAGCGACAGCGCGACCAACTCCAAGCCGCTCAGCGCCAGACCGTCCGCGAGATGGTCACCGGCGAGTCGCACTACGTATGGGGGAGCCGCCTACGTCTCAAGGTGATCGAGCGGCCCGGCCGTGCGCACATCGAGGTCGACGGCGACCGCCTGCTGCTCTACGCCCCAGCGGAGACGACCACCGAGCACCGGCGCGAGGTCCTCGACCGCTGGTACCGCGACCAGCTCCGACGGGCCATCCCTGACCTCATCGAGAAGTGGGAGCGCAAGATGCGGGTCACTGTGTCCAAGTGGAGCATCCGCCGCATGAAGACCAAGTGGGGCTCGTGCAACCGCGAGACGGGTCACATCTGGTTCAACGTCGAGCTGGCGAAGAAGCACCCCGAGTGCCTGGAGTACCTGGCCGTCCACGAGATGACCCACCTGCTCGAACGCAGCCACGGTCCTCGCTTCACGAAGCTGATGGATAAGCACCTGCCCGACTGGCGAGCCCGCCGGGACCGGCTCAACGAAGCGCCGCTCGGTCACGAGCAGTGGGTGAGGCCATGAGCAACCCGTCGAGTCGCGGTCGAACTAGTAGCCCGTCCCAGACTAGGAGAGTGTGACCGTGCACGAGCTGGAGCGGATCGAGCAGGCGCTCGCGAACAACGACCTTGATCCCGCACTTTTCGAAAGATGCGCGCAGGACCTCCTCAGCGAAACCTACCCCGGGCTATCACCGATTCCCGGAGGTACGGACTGGGGACGCGACGCAGATGCGCACGATGGATCAGGAGGGCCGCCGCCTCGGCTGATGGTCACCAAGTCGCGCGACTACTCGGACATCCGGGCGAACATGGTTGGGGGCCTCGAGTCCCTGAAGCAACACAAGGTGCCGTTCAACAGGGTCGTCATCGCGAACCCTGGGATGCTCAGCGAGACGCAGCGAAGCAAGCTTCGCAAGGAGGCGGCCAATCACGGCGCGCTGCTCGATGCGGTCTATGACCGAGGCTTCTTCGCGAGCAGGCTGCGCCGGGACGGAGAGTGGAGAAAGAGGCTGCTGGGACTGTCCGGTGATCCCATCACCGTCAGTCGTGTTCCCTGGAGACTTGCAGAGAGTCCCTGGTCTCAGCTCCCGCTTGTGGGTAGAGATGGTGTTCTCGACCGGATCAAGGATGGCACCGGCGATGTGATACTCATCGGCAAGCCGGGCATCGGCAAGACGCGCCTCCTCTCAGAGTTCCCCGATGTGGTCTTTGTCGATCCTGATGCTGCCGAGGATCGTTTGGCAGACGACATCAGATGGATCGGACCAGGGCTGATCGTCATTGACGATGTCGGCCAGGCCGCTGAGCAGGCCCGCTTCATCCAGCGACTCCGGCGCCAGGAGGCCGATTGGCTGAAGATCCGCCTCGTGGTGGTGTGCTGGCCCGACGAGATTGAGTCTGTGCGCGATCTGGTGCCCGGTGCCGAGGAGATAGAACTCGACCTCTTGGAGCGCCCTGAGGTCGACACGATCATCAGGGCGATGGGCATCACCGGGGTGATCGCTCGACACGAGATCCTCGATCAAGCTGAGGGCCGCGCTGGCTGGGCAGTCGCGCTCGCCGATCTGCTGCTGCGATCGGGCTGGGATGACCTTGTCACTGGCAAGGCACTCCTCGGTCAAGTCGACGGCTACCTTCGTCGATCTCAGCTCAGCGTCAGTGCGCGTGATCTCCTTGCCGTCGTCGCAGCTCTCCATCGCATAGACGAGCAGGACCTGACCACTCTCGCGAAGACGGTGGGTGTTACCAGGCCGGATGCCGGCAGGCTTCTACGCATTGTGGCTCAGGGCGGTTTGCTCGATGTTGAACAACGCCGAACCGCAAGTGGCACTCTACGCCAGTACTCAGTGCGGCCGCCGATGCTTGCGAGCGCGGTTGCCACCGAGCACTACCTGCTTGGCGACGTACCACTCGGTGACATCGATGAACTTCTCGAAGCGTGGCCAGACCGCCGAGTCGACATCGTCGAGACAGTATGCGTAGCGGCACAGCTTGGATCCGACAGGGCGTTGGCAATAGTTGACGGGCTCGTGGACAGAGTCCTGTCTGATGACCTAGCTCCCGAACTAGTGCGTCGAGTCTACGAGAGCTATCTGTTGATCGATGCTAGGTGCGCTTCGCGTGTCATCGTGTGGCTGAGACAGGAGTTCGAGCGCCTCGATGACGACGGTAAGAGCGATGGTTACGGTCTGCGTCCGTTGGTCGAGTTCGCGTATCTCGCGGCACGGCGCTACCTCGACCGCGAAGCGGTGGTCCTCATGCTCGACATGGCTATATACGACAAACGCGCCACCAATCCGAACCCGGAGCATCCGCTCCGAAAGCTTGCGGACCTCTGCACGCAGGTGCACCCTGATATCCCGGTGACGGCCGATCATCGCGTTCTTGTCGCATCGGTCCTGGAAGAGTTTATCGCATCCAATCTGAACGACTCGCATTGGCACGTGTGGGGTGCCGTTATCGGCAGCGTCCTAACGCCTCATGTGCGCGGCACATTCAGCGCCCCCGAGGACATCCACCGCTTCAGCATTATTGAAACGATCGTCGCTCCCGAGCATGCGGAGGTCATTCGCGAACAACTGTGGCCGTCCATTCGGAATCGGCTGACCGATGCTCCTATAGACGTGGTTTCGGATCTCGTAAGCGTTGTTCATGAGTGGCTGCGTGTCGGTGGCGGTTACGACCACCCGTTCGGACAGTCTCATCCAGACGACGCAATCGCGGCGGCGGATGCTGTAGGCCGATCGATGCTCGGCGATCTCATCGAGATGTGCGCCGGCAAACCCGGCCTTACGGCCCGTGTCGTGGGCACGGCAGAGATGTTTGGGATCGCGATGCCGCCCGACTTGGTGGCTGCGGTCGAGGAGAGCCCGTTCTTCCGAGATGTGGACCGAAGGGATGACTGGCAGGCTGCGATCGAGGCCCTTCGTGCCGCCATCGACGCTGAAGTCGAAACCTGGGCGGAGGAGCCTGCCGATGACGTAGTCGGGCAACTCCTCAATCTCCGAGCGGAGATTCAGACCGCCGGCCGTGGATGGCCTGACCGCATCTGGATGGCCTGTCAATCGCTTGCCAAACGGATCGAGGACCCGATTCCTTGGGTTCAGGCCTCGCTACGGGGCGGGTTGTTTCCTGATGCGGCTCCCTTCCTAGAGCGCCTGATCTCCTTGCGGCCCACCGGATTCGAGACCGTGATTCAAGATTGCCTCGATGACGAATCCGCTCGTGGCCACACCCTCACGGCACTGCTGTCGAATCCTCCCGATGAAGCGCAGCTCTCGCTGGCTGTCTCCCGGCTCTCGACGGCCGACTTCGGGCTTCTGGACATGCTCATGCTTCGAGGCCAGCTGAGCCCGGAGGTTCAGATCCGGATCTTGCGGGACGCAGCAGATGGCGCGCGAGGAGCATTCGCGATCGCGCTCGCAGGGCGCACGGACGACCCGGCCGAGTCAATCGGGGATGAGCTTCGCGACAGCTTCCTGGCGGCGGTGCTGGAGATACGCCCTGAGGAACTCAACCGGCACGCCGATCACCAGTTGCTCGCTGTGCTTGGCTTCCTGGCGGAGTCATATCCGGAGACCGCCGAGGCTCTGGTGCGTCGGCGCTTGGAGGAGGCTGGTCCTGGAGGTCTGTTCAACGCCCTCGGCTACGACGTGTGGCGTGCGCTGCATGTCTTGCCTCGCGCCAACCGGACGGCGCTACTCCAGGCATTCCCCGAGCCGGAGATCCGCTGGTTCCTCTTCGAGCACCTTGTCGGCCCGGACGCAGACTGGCTAGAGGAACTACTTGACCAGACCGTCATCACCCCCGAAGAAGCGTTGGGCGCTCGCGGCTTCCACGGGCGCATACCGATCGATCGCATGGCGACCCTGCTGGTGCCACGAGGAGTCGATCCGGCACGCATCGCGGGTCTGGCGTTCTCCGGTTCTTGGACCGGCGAGGAGTCGGAGCGGTACCAGCGGCTGATTGAACAGTTCGAAGCGTTCTCAGAGTCCGAGGACGAGAGCATCGCCGCTGTCGGACAGGCCGGTGTTGAGATCTTCACGCAGGCACGCGACGAAGCGGCTGAACGTGAGCGTCAGCGGCGGATTCGTGGTGAGCCGTAACCTCGCCTCGGTCGGCAGTGGATGCCGGCTAGTTCGAACTCGCGCCGTAGGGTGCGGTCACAGACATCGAACTCAGCCGCCACATCCGCCAGGGATCGCCCCTTCGCGTAGATGTCCGCTGCAGCTCGCACCTTCGCGTCGGTCATCTTGCGAGGGTTCCGTCGTCGCTCGATGCCGTTGCGTTCCAGATGTGCGATCACGGTCGTGCGGTTGATGCCGTACTCCCGAGCGAGAGCGTCGATGGACTCCCCGTCGATGTACCGAGCGACAACCTCCTCGATCTGATCGGGAGCCAACCGGCGTTGCTGTTGGCGAGGACGCTTGATGATCGGGACGTGTTCGTCTTCGGCGACTCGACGGACCATCTGTTCAAGCGCGTCTCGCAACTCGTGTTTCGCGAGTAGCGCGAGTACCTCCACCCGTTGCCACTGTCGCCACGGTCCCTGCCGGTGTCCCGACCCCGCACCCGTCGGGTGCCCCGCTCACGCCCGAGATGCCTACGCTCACCTCGGCCGCACTGATCGATCACCCGCACCCGTCCCGCATCTCGATGGAGCATGAGTCATGGTCGAGCAGCCCAACATCCTGATGATCGTCACCGATCAGGAGTACGCCCACCAGGCGGTGCCGACGGATCTCGACCTGCCGGGCCGGGACCGCATCCGCGCCCGGGGCGTCACGTTCACCCACCACCACTGCACCACCACCGTGTGCACGCCGTCGCGTTCGGTGATGTACACGGGGCAGCACACGCCGCACACCCGCATGTTCGACAACACCAACTTCGCCTGGATCGACGACATGCGGGCGGATCCGAAGACCCTGCCCACCATCGGCCACATGCTGCGGGATCTGGGCTACCACACCGTCTACAAGGGCAAGTGGCACCTCTCGGACTTCCCGACGGAGGGGACGCGGGACGTCATGGAGCCCTACGGCTTCTCCGAGTACCAGGAGTGGGGCGATGCGCAGGGCGGCCCGATGGACGGAGCGCTGAAGGATCCGAAGATCGCCGACGAGGCCGGCGACTGGCTGGCGACCCGCGCCCCCGAGGTCGCCGCGGCCTCGCCGTGGTTCATGGCGGTGAACTTCGTCAACCCGCACGACGTGATGTTCTTCGACACGGACGCGGAGGAGATGGTCCAGGTCAAGGGCATGTTCCCGATCTTCGATGCGCCCGACACCCCGCTCTACCACCAGAAGTGGCAGACGACCCTGCCGGCCTCGTTCTTCGACGATCTGGAGGCCCACCCGCCGGCCGTCCGCAACTACAAGGTCCTGTGTGACATGTACTACGGCCGGATCCCGAAGGAGCGGCGGGACATGTGGCACAACCACGTCAACTACTACCTGAACTGCATCCGCGACGTCGATCGCCACATCGGCACCGTGCTCGATGCGCTCGAGGCGAGCGGTCAGGCGGACGACACGATCGTCATCTTCACCGCCGACCACGGCGAGCAGGGTGGCGCCCACCACCTGCGCCAGAAGGGCAGCGTGGCCTTCAAGGAATCGGTCAACGTGCCGTTGGTCATCGCCGATCCGCGCCAGCCCGGCGCCGGCACCTCGGATGCGGTCGGCTCCCACCTCGACCTTGTGCCCACGATCCTGTCGTTCGCCGGCCTGTCGGAGGACGAGCGGCGGGAGCGCTACCCGCTGCTGAAGGGCCATGACCTGTCGGCCCTGGTCCGCGATCCCACGGCAGCCGGGCCTCGGGGCAGCAGCGCCACCCCCGGCGCAGGGAGCCTGATCACCTACGACATGATCGCCACCGTCGACGCGGAATGGTTCGTCCGCAACGTGACCAAGGTGTTCGACGCCGCCGCCGCTGCCGCCGGCCAGGAGTTCCATCACGGCATGGACCAGTTCATCGAGCTCGTCGAGGAGATCGGCGTGCCGGACCTCGAGAAGCGCGAGATGTTCCGTGCCGTCTTCGACGGCCGCTACAAGCTGGTCCGCTACTTCGGGATGGGCAACTACAACCTGCCGATGTCCGCCGACCAGCTCCTCGCCGACAACGATGTCGCCCTCTACGACCTGGCGTCGGATCCCGAGGAGATGGACAACCTGGCGAACCCGGACCATCCCGAGTACGACGAGGCTCTGCTGGCGGCCATGAACGAGAAGCTCAACGCGCTGATCGTGGCCGAGATCGGGGAGGACAAGGCCATGTTCACCCCACCGGAGTTGGCCTCGCCGACGTGAGGGATCAGCGCTCGAGGCGCCACTCACCGGCCGCGAGCGCTGCGGTCGTGATGGTGAGCGTCGGGACGCCCGGCAGGGCGTAGTAGTCACGAGCCACCGTGACCTGGGATGGCGTTGCCTCGACGATGCAGACGACCTCCTCGCGGCCGGTGGTGCCCTCGACCAGGTTCCACCGTTCCGAGAGCGAGGCGAGACCCTCCACGAGGACGCAGTCCCGAGCGTCGGTGGGGTCGGCGTACTCGCCCAACACGGCCCCGAACACGGTCAGGGCCTTCCAGGACCCTGCTCGCTCGGTGACGAAGCCGCACAGCTCGCCATCGTCCGGCCGTCGGACCTCGTCCATCTCCTCATCCTGCCCGGTCGTGCGGTGCGCCGATGTCGCATTCGTCAACCCGATGGCGAGACGATGAGCGGTCGGGGCGCCACGTCCTCGCCGCGTCGGGGATTGGTCCGGTCGTCGTAGCCGACCTGCGGCGAGGGCCGTCCTGCCGACCAGACGGCGGACGACCGTCGCGGCTCGCCTCCGGCCAGGTCGCCGACGAGGGCCACGTCGCCGCTCGGTTCCGGGAAACCGCTCCCGACCGGGTCGAGGTCTGGGAGGTCGACGGCGCCGGGCACACCCAGGGCGACGAGGTCGATCCCGAGGCGTGGCGGCGGCGGGTCACGATGTTCCTCGACCGCCACCTCGGGGCGTGAGGTGCGACCTCAGCCGGCGCCGGTGAGCACGGGGAGGAGGGCCTCGGCCACCTCGGTGGGGC
>CAYYOK010000101.1:0-12530 GCA_964473205.1 uncultured bacterium | reverse complement strand
ACCAGCTCCTCGACGTCCGCCAAGGCGGCGAGGAGCTGGTCAGGGAGCGCTCGTTCACCAGCGCGCTCGATAGGCTGCGGCGCATGGAGGAGCGCGCCGAGTTCGCACCTTGGACGCAGATCGAGGCTGACGTCGCCGCGCTCGAGCAGAGCGCCAAGCTGCTCGACCAGCGCGAGAACGAGCAGGCGTTGGCGGCTCTGGCGCAGCTCGAGGGGTCGTGGTTCCTGGCCGAGGTCGAGGCGCAGCGCGGGACGGCGCACATCTACGAGGGCCGTTTCGACGAAGCGAGGCAGAGCTTCGACGACGCCTTGGCCCTCGACCCGCAGCACTACCGGGCGCTGACGAACCTCGGCAACGTGGCTCTCGAGGAGAAGCGCGTCGACGACGCCATCGACTACTACTTGAGGGCGATCAAGATCAACGAGAGCTTCGCCAACGCCCACCACAACCTGGGCGTGGCGTACCGGCGCAAGGGCCACCTGAGCAAGAGCGTCAAGTCGCTCAAGACGGCTCAGCGCCTGACCCAGCGCAAGGAGGCGAGCGACGCCCGCGCCAAGCTCGGCAAGCTCAGCGGCGGTCCGAACACGGCCAAGTGGCTGCGCTGGCTGCTGATCGCCGGTGCGGCGGTCGCCGTCTACTACCTGTTCTTGCGCAACTAGACCGGCTGCTCGCCGCCTTCGCCCAGCAGCTGCCTCAGCACCGCGTTGAGGTCGTCGTCTCTCAGCGTCAGGAGGCCAGCCTCCTCGTAAGCGTCGCGAGCGTGCTCGTCGAGGACGCGTTCGACCTCCTGAAGCACAGCGCCGTCCTCGACGCTCCTGAGCCTGTCTATCAGCGTCTCCGCAGCTCCTTCTCGAGCCTTCATGCTAGGTTTCCTGTCTCCCACCTGGGTGCATGCTAGGCGGCGCAGGCGCGGCGCGCGACGGCATCCGTACAGCCTCGGACGCGTCCGAGCGGGCAAGGGCAGGCTCGCCGTCTCCTACTCCACCGTCACGCTCTTGGCGAGGTTCCGCGGCTGATCGACGTCGCGTCCGAGGCGATGGGCCACCTCGTACGCGAGGAGCTGCAGCGGCACGGCGTTGACGATCGGCGAGAGCAGCTCGTGAACGCGCGGCACGTAGACGACGTGGCCGGCGTGCCTGCCGATGGCGGTGTCGCCCTCCGACGCGACCGCGATCAGCACGCCGTCTCGGGCCCTGACCTCCTGGAGGTTCGACACGGTCTTGTCGTAGAGCGCCGAGGCGGTGGCGACGGCGACGACCGGCATGCGCTCGTCGATGAGCGCTATCGGACCGTGCTTCATCTCGCCGGTCGCGTACGCCTCGGCGTGGATGTAGGAGATCTCCTTGAGCTTGAGCGCACCCTCGTAGGCCGTCGGCACGTTGACCCCGCGACCCAGGTAGAGAGCGCTCCTGGCGTTCAGGAACAGCTCGACGACATCGGCGAGCTGCTCGCGCGAGGCGAGCGCCCTCTCGCAGGCCTTCGGCATCTCGCGCAGGCCGTGGATCAGCTCGGCGGCCAGGGCGTCGCCTAAGGTCCCGCGGCGCCGGCCCAGCCACACGGCGAGCAGCGAGAACGCCGCGACCATGGCCGTGTACGCCTTGGTGCTGGCCACTCCGATCTCGGGGCCGGCGTGCACGTAGAGGACGTCGTCGACCTCGCGGCTGATGCTGGAGCCCTTGACGTTGAGCACGGCCAGCGTCCTGGCGCCTCTGCGCTTGGCCTCGCGCAGCGCCTCGAGCGTGTCGATCGTCTCCCCCGACTGCGACACCGCGATGCACAACGTCCGCTCGTCGACCACCGGCTCGCGGTAGCGGAACTCGCTGGCGACCGCGACCTCGACCGGCAGCCGCGCCAGCCGCTCGATCAACGCCTGCCCGACGGCTCCCGCGTAGGAGGCGGTGCCGGCGGCGGTGATGACGATGCGGTCGATGGCCGAGGCGTCGAGGCTCAGGTCGAGGTCGACGTCCCTCCCGCTGCTGGCGAAGCGCCCGAACAGGGTGTTCTGCAACACGGTGGGCTGCTCGTAGATCTCCTTGAGCATGTAGTGCTCGAAGCCGCCCTTCTCGGCGGCCTCGGCGTCCCACTCGACCACGGTCGGCGCGCGCTCCACCGGCGCACCGGCGAGGTCGGTGATCGTCACGCCCGTCGCGCCAAGCTCGGCTACGTCGCCGTCGTGGAGGTAGATGACGTCGCGGGTGTAGGGCAGGAGCGCGGGGACGTCGCTGGCGAGGTAGGTCTCGCCTTCGCCGAGGCCTATCACCAGCGGGCTGGTGTTGCGCGCTGCGACGAGCACGTCCTCGTCGGCGTGCGTGACGACCAGGGCGTAGGCGCCTTCGACCTCGCCGAGCGCCTGCCTCACCGCCTCCACCAGAGGGCGGCCGGGCCGAGCGGCGATGCTCTCCTCGATCAGGTGGACCAGCACCTCGGTGTCGGTCTCCGACGCGAACTCATGGCCGGCGGCGGTGAGCGAGTCCCTGAGCTCGACGTAGTTCTCGATGATGCCGTTGTGGATGACGGCCAGGCGGCCGTCCTCTGAGAGGTGCGGATGGGCGTTGACGTCGTTCGGCCGGCCGTGGGTCGCCCAGCGCGTGTGCCCCAGGCCCAGGCCGCCGCGGGGCGTGGCGCCGGCGATGGCCTCCTTCAGAACGGCCAGCTTGCCGGCGCGCTTGACGGCCTCCAGGGCGCCGCCGCCGTTGGCGACGACCAGGCCGGCCGAGTCGTAGCCTCGGTACTCGAGCCGCGAGAGCCCGTCGATGATGACGTCAGCGGCTTGCCTCTCTCCTACGTACCCAACGATCCCACACATGCTCGGTTCACCTCGGTATTCGGTGGCGGGCGGAGGTGGCGTGCTCCAAGCCCGCGCTGGGCCTGCGCCGCCCCAGCGGCGTGTCGGCCCTTGCTGTCGTGCGCCGACGCGGCGGGCCCGGCGACGCCGCAGGAGCGCGCACTCCAGGTGCGCGCGGAGCCTCGGGCGGTAGCTGGCTCGACGCGATGCGTGACTGCCCCGGACGTTCTCGAGTGAGGGGGTGTGTCTCAGGAGGGGCCCGCAGACTTGGTCGCGCCGACTGCGTAGTCATCCAGCCGTGCGCGCTCGCGCTTTCGGGGGCGGCCCAGAGGCCGCTCGCCTATCCGCCTGCCGCCTGATCTCGGCCCGGCGGCCCTCCGCCTCGTCACCTGACGTCGTCGGCTCGGCGGCCACGACGCCAGGGCTTGCGCTTCCTCGAGGTCCTCTAGCTCTCTCGCTCAGCCTCTCACCTCCCGAGCCACGGCTCGCCGACGACGAGCCAGCCGTGCAAGCCAGACAGTACCCGCTGATCGCGCTCGGGGCGGTCGTTGTTGGGCAGCAGCGGGTACAGCAGTATCGTCCTTCCCAGCATCACCAATGGTGAGCGCTGCAACGTGATGGCTACCTGCGACCCGACGTCGCGTGGTGGATAGAAGATCTCGCGCTCGTTGGCCGGGTTGCGCTGGATGGGCAGCGAGGTGACGAGCGCCAACACCATGGCGCCGCCGAGCAGGAACCCGCCGAAGCCCCCAGCGAGCTTGTAGGCGAACTCGGGGCCTTTGCCGGGCGCGACGAGCTTGCGGGCGAGCAGCGCCAGGGCGAGGCCGCAGACGAACGCTACGGCGATGGCGAACCAGGGGTTGCCCTGGCCGAGGCCCAGCAGCGGGCGCGTCAGGAGCAGCGCACCGACCCCGACGAACAGCCCGATCAGCTTGCGGTTCGCGCCCAGCGCCACCAGCGAGGCGATGACGATGGTGAGTACGAGGTCGATCCAGGTGAGGTCGCTCACGCGCGGATATCGTATCCGGCACCCCTCAGGGCTTCGATGACATTCGCCATAGCGTCGTCGACCTCGGCGTCGGTGAGGGAGCGCGCGGCGTCGCGGAAGCGCAGCCTCAGCGCCACGCTGCGGCTGCCGGCAGGTACTTGGCTGCCCTGGTAGACGTCGAAGGGCTCCAGCGACTCGAGCTTGTCACCTGCCGCCGCGGCGCAGAGGCGCTCGAGCGCGGCGTAGCTGACACCGATCGGCGCGATGACGGCGAGGTCGCGCTCGGCGAACGGCTGGCGCGAGAACTCGCGGAACCGCACCGCGCCCGATGCCAGGGGCAGGCGCAGCTCGGCGACGTAGAGCTCGCCCTGCTCGTAACGCGCCTCGATCTCCGGATGCACCCGGCCGGCGTGACCGACGACCTCGCCCTGCCACAACACCTCGGCCGCGACGCCGGGGTGGAGCTGCGGATGCTCGCAGCGCCTGGTCGTCAGCTCGGCGCCAGCGAGCGACGCGATCTGCTCGAGCAGGCCCTTGAGCATGAAGAAGTCGGTGGGGACGTCCTGGCGCCAACCGCCTTGCAGGACTGGGCCCCTGAGCAGCACCGCCAGCCGCTCCTCCTCGGCCTCGAGGAAGACCCTGCCGATCTCGAACATCGCCAGCGCTGGGGCGCGGCGGTTGGTGACCGCGGCGGCGAGCAGGCCCGGTAGCAGCGAGGTGCGCAGCACGGCGCGGTCCTGACCCTGCGGCGCCGCGAGGCGCACGCGCGCGGCCGGCGACCCGGAGCGCTCCAGCTCGGCGTCCGAGGTGAAGACGTAGGTGACGGTCTCCTGCAGGCCCAGCGCGGCCAGCCGCTGCCTGAGGGTCCTGTGCGTGGGGTCGGTGGGCGGGGGCACGAAGAACATGCTCGGGACGCTCAAGCCGACGTGCTCGTAGCCGTGGAGGCGCGCGACCTCCTCGACCAGGTCCTCCTCCAGCCCCAGGTCGTAGCGCCAGCTAGGCGGCGTCACCGACCAGGAGCCTGCGGCGCTCTCCCCCTCTACCTCGCAGCCGAGCGCGGCCAGGTAGTCGCGCTGCCGGGCCGGCACGACCTCGAAGTCCATCAGGAACGAGACGCGCTCCGGCCGGAAGGCCACGGCGGGCCGCCTCATGTCGCTGCCGAAGAGGCCGACGCCCTCGTCGATGCTGCCGCCCGCCACCTGCTGGATGAGGTGGCTGACGTAGGCGGAGGCCGCCGGCTGGAGGTTGGGATCGACACCGCGCTCGAAGCGAGAGCGGGCATCGGTGACGAGCTTGTGGCGCCTGGCAGCGCGGCGCACGGTCACCGGATCGAACAGCGCGACCTCGAGGGCGACCTCGCTGGTGTCGTCGACGACGCTGTCGTGCAGGCCACCCATGACGCCAGCCAGGCCGATGGCGCGGCTGTCCGCCTCGCCGCCTCCCGGTCCACTGGCTCGGTCGCCAGCCGCGCCGGCGGGCGTGGCGATCACCAGGTCCTCGGGGTCGAGCTCGATCTCGTCCTCGTTGAGCAGCTCGAGGCGCTCGCCGGGACGCGCGAGGCGGACCTGGATGACGCCTCCCGTCAGGACCCTGGCGTCGTAGGCGTGCGAAGGCTGGCCGATCGCGAAGGTCGCGAGGTTGGTGGCGTCCACCACGTTGTTGCGGGGGCGCAGGCCGAGGTGGGCGAGCTTGCGCTGCAGCCACGCCGGGCTCGGTCCGATGCTCACCTTGTGGATGGCTCGCAGCGTGAAGCGCGGGCAGAGGTCCGGCTCGAAGACCTCGATGGACAGGCCGTCGTCGAGGGAGGGATCGCCTCGGTCTAGGCCGGCTGCGGGATGGAGCACGCGCCATCCCAGCTTCGCGCCCAGATCGCGGGCGACGCCGAGGAGGCTGAACGCGTCGCCGCGGTTGGGCGTCAGCTCCAGCTCCACGACCGTCTCGGCCGGCCACAGCGCGGCCAGGTCGAGCCCGAGCGGCGTGTCGGCAGGCAGCGCGATCAGCCCGCCCTGGTAGTCGTAGACGCCGAGCTCGCGCGGGCTAGCGAGGACGCCGCGGCTCGCCACGCCCAGCATCTCGCGCTCGGTGACGGCGCCGAGGCCCGGCAGGTCCGTGCCAGGCAGGGCCAGCGCCGTGACCATCCCCGGGCGCACGTTCGGCGCGCCGCACACGACCTGCACCGGTGGGCCTGCCTCGTCGGGCAGCGCCTCGACCTCGAGCAGGTGATCCGAGCCCAAGATGGGCGACACGCCGACGACACGGGCGCTGAGCACGCCGGCCGGCGCTGCGGCCTCGTGATGCACCGTCTCCACCGCCAGCCCTAGGCCATCGAGCAGCTCCACCAACCTGCCGGTCTCCGGCAGCGGCTCCTCGAAGAACTCCTGCAGCCAGCCGAGCGGGACCCTCACGGCGTCATCCTCACGGTGTTCCCTCTCACAGCGCTCTCCTCATAGGGCACCCCTGAACTGCTCGAGGACGCGCAGGTCGCTCTGGTAGAAGTGGCGGATGTCGGAGACGCCGTAGGAGACCATCGCCAGGCGCTCGATGCCGAAGCCGAAGGCGAAGCCGGTCACACCCTCGTAGCCGACCGCCTCGAACACCTTGGGATGCACCATCCCGCAGCCGCCCAGCTCGAGCCACTCCTCCTGCCCGCTGCGCGGGTTGGTCCACCAGATGGCGAACTCGGCGCCGGGCTCGACGAACGGGAAGAAGGTCGGTTGCAGGCGCGTCTTGGTCCCCGGGCCGACCAGAGCGGTGGCCATCTCGTTGATGGCGCCGCGCAGGTCGGCCATGGTTATGCGCTCGCCCACGACCAACGCCTCCAGCTGGTGGAACTGCGCCTCGTGCGTGACGTCGACGGCCTCGTTCCTGAAGACCTTGCCCGGCACCACCAGGCGGAACGGCGGCTTGTGCGTCTCCATGTAGCGCACCTGCATCGGGCTGGTATGGGTGCGCAGGAGCCGTCCGTCGGTGGTCCAGAAGGTGTCCTGCGTGTCGCGCGCCGGGTGCTCGTCGGGGAAGTTGAGAGCGCCGAAGTTGTAGTGGTCGGTCTCCAGCTCCGGCCCGGTCGCCACCTCGTAGCCGAGCGAGGTGAACACGTCGAGCAGCCGGTTCGTCACCTGCGTCAGCAGGTGCAGGCCGCCGCCCGGCAGGCGGGTGCCTGGCAGGGTCACGTCGACGGACTCGGCCGCGAGCTTCGCGTCGACGGCGTCGGCCTCGAGGCGCTCGCGTCTCGCCTCGATCGCGCCGTCCACCGCCTGCTTGAAGGCGTTGATGGCTTGGCCGGCGACCCTTCGCTCCTCGGGCGCCATCGCGCCGAGGGTCTTCAGCCTCTCGGTGACGATGCCCTTCTTGCCCAGGTACGCGATCTTGACTTGGGCGAGATCGTCAAGCGAGCGCGCGCCCGCTACCCGCGCCAAGACCTCGCTCAGCTCGGCCCCCGCGTCTCGTTTGTCACTCTCGCTCGAACTCACCGACATCGATATCCTCCGGCTACTCCGGTCGTCTCTCTTCGTCTGCGTGCTCCGGGCGACGTGCCGGCCCTCGGCAACGAAAAAACCACCGTCCGGCTACCGAACAGTGGTGAGCGTCGCGCAGGTTTCCTGAGAACCCTGCGCCTAGCTGGTAAACGACGCGCTGTGAAGCAATCCTGAAGCCACTGGGCTTCTCATGGGGTCGAGTCTATGCAGCTGGGCGTGCGCTGTCAACGCAAGCCGCTCTCCCAACCGGGCGCTGGAATCTCGAACAGGTCGGCGAGCCAACCGCCGGCGGTCGGATACGTGTCGTGCGACAGCGTCGGTCCCGAATGCAGTGAACCGAACTCGTCGGCAGCGGCTTCTTCTGCGAAAGGCCCTACGAGGGCTGGGCCGCCGGCATAGGCCTCAGGAGCGATCGGCACTATCAGCTCGAGATACGTTCCGCTCCGGTCATTGACCTCACGCGCCAGGGCGTTGCGCGCGCTCCACTCGGCCCTGTCTGAGAGTTGATAGATGTACCTCTTGAGCTTCTCGTATCCCGCCGCGTCTATGCCGGGAGCCATTGCTAGGCTGCTAGGCCCATGCGGCTCCGAACCCACGACCTCTCGGTACAGCTGACGATCCGGGAACAGCGCGAGAAGCAAGCTGGTCACGATGTCGGCGAGCTCAGGGCTCACGTGCACCAAAAGCTGCCGCTCGCCCCAGCTACCTGACGAGCTGTTCTGTCGGGCTACCTCGTTCATATGCGCCATCGAGCGTAGCACCAGCGCGCACGACGTCGTGGTCAAGATCAGTCGAGCCAGGCGCGCAACTGAGCTAGAGAGTGGCGGTCACCGATCAGCACCGCCTTGTCGCCCTTCACGACTTGGAAGTCGGATGTGGGGTTGAGTTCGACCTGCCCGTCGCGCTCTACCGCGATCATGTGGACTCTGAAGCGCCTCGGGAGCTGAAGGTCGCCGAGAGTGCCCAAGAGAGGCTCTTGCGCCACGATCTCGAGCACCTCGTGGCCGGTTCCGAACTCGATGGCCTCGAGCACCTTCGGGGCGGCGAACTGCTTGGCGAGCTGGACGCCCATGTCGTGCTCCGGGCGCACGACCTTGTCGGCCCCGACCCGCGCGAGCACCTCGGCGGTGAGTCGATTCGTCGCCTTGCTGACCACGAACTTCGCCCCAAGACTCTTCAAGAGCGTGGTGGCGAGAACGTTCGCTTCGAAGTTGACTCCGATGGCGACGACGATCGCGTCGAAGTTCCGGACGCCCAGCCGGCTCAGCGCGGCCTCCTCCGTGGCATCTGCGACCACGGCGTGAGTCACCCGCCCCATGATTGCCTCGATGAGAAGCTCGTTCCTATCGACGGTGACGACCTCATGCCCCATCTCGTACAGCGTCGTCGAGACCGCCGTGCCGAACCTGCCGGCTCCCAACACGAGATACTGCCTTATCTTCATTCCGACCTCCTGGAAACTTCGGCTCCGTCAACCGGCTCGGGCGGGCTCATCCGACCAGCACGTCCTCGCGCGGGTAGCGCACGGGCGGCCGGTACTTCCTCTGCACGAAAGCCAGTAGGAAAGTCAGCAGCCCGATCCTGCCGATGAACATCAACGCCGCGACGATCAGCTTGCCCGGCTCGCTCAGCTGTCCGGTGATCCCGAGTGAAAGCCCGACAGTGCTGACCGCTGAGATCACCTCGAAGACGATCTCGGTAAGGCTCTTGTCGGGATCGGTGAAGCTGAGCAGGGTGGCGGCGCCTCCCACGAGCAGCACGCCCGAGGTGCAGATCGCTGCCGACTTCATGATCAAGGCGGTCTCGACGCGACGTCCGAGGAGGTTGAGTTCCCTCGATCCGCGGCTGATCTGCCAGATGCTCGCCAGCAAGATGACGAACGTCGTCGTCTTGATCCCGCCGGCCACCGAGCCGGGGCTGCCACCCACGAACATCAGCAGCATCGTGGCCAGCTGCGTGCCCTGGCGCATCTCCCCGAAGTCGACGGTGTTGAAACCCGCGCTGCGAGGCGTGACGGCCTGGAAGAGACTGGAGGTGATCCTGTCGAAGGTGCTCATCTCGCCCAATGTGGCCGGGTTGGACCACTCCATGGCGGCCATGGAGATCCCGCCCGCCACGATCAGAAATGCAGTCGCGATGAGAGCGAGCCTCGTGTGCAGCGTCAGGCGCGGGCGACGTGTGCCCCGAAAGCGGACGATCCCTGCGAGCTCGAACACGACTACCGTCCCCAGGCTGGCGACGACGATCAGAGCGGCGACCGTCAACACGATTACCGGGTCGGTCGCGAAGCGCTCGAGGCTGCCTGGAAACGTCGACAGGCCTGCGTGATTGAACGCACTCACGCCGTGAAACAGTGCCACGAACGCAGCGTTCTCCACGTTCGCGGCGCCGAGGCGTAGCCAGAGTAGCCCCGCTCCGAGGAGCTCCATCGTGGTCATGAACAAGAAGACATTGCGCAGGAGGCGGACCACCCCGCCAAACTGCGCAGGGTTGTGAACCAGGCTGTAGCTCATGCGCTCCTTGAAGCCGATCCGGCGCCCGGTGGCGAGCGCGATCAGGACCCCTAGCGTCACCACCCCGAAGCCGCCGACCTTGATCAGACCGAGGAGCACCGTCTGTCCGAGGGCGGAGAGGTCAACGCCCGCCTCGATTACGGCCAGCCCAGTGATGCACAGGGCGCTGGTGGCCATGAACAGCGCGTCGATCAGCGCCAGCCGTTGCCCGTCGGCGCCGGAGGCGGACATCGACAGCAGGAGCGTCCCGACGAGTATGGCTGCGAGGAAGGAGGCTACAGCGACTCGAGGGGCGCTCACCCGGCACCTTGGCTCTCGACCTCATCCGCCGTCGGCTGCACGGCTGAGGCCTCCCCAGGCTTCAGCACCAAGTTCCCGAACAGCATGGCCGCGACCCCGGCGATGCCGCTGGCGGTCAGCACAGCAAGTCTCGCCGCGGCGAGCTGGTTGGCGTCGGTGAACGCGAGCTGGGCGATGAACAGCGCCATCGTGAAGCCGATGCCGGCCACGAGACCGAGAAGCACGACGTGGCGCCCATCGACGCCGCGCGGCAAGGCGCTGAAACCCAGACGCACGGCGGCCCCGGAGGCGAGCGCGATCCCGGCGAGCTTGCCCAGCACCAGGCCGAGGGCGATGCCCAGCATCAGCCTCCAGGTGACGGCGTCGATGGTGACGGACGAGAACGCGACGCCAGCGTTGGCCAGCGCAAACAGCGGCATGATGACGTACGCGACCCATGGGTGCAGGGTCTCGATCAGGCTCTCGGCCGGCGACATCGCCTCGCGCCGTGCCAGGTTCACCCTTCTCAACCGCTGCGCCAGCTCGCTGGAGCTGAGACCTGCGGGCAGTCTCTCGGCCAGCTGCTCGAGCTCGCTGCGCACACCAGTCAAGAACCCTGCGGGCCCCAGCCACACGCGCACCGGCGTGACGAGTCCGACGATGACACCCGCGATCGTGGGGTGGATACCGGCGGTGTAGATCCCGGCCCACGCGACCACGGCGGGCACTACGTATGCGATCTTCGAGCGGACGCCGAAGCGCTGCATGGCGAAGATGCCCAAGAAGCCCAGCGCAGCTACCAGCAGACCCGACCACGAGAAATCGGACGAGTAGAAGAGCGCGATGACGACGATGGCACCTAGATCGTCGATGACGGCCACGGCCAACAGCAGCACCCTGAGCGCCGTGGGGACGCGCCTACCCAGCAGAGCAAGGATGCCGACTGCGAAGGCGATGTCGGTCGCCATCGGAACCGCCCAGCCGCCGCGCACCTCCGGAGCCGCGATCGCCAGGAAGATGACAGCCGGCACGGCCATGCCACCGAGCGCTGCCGCCAGGGGCAGTGCCGCCCGACGCAGATCGGCCAACTCGCCGTGGTGCATCTCGCGACGGATCTCGAGCCCGATCACGAAGAAGAAGATCACCATCAACGCGTCGTTGACCAGCCACTCGAGGTTCCTCTCGAAGGCGAAGCTACCGATGCGGATGCCGACAGGTGTGTGCCAGAGCGCTTCGTAGGCGGTAGCCCAGGACGAGTTGGCGAGGATCAGGGCCGCCGCCGCGGCCAGTAACAGCAGCAGACCGCTCGAAGCCTGGATGTGTAGGAAGCGCTCCAGCGGTCTGGTGGCGAGGCGCGTCAGCCGCAGCAGCGGCTCCCACGCTTCGGGCGGTCGTGATGGGATGTCGTCGTGGCGGGGTGGAACCGCGTTCGTGCTCATCTACCTCCCTCTCGGCATAGAAGCCGTGAGGAAGGCGGCCCGACCTTCCGAGGTCCTGTGGCCGCATGGCCACACCCGAGGGTCAAGGCTAACATCACCGGGGTCGTTCTCGTCCAGAGAACAGCCCGACGGCGTTTGCACCCACCGCCTGCAAGGTCTAAGATAGTGGGTGGACATCTTCCCGGCGACTAGCGGGTGGGTTTCAGGCCCACCCCTTTTCATGACGGGGAGAGCGGAGGTAGGCAGTGGATCTGAAAGCGGCGGCCACCGAGGTGTTAGAACCCCTCGGCTACGAGGTGTTGGAGCTGGTCAGCTCCGCATCGGGCCGCAGCCGCAGGCTTCTGCTGCGCATCGACCGCCTCGACGAAGGCATCGTGACCATGGACGACGTCGCCAAGGCGTCCGAGGTCTTCGGCCTCGAGCTCGACCGCTTGGACCCGTTCGAAGTCCCCTACCGGCTCGACGTCGAGTCGCCTGGGGCCGAGCGGCCGCTGATCAGGGCGCGTCACTTCGAGCGCTTCGTCGACCTGCAGGTCAAGTTCCGCACCGGCGGCGTCACCCGCAAGGGCAAGGTCGTGTCCGTCGCCGGTGAGGCGGTGACCTTCGACGTCGCCGGCGAGAGCCTCGTCGTCGACGTCGCCGACTTGGAGATGGCTCGTCTGGCCGAGTGGCCCGACACGCCCCGCTGAGCCATCCCGCGGCCGCCTGACGGCGGCCGATACGAGCCGCGGGGCAACAACTGAATAGCAAGGGAGAAGTGAATGAACAAGGAGTTCGTAGACGCGCTGAACCTGCTGGCAGCCGAACGCAACCTCGACAAGGAGCAGCTGCTGGAGAGCCTCGAGGAGGCGTTGCAGCAGGCCTTCGAGCGCACGATCATGCCGGGCAAGGCCATCGAGGTCTCGCTCGACCCCGAGACCGGCGAGATGGACATCGTCGTCATCAGGCGCGTCGTCGAGGAGATCGAGGACACCGACAAGGAGATCACCCTCGCCGAGGCCCTCGAGCTCGACGACGAGGTCGAGGTCGGCATGGAGATGGAGTTCCCCG
>CAYYOK010000100.1:2597-12588 GCA_964473205.1 uncultured bacterium | reverse complement strand
GAAGACGCTCACGCCCTTGACGCGGTCGAGGCCGATGGTCGGGAAGTATGGGGGCGAGACCGAGCTGTACGTCCGCTGGTCGTAAGTGAAGTTGCGGCTGTAACCGGTCAGCATCGCTCCGCTGCTCGTGCTGAACGTGCCGAAGGCTCCGTAGTGGTTCTCGATGATGCCACCGATGAGGTTGACGGCGCCTCGCGCGCTGCCCTCGCCGTAGTCCTCGACCGTGACCATCCCTTCGGAGCTCATGAGCACGCCGTGGATGTGAACGTTGTTCGGCGCGTTGTAGGTGGGCCTAGTGCCGGAAGAGCCGTGGTTGTGTCCGATGAGCACGTTGGCGCTCTGAGTGTAGAGACCGAAGACGTTGAGCGCGTCGAGGTTGTTACACACGGCCCGCTGGACCGTCCCGTTCGCCAGGCGCGTCGGCGCCGAGCTGCACGGCGGATCCTCGTACTTGAGGTCGCTGGTGATCCGCACCTGGTGCTCGGTCGCCAACGTGATCTGGGAGAAGTGGGCCAGGGCTGGAGCGGCGGTGTCGGGGTTGTTCGCGTTGGTGCGGTTCGGCCCGCCGAAACGCTCGACCTGACCATCGACGAAGACCACGCCGTTGAAGTTGGTGATCGGCTGACCGAAGGCGTTGTAGGCCTGAACCCAGTTGTTCGAGGAGTTGAGGACCTGCAGGACGCCGCTCTCGCTCACGCGGTACCTCGCGACGCGCGTCTCGTTGGTGCAGTAGCCGCTGCTGGTGCTGGTGCAGCGGAAGCCCTCGATGTACTGGTAGGTGGTGCGAGGAGTCCACACGCCGTTGACCAAGGTCGGTGAGTTGCCGGCCGCGTCTCCGGCCCACATCCTGAGCCTCGACAGGTTCTGGCCGATCCCGAAGTGGATGCCGGAGTTGAGAGCTTCCATCTCCTGCTCATAGGAGTTCGAGGGAAGGGGGATGTACTCGGACTCCCAATCGACGCCCCCGGCGAGCTCTGGACGGTTGACGGGGTTGGAGCCGAACGAGGGGCTGGTCCCGAGGTTCCGCCTGAGCGTGGTGGACGCGTTGTGGAAGTAGGCACCGTAGTCGTGGCTGGTGCAGTACTCCTCCCAGTTGCCCGTCGACGGGTTGATCCGGTTGCCGCGCCTGTTGGTAGGGCAGCCTGCGGTCGTCACCATGTGCCCGAACCACGGGTTGGAGAAGAACCTGAAGTACTCGTTCGTGTGAACCGGACCGTCGAACAGCGTGTTCTCGGTGAACCAGACCGCGGATCCGCTGCTGCCCGAGCTGGTGCGGTGGACGTTGGTGAAGAGCGCGTACTGGGCGAACGTCACGCGACCCACCTGGAACCGGTACTCGCCCTGCAGTACGACGTTCCTGCGGTACTGGCCGAGCTCGGCCTCCGACACCATAACGAACGGGATTGCGTAGTCCTGGTTGGCCGGACGCGCGTTTCCCTCGACGAAGCGACCTTGCGGCAGCGTGATGTTGCCGGGCAGGTTATCGCCGCAGCTCTGGCTCGTGACGAAGACCCTGATGCGCACCTCGGAGCCGGCTCCGAACGCCGAAGCGTCCGAACCGCACAGCAGCGAGTCGATCCGCGCCTGCAGTTGCGTGGCGACCGAGTTCGATCCGGTCAGGTCAGAGGCGACCGACGCTGGGGTAGGGCCGTCGGCCGTGCACAGCCCGGTACCGAACGACCAACAGGTAGTCGTGCTCGAGCGGACGTTCACGATCGAGTCGAGCTCGTTGCGGATGTCCGACGCCAGGAGGGCGCCACCGAGGTTCGCACCGCCGCGCGCCAACAGCAGGGTCTGGACGATCGCAGAGTCGTCGCCGCTGTGCCGGATCTCGTTCACGGTCCGAGCCACCAGCAACGTCCCGATGCCAGCGACCACGACCATGGTCAGGAGCGTGATGATGAGCGCGAACCCGCGCTCGCGCATGCCGTTCACTCGCATGGTGACACCGCCTTGATGGTGAAGCTGGGGTTCGATGCCAGGTCTACGTGGCTGACGTAGCTCCGTTCGACAGTTCCGGTCAGCGCGCGCGCCTCGCTCCGCAGCTCGATCTGCAGCCGCGTCAGCTCGACCGAGGCGCCGTTGAAGACGCCGTTGCGCGTCGGAAGGTCGTTCGCGTCCCTCAGTGGGAGGTCGAGGGTGTGAAGCGTTCCAGTGTTGCCGTCGCGGTAGATGTAGTCGATCTCGACGCCGGTGAGGTTGAACGCCAGAGCGAGCTCGTCCTCAGCGCCCTCCGTCTGGTAGAGCGTCTCATCGGCCGCGTCGTAACTGAGGCCCATGGTCTTGACGCGGAACAGCAACGAGTTGACGTTGCTTCCTGACGAGGCTAGCCCCAGGAAGCAGGCCGAGCCCGTGGGCCTCACGGTGATGGGCATGGTCGTTCCCGCGGTGCTGGACAGGGTGAACAGGACGGCTTGACCACCCGCATCGACCAGCATCAACTGCGTGCCGGGGGCGCCCAGGGCGGCAGCGGAGGTCATGACCTGAAGGTTGTTGGACGCCGCGTCGATGGTCGTGACCTGGAAGCCTGCCCCGCCGTCGAGGAGCATGAACGAGACCGCGGCCGAGTCGGAGTCGTAAGGCACGTCACCGATGGCGCCGAGGACCGCGCTCCTGACCTCCTGCGTGAAGACCTCGGCGACGCGCCTGAGCCGCGCCTGGGCGCTGGTGGCGGCCTCTTGGCCGCTCTGCACGCGCAGGCCCTGGGTCACGGCGGCGTAGGTGATGCCGATGATGACCCCGAGGATCGCGAGCGCGATCAGCATCTCGATCATCGTGAAGCCGTGTCTTGCAGCCCAGTTCCTCATGGTCAGTTGATCCCCGGAAGCTGCGCGGGCGGGTCGCCAGGCGGCGACGGGTCGGGACCGGCGGTGTTGCCGGTCAGGCAACGCTCGGCTCCGCCGCCTTGGGCTCGGACGCAGACTTCGATGCGGTAGTGAGTGACTTCGGCGCCACCCAGTTGCACCGGGCCGACGTTGGTGATCGTGAGACGGTAGCGGCTAGGGTCGGCGTAGCCGTCCCCGGAGAGATCGGGGAACGCGGGTCCGACCTCGCCGTAATCCAGGACGAGCGGCGTCCCTGACTGCGGCAGCACGGACCCTTCGGCGCCGGCAACGCGCCGCCCGATCCCGTTGAGCAGCTGCGCGCTCTGCGTCCGCATGCCTGCATCGGAGTTGTTGCGGATGCTGCTGATGTAGGTGGTGGTGATGGCTGCGGTCACTATGCCCAGTACCGCCAAGGCCACGAGAACCTCGACCACCGTAAGCCCCAGGATGCGCCTGGAGGCCTGAGTCACTGCCGTCACGGTTGTGCCTCCGCTCGAACTTCGCCTATCAAGGACACCGTCAGGCGCGTCACCCTGCCTTCGGAAGACGTGATCGTCAACGGCGAGGGCAGTGAGGTCAGGGAGTTGGGAGCTACCTTCCCGGGGGGCGTGAAGACCAGCGGCTGGTTGGCTGGCCAGTTGCTCGTCACGCCGTTGGGCAGGTCGAAGCGCTTCAGCACCGCGCCAGAGTTGGTGTCGACGAGCCTGAACTCGTTGCCCGACCGCACCAGGTTCACCAGCACGCCGCGCGCCGCGGCGGCCGTCGCGCCCTGCCAAACGGTCTGCTGGATCGACTGCACGGCAGCGCGCTCCTCTTGACCGCGCAGGATCTGCCGGTAGTTGATGATGCCAAGTGTGGCGACGATCGCCAAGATGGCCATGACGATCAGAAGCTCGATCGTCGTCAAGCCACGCTGTCGGAGGTGTCGTCGGTGAAGGTGTCTCTGCATTCGACCTCCTAGCTCCTGTTTCAACGCCCGAGAAGTTCCAACGGTTCGGGGGGCGCTCCCGGCCAGGCGCGTGGCGCGTCGATGGGTCGGGAAAGGACTAGAACCGCGAGCGTAAGGTAGCTGGTGCTGCTCGTGTCTACTACCCCCGAATGGGGGATGAGAGCTAGATGTGAGAGGCAAGGGTCCGAACGCCTTCTGCTATACTCTCTCTTCGGCAAGGCGGCCTGGGGGTATAGCTCAGTTGGTAGAGCGGCGGTCTCCAAAACCGTAGGTCGCGGGTTCAAGTCCTGCTGCCCCCGCCATTTCGTCGTCTCTCAGGAGATAGGAAACGCCCGAACCTGTCATCGGTTCGGGCGCTTTCTTGGTTGTCTTCGTGCGGGAGTGGATGCCCAGCTCTCTTCACCGCGTGCGCGGATCCAGTGCGTCCCTGAGCCCATCTCCCAACAGGTTGAACCCGGTCACCAGCAGCACGATCGCCAGCCCAGGGAACACCGACGTCCACCACCGGCCCAGGATCACCTGGTTGCGCCCCTCGTTGATCATCGCGCCCCACTCCGGGGTCGGCGGCTGGGCGCCGAGGCCGATGAAACCCAGCCCCGCCGCCAGCAGGATGGTGAAGCCCATGCCCAGCGTGCCGCGGATGACGATCGGGGCGATGATCGCAGGCAGGATGGCTCGCAGCATCAGGCGGTGGTGCGAGGCCCCCAAAGCCCTGGCCGCCTCCACGTAGACGTCGGCCTTGGCCGAGAGCGTCGAGGCGTAGGCGATGCGCGCGTAGCCGGCGATGCCCACGATGGCCACCGCCAGGATGGCGTTGTTCAGGCTGGGGCCGAGCACGGCGGCCAGCGTCATCGCCAGCAGGATGTTGGGGAAGGCCAGGAGCAGGTCCATCAGGCGCATGATCACGGTGTCGGTCCAGCCCCGGAAGTAGCCCGCGATCAGGCCGAGCGGCGTGCCGATGCCGGCCGCCAGGGCCACGGCCAGCACCGCTATGAGCAGGTCGTAGCGGGCGCCGTGCAGCACGCGCGTCAGCACGTCGCGGCCGTACTGGTCGGTGCCGAACCAGTGCTCGGCGGAGGGCGGCTGGAAGCGCGAGGCGATGTTGAGCCGGATCGGATCGTAAGGCGTCAGCAGCGGCGCGAACACCGCTGCAAGCACCATGAACAGCACGATCGCGCCGCCCAGCAGCAGTGACGAGTTCGGCCGGAAGCGGCGCTTGCTCGAGAGCGCGCTCAGCTCGGCGGTCACTCCGGCGGTCCGGCTAGCCATAGTGGATCCTGGGATCTACGAACGCGTTCAAGATGTCGACGAACAGGTTGATGAGCGCGAAGACGATGGCGATCAGCAGCGTCGTGCCGATGACGGCGTTGTAGTCGAGCGAGTTGATCGAGTTGATGAAATAGAGTCCCACCCCGGGCCAGGCGAAGATCGCCTCGACCAGCACGTTGCCTCCCAGGAGGTAGCCGATCTGGATGCTGACCACGGTGATGGTCGGGATGATGGCGTTGCGCAGAGCGTGCTTGTAGTAGACGCGGTTGGCGGTCAGGCCCTTCGAGCGCCCGGTGCGCACGTAATCCTTGCCCAGCTCCTCGAGCATGCCGGCGCGAAGCATGCGGATGATCACCGCGATGAGCCCCATGGCCACCGTGATGGCGGGAGCCGCGAGCTGCGCCAGGGAGGAGCGGAACGCCCGCAGGTCGCCTGCCAGCAGGCTGTCGATGGTGAAGAGGCCGGTGATGTTGGCCGGCGCGGCGATGCCGGCCGCCAGCCGGCCCTCGGCCGGTGGGAAGACGCCGAGCTGGTAGCCGAAGACGAAGATGATCACCAGGCCGAGCCAGAAGTTGGGCATGCCGAGCGAGATCAGCGAGCCGATGCGCAGGAGGTGGTCGGCGGCGCGGTCGCGGTGCAGTGCCGCCACCACCCCTAGTGGCACGCCGACCAGCAACGCCAGGAAGACGCCCGCCAAGGTCAGCTCGACCGTGGCGGGGAAGCGCCTGATCAGGTCCGACATGATCGGCCTGCCGTTGGCCAGCGACACCCCCAGGTTGCCTCGCAGCACGCCGCCCAGGTAGTGGAGGTACTGCACCGGCAAGGGCCGGTCCAAGCCCCACTGCCGCCTCAGCGCCGCCTCGATGTCCGCATCCACCGGCATGCCGCCGTAGTAGAGCGCCACCGGGTCGCCGGGAACCATCCTCACCAGGGTGAAGGTGACCAGGCTTATGCCCACCACCAGCAGCAGGATGGCGGCTAAGCGGCGAAGGATGTAGGGCAGCATCTGAGCGGCTCGGCCTAGGCGAGGGCGAACCA
The DNA here is from genome assembly GCA_964473205.1 of uncultured bacterium. GTDB lineage: Bacteria > Deinococcota > Deinococci > Deinococcales > Trueperaceae > CAYMRL01. Next base: position 6,507 of record CAYYOK010000100.1, on the reverse strand, counting down.
AGCGGGGGCGGACCCGAAAGCCCGCCCCCGCCTGAGGTCCATCGGTCTCAGTTCTTGTACAACGTGTTGAAGAACCAGTCGCCGGACGGGTAGATGATCCAGTCGTTGACTACGTTCCTCACCACGTACGGCAGCACCGCGTTGTACAGGAACGCCGACGGCATCTCGGCCATCAGGACGGCCTGGATGCGGTCCATGATCGCGGCGCGGGCGTCCGCATCGACCGTCTCGGCCAGCTCGGCCGCGAGCGCGTCCACCTCGGCGTTGGAGTAGTAGGCGTAGTTGCCGCCGGGGCCGGCCGAGGCACTGGCGAAGGTGTTGCGCACGAACTGGTCGGGCACCGGCGCGGCCAGGCCGGAGACCACGTACATCGGCATCGTCCCCTGCTGGAAGCCCTCGACGAAGGTCGGCCACGCGACGGCCTGCACCTCGGCGCGGATACCGACCTCGGCGAGCTGCGCCTGGGCGACGACCGCCGAGATCTCGCGCTGGGCGTTGCCGCTGTTGTAGGCGATGGTGGTGTCGAAGCCGTTCGGGTAGCCGGCCTCCGCGAGCAGGGCGCGGGCGCGCTCGACGTCGCGGTCGTAGTCCCAGTGGGCGTCGGTGAAGCCGGGCAGCAGGCTGGGGAAGGCGCTGCGCGCCGGTGTCGCCAGGCCGAGCGTGGCCGCGTCGATGATCTCCTGCTGGTTGATGGCGAGCTGCACCGCCTGGCGCACGCGCGGGTCGTCGAAAGGCGGGTTCTTGTTCGGCATGTAGAGCGTCTGCAGGCCGATCGTGAGCTGGTCGAGCACCTTCAGGTTGGGGTTGACCAGCGCCTGCTCGAGGATGTCGATGGGCGGGTTGTACATGGCGTCGAGGCTGCCCTGCTGCATCAGCACGTACTGGCTGGCCAGGTCGGAGATGAAGCGGAAGCTGACCGCGTCGAGCAGCGGACGGCCGGACCAGTGGTCCTCGAAGGCCAGGAGCTCGTAGACGACGCCCGGCTCCCAGCTACCCCAGGTGAACGGGCCGGTGCCCATGGCGTTGTTGCGCATGTGCTCGTTGATGGTTTCGGCCTGCACGCCGCCGTTGGCCGTGACATAAGCCTGGCTGTGGATGGCGCCCGTCGGGGTCTGAACCAGCAGGCCCAGGAAGAACGGGCACGCGTTCTGGAGCTGGACGGTCACCTCGTAAGGGGCCGTGACGCTGACGTCATCGACGCCGATGCAGGTGCGCAGGAGCTGCGCGGGAGCGAAGTTGAGCGTGAGCACCCGCTGGAGCGAGAACGCGACGTCCTCGGCGCTGAGGATCGAGCCGTCGTGGAAAGGCACGCCCTGGCGGATCTGGAAGACGTATGTGAGGCCGTCATCCGACACGGTCCAGGACTCCGCCAACCACGGCTTGTAGTTGGTGGTGCCGACCACCGTGCCGTCGGCCAGCGTCTCGGTGTCGTAACGGATGAGGGTGTCGTAGAGGTTGTTGGCCATCCAGGTGGCGGCCGCATCGGTGCTGATGTGCGGGTCGACGCCGGACGGCTCGAAGTAGACGCCGAAGTTGAAGACGTTCGGGTCGCCCTGCGCCTGCGCATGCACCAGCAGCGCGGCCACGACGATGGTAAGAACCCTGGCGATCCTCTTCATCTCTCTACCTCCTCTGTGCCCAGCTTCCATCCTCGAAGGACGGAACCCACAAGACCCCACACCCGGGCTTGGACCGGGGCGGAGTGTCTCTGTGTTGCGACGCGTGTACCTTATCACGCGCGCTCACTCCAGCCGGAAACCGTCCAAAGCTTCGTGGGTGAGGGTCTCGTCCTCGCTCATCACGCCCACCAGCCGCAGCAGGTGCGAGGTCAGGTCCAGGTACGCCTCGTCGTCCAGGCTGCCCGGAGCCCAGCGCGGCATCGCCGCCCTGATGTAGTGGTAGAGCGCCCCGGCGGTCACGAAGCGCTCGAGCCGCTCCCGCTCGGCCAGAGGCGGCGGGTCGCCGAGCGAGAACGCCATGGTCGAGAGGCCGATCTGCGAGCCCGGCATGGTCGCGGAGTTCTGCGGGTGGTGACACTGCGCGCAGTAGCGGTGATCCTCGGGGAAGGCGGAGACCGCCTCCGCGAAGCCGAGGCCGGTGTCGCCGTGGCAGGTGGCGCAGGAGAGGAGGTAGAGCTCGGCGGCGCGCTGGGCTTGGGCGGATGGCCCGACAGGGGTGGTGTCTGCCTGATCCACGTCAGACTGCACGCCATGGGCCACGAGCAGCGCGAAGAACGTCAGGCCGAGCAGGATGAGACGCATGGTCGGCCATAGCGTAGCGTGGGCAGCCGCTTCGCGAACCGCCATACACGCGACCCCCGCGGGCGCGTGCTATAAGACATGCATGCAGTCTGAGAGCACCATGACTGAGGACCTGACCTTCACCGACGCCGGCGCCAGCAAGGCGCTCGAGTTGGTTGCCAAGAGCGGCAAGCTGGCCGCGGCCCTGCGCGTCTACGTCAAGTCTGGCGGTTGCAGCGGGTACCAGTACGGGATGCTGATAGATGACCGCCGCCTCGAGGGCGACAAGGTCTTCGAGAACCGCGGCGTGACGCTGGTCGTGGACCAGAAGAGCTGGCCGCTGCTGCGCGGCTCGCAGGTCGATTACGTCGAGAACCTGATGGGCGGCGGCTTCAGCGTCACGAACCCGAACGCGTCCTCCGAGTGCGGCTGCGGCCACAGCTTCAGGACCGACGGGGCGGCCGCGCCGGCCGGCGAAGGCTCGAGTAGCTGCAGCACCTGAAGCTCATGCCCTAGGCTGAGCGCATGCTAGAGGCCGCCATCATCCTCGCCCTGATCTTGGCGAACGGCGTCTTCGCGATGGCGGAGATCGCGATGGTCTCATCCAACCGCCTGAAGCTCAAGTCGCAGGCCGAGCGCGGCGACGCCGGCGCCGACAAGGCCGCGGCCCTCGCCGAGTCCCCGACCCAGTTCCTCTCGACCGTCCAGATCGGCATCACCCTGATCACGGTGTTCTCCGGCGCGTTCGGCGGAGCGGCCTTGGCCGGTCCTCTGTCCGAGATCATCGGCCGCGTGCCGCTGCTCGCGCCGGCCGCCTACCCGCTGGCCCTGTTCACGGTCGTCGCGCTGATCACCTACCTGTCGGTGGTGGTCGGCGAGCTGGTGCCCAAACGCCTCGCCCTGCTAGCGCCCGAGACCGTGGCGCGGCGCGTGGCGCCGCTGATGACGAGGCTGTCGCGCCTCGCCTCGCCGCTCGTCGGGCTGCTCAGCGCCTCGACCAACCTGGTGCTGCGCCTGGCCGGCGTCAGCAACCTGCGCCGGGAGATCGTGCGCGAGGAGGACATCAACCTGCTGGTCGAGGAGGGGCTCGAGCAGGGAACGGTCGAGCCGGCCGAGCGCGAGATCATCCAGAACGCCTTCTGGCTCGGCGAGCGGCGCGTCACCGCGATCCAGACGCCGAGGAGGCACGTCGCCTGGCTCGACGCGCGCTTCGGCACGGCCGGGCTGCCCGAGCTGCTGGAGAAGAGGCCCTACTCGTACTACCTCGTGTCGGACGGCGACATCGACGAGATCCGCGGCGTGGTCAGGGTGCGCGACCTGCTGCCGGCCCTGCTGCGCGGCGACGAGGTCGATCTCGCCCAGCACCTGCGCGAGCCGCTCTTCGTGCCTGCCACCATGCCGATCCTGACGCTGTTGGAGCGCTTCAAGAGCTCGGGCGTGCACTTCGCGATCGTGCTCGACGAGTACGGCGGGGTAGACGGCATCGTCACGGTGAACGACCTGCTCGAGGAGCTGGTGGGCGACGTGCCGACCGCCGAGGAGCTCGCGGCGCCGGCCGTGCGGCCGCTGCCGGGGCGCGGCTGGTCGGTGGCCGGGGAGTACGACCTCGAGGAGCTGGGCGACCTGCTGCTGTTCGGCGATATCGACAGGCTCTGCGGCCATGGGGCGGT
>CAYYOK010000100.1:0-2587 GCA_964473205.1 uncultured bacterium | reverse complement strand
GCTCGTCGACCTGCTGGTGGAGGCCGGTGTTGCCGTTGACCGCGGCTCGGTGGACGCGGCCGAGGAGCAGCAGGTGCGGAGCGTCGGCGGCTACCTGGCGCTGATGCTCGGGCGCGTCCCGAAGGTCGGGGACAGCGCCCTGCTTGGGGATGTCCGTCTGACCGCCTCAGCGGCCGATCATCTGAGCGCCAAGCGGGTGCGCGTCGAGGTGGGGGAGAGTTCTTAGGAGTACCCGCTCGACAGTGGAGGCCTCCGTACCTCCTTTTGCGTACCCCTACGGTAGGCAACTGCCTAGCTTAGGGGGTCCCGGGTCCAGCGCTCGCAAGCTCAGATGATGCGCGCTACCCAGCTCCGCTTACCAGAACTCGCTCAAGTGCCTGCCGGGGTGTGAGCACGATGACTCCCTCGACGATTCTGCCCCAGAGTGGTTTGAAGTGCCTGCGATCGCCCGTTACCAAGACGTCCGCTGCGCACATGATCGCCGCGGCCAGTACTGGTGCGTCTTTGGATAGAAGCCACTGCTCACACGCCTTGACGCGAGCCATCTGAGCATAGGGGTCCCCGCAACCACATCCCACCCCACCCCGATCTAGGCGAACGCCTAGCGTAGGGGGTCGCGCCAAGACACCCAGGACACCCAACTCCAAGCGCCGGGAACCCGCTCGGGAGCGCTAACCAAGCGGAGGAGCCTTATGGCCTAGGAACCCCCACCCTCGTCCGGAAACGCATACCGCAACACCGGCTGCCGCGCGGCCCGCACCTCGTCCAAGCGCCTGACCGGCGTGTGGTACGGCGCATCCTGCAGGTAGTCCGGGTCGGCCGCGGCCCGCGCCAGGATCTCGCCGAGAGCATCGACGTACGCGTCGATCGTCTCCAACGACTCCGTCTCGGTCGGCTCGACCATCATCGACTCCTTGACGATCAGCGGGAAGTAGACCGTCATCGGGTGCATGCCGTAGTCGAGGAGAGCCTTGGCGATGTCCAGAGTCCTCAGGCTGCCTGGCGGCTGCGCCACGAACTCGTGCATGTTGATGCGGTCGAACGGTATCCCGAAACCGAGCTCGCTCATCCGCACGCGCAGGTAGTTGGCGTTCAGGACGGCGTGGCCGCTGACCTCGCGCAAACCGTCGAGGCCCAGCGCCTTGATGTAGGTGAAGGCCCGAACCAGGTTGCCGAAGTTCCCGAAGTGGCTGCGCATCCGGCCGATCGAACGAGGCAGGTCGGTCTCGAGCACGAAACGCTCGCCGTCCTTGGCGATCAGCGGCGCGGGCAGGAACTCGCGCAGGTGCGCCTTGACGCCGACAGGACCGGCGCCCGGACCGCCGCCGCCGTGCGGGGTCGAGAACGTCTTGTGCAGGTTGAGGTGCACGACGTCGAAGCCCATGTCGCCGGGACGCACGCGCCCGACGATGGCGTTGAGGTTGGCGCCGTCGTAGTAGAGCTGCGCGCCGGCCTCGTGCGCGGCGTTGGCGATATCCGTGATCCGCGTCTCGAACAGGCCGAGCGTGTTCGGGTTGGTGAGCATCACCGCGGCCGTGTCGGGGCCGAGGGCGGCCTTGAAGGCCTCGAAGTCGACCTCGCCGTTGGGACCGCTGGGGATCTCCTTGACGGTGAAGCCGGCCATCGCCGCCGTGGCCGGGTTGGTGCCGTGAGCACCGTCAGGGCAGAGCACGACGCGCCTGGTCTCGCCCTCGCCCCTGGAAGCGTGGTAGGCGCGGATCATCAGCACGCCCGCCAGCTCGCCGTGAGCGCCGGCGGCAGGCTGCAGGCTGACCGCGTCCATGCCGGTCAGCGCGCACAGGTCGCGCTGCAGCTCCCACAGCAGTTGCAGGGCGCCCTGAGCCGATTCGGGGTCCTGGTACGGGTGCAGGTCCTGGAACAGCCTGGCGGCTTCCTCGTTGACCTTTGGGTTGTACTTCATCGTGCAGCTGCCGAGCGGGTAGAAGTTGCCGTCGATGCTGAACTGCCGGTGGGCGAGCTGCGTGTAGTGCCGCACCAGGTCGAGCTCGGAGACCTCGGGCAGCCGCGGCGCGACCTGGCGCAGGTTCTCGGCGCCGAGCAGCCCTTCGAGGCCGCTGTCGTCCGCGGCGGGCGGGCGGGAGCCGCGCCGGCCAGGCTTGGAGAGCTCGAAGATCAGCGGGAAGTCGGTCGGCTGGCTGGGGGCGCTCAGGCTGTCAGCCATGGGCGGCTCCCGTCACGGCCGTGCGCGTCTCGCCCAGCTCGGTAAGGGCCGAGACGAGGGTCTGGATCTGAGCTTCGTCGGTCAGCTCGGTGCAGGCGAGCGTCACCGCGTTGCCGAGCCCGTACTCGGCGCCGACCGGCACGCCGGCATCGATGCCGCGGCGGGCCAGCTCGGAGCGCAGCCTCGAGGGGTCGCCGGCCACCTGCAGCGCGAACTCCTGGAAGAAGCGCGCGCCGGTGACGGGCCTGGCACCGGCGGCGGCCAGCGCGTCGGCCAAGCGGTGCGCGTTCTTCACCGAGGCCACCGCCATCTCGCGCAGCCCCTGAGCCCCCAGCGCCGAGACGTTGACAGCCGCCATCAGCGCGGTGAGCTGGTGGTTCGAGCAGATGTTCGACTTCGCCTTCG